>NZ_JBQSYW010000015.1:0-85986 GCF_052379725.1 Brachybacterium sp. 107 | reverse complement strand
GGTTCCGTCGATTCGGTGACGCCGGCGTCGATGACGCAGAGGTCTCCGTACGGGAGCATCGCAGCGTGCTGACGGCCATCGCCGAGGCCGACCCGGCCGCCGCCCGAGCGGCCATGGCCGACCACGTGCGCGCCGTGACGGAGCGGGCGCTGGAGCTGCCCTGACCTCGAGCCCATCCGGCCCTGCACCGCCGCGGAAGCCCGCGCCGAGCAGTTCGTGGAGTGCTGAGCCGTCCGTGGTGCGGGATCGGTCCGTGGAGAGTGATCGGTCCGGGGTGCGCGATCAGTCCTCGGGATCCAGGTACAGCTCCTGGACGACGGTGTGGTCCTCCTGGCCGTGCCCCTTCTCGACCGTCTCGGTGTACAGGGTGAGAAGCGCGGGCAGGAGCTGGGCGGGCAGACCGACGCGCTCGCCGGCGGCGGTCGCGTAGCGGAGGTCCTTGACCTGGTTGTCGGCGGACCCGCCGAGCGAGTACTCCCGGTCCAGGAGCTTGTGCTTCTTCTGCGTCAGCACTTCGCTGCGGGCGAGGCCTCCCTCCAGCAGGGTCACCAGCTGCTGGGCGTCGAGGCCGGAGCGCCGAGCCAGACCGAAGGCCTCGGCGAGCGCCGCGAGCGTCCCGCCGACCACGATCTGGTTGCAGAGCTTGGCGATCGAGCCGGTGCCCAGCTCGCCCAGGTGCAGGACCGTCCCGCCGACCAGCTCGAGGACGGGGCGCACCAGGGCGACGTCCTCGTCCGCACCGCCCACCATGATCGACAGGGTGCCGGCCTCCGCGCCGGCGACGCCGCCGGACATCGGGGCATCGACGACGGCGATGCCCGCTGGGGCGAGGTCCTCGGCGAGCGCGCGCACCTGATCGGGCCCGCTGGTCGACATGATGACCACGCGCGCTCCGGCGGCGCCCCAGGCTGCGAGCGTCTCGTCATCCAGGAGCTCGCGGAGCTGGGCCACGTCGGGGAGCACGGAGAGGATCACCGGGGCCGCGGCCTGCGCCGGGGTGTGCGCACGGATCGCGCCGGCCGCGACGAGATCGTCGGCCCGCTGCGCGGTGCGGTTCCACACGATCGGTGGGGCGCCGGCGGCCAGGAGGGTCGCGGCGAGGGGATGCCCCATCGGGCCCAGGCCGATCACGGATGTCCGGGTGGGGACCATGGGATCTCCTTCACAAGCAGGGGGAACGGACCGTACACTTCGAATCATATTTTATATTCCGTCGCGAGGGGCGGTCGACCGCCCTCTCGCTCGTGCACAGGAGCATCCCATGGCCGTGACCCCGTACCCCGCCGCCGACTTCCCGGAGCAGCCGGCCGCCCTGGTCACAGGGGGCGCCTCCGAACGGGGCATCGGCCGTGCCACCGCGCACCGCCTCGCCCGCGAGGGCTGGGCCGTCGCCGTGATGGATCTCGACGGCCCCGCCTCCGAGACGCTCGCCGCGGAGATCACACAGCGCTACGGCGTCCCGTCCCTCGGCCTCGGGGTCGACATCTCCGACGAGGCGCAGGTGGTCGAGGCCGTCGCCCGGATCGATGCGGAGCTCCCGCAGCTGGTCGGCGTGGTCAACAACGCCGGCATCTCCTCGCCGACACCGTTCACCGAGGTCAGCACCGAGGAATGGAAGCGGGTCTTCGACGTCAACGTCCATGGCACGTTCTTCGTGACCCGAGAGGCCGTGAAGGTGTTCCGCCGTCACAGCCTGGGCCGCATCGTCAACATCTCCAGCGCCTCCGCCGAGCGCGGTGGCGGGGTCTACGGGCGCGCCGCCTATTCCGGGTCGAAGGCCGCGCTGCTGGGGCTCGCGAAGACCTGGGCGCGGGAGCTCGGCGAGTACGGCATCACGGCGAACTCGGTCGCCCCCGGCTCGATCGACACGGACATCATGGGCGGCCGGCTCACCGACGAGCGCAAGGAGGTCCTGCTCCAGGAGCTCCCCGTGGGCCGGGTCGGGACGGTCGACGACGTCGCCGGCGCCGTCCACTTCCTGCTCGGGCGCGACGGCGGCTACCTCACAGGCGTCACACTGGACGTCAACGGCGGATCCCACATCCACTGATCTCGATCCACCGACCCCGATCTCCGACGACCTCTCACACCAGGAGCGATGATGCCCTTCCCCGGAACCTTCGACGTGGACCTCTCCGGCGCGACCGCGGTGGTCACCGGGTCGACCCGCGGGATCGGCCGCGCCATCACGCAGCGCCTGCTGGACTCCGGGGCGAACGTGATCGGTCTGCAGCGCGGCGCCGGCTCCCTGGGGCCCGGCCATTCCTGCGTCGGGGTGGATCTCTCCGACCCGGCTGCTCGCGCGCAGGCCGTCGCCGAGGTGCTCGCCGAGCATGAGGTCGACATCCTGGTCAACAACGCCGGCATCAACCTCCGCCACAGCGTCGAGGACTTCCCGTTGGACGAGTTCTCCCAGGTCATGAGAGTGAACCTGGATGCGGTGGTGCAGCTGACGCAGGCCTTCGGCGGCCCGATGCTCGAGCGTGGCAGCGGACGGATCGTCAACATCGCCTCGATGCTCTCGTTCTTCGGGGGAGTCCAGGCCTCCGCCTATGCGGCGTCCAAGGGCGCGGTCGCCCAGTTCACGAAGTCCGTGGCCAATGAATGGGCCGGGCGGGGCGTCGCGGTCAACGCGATCGCCCCGGGATACATCGCCACCGAGCTCAACGTGGTCCTGCGGGAGGACGCCGTGCGCAACGACGAGATCGTCAGCCGCATCCCGGCCGGGCGATGGGGACGGGCCGACGACATCGCCGGTACCGCGCTGTTCCTGGCCAGCGAGGGCGCCGCCTACGTGCACGGGGCCGTGCTCCCCGTCGACGGCGGCTACCTGGCCCGCTGAGCCTGCCGCGCAGGCCACATGCTGTGACGGTCCGACAACCATCTGCTCGTCGTGGAAGGATCACCTCATGACTGCTCACCCGCCGCTGCTGATCGCCATCCTGAGAGGACTCACCCCCCAGGAGGCCCCTGCTGTCGGGGATGCCCTGGTCGGTGCCGGGATCACCCATCTCGAGGTGCCGCTGAACTCCCCGCAGCCCTTCGAGTCGATCCGGATCCTCGCTGAGCGACTCGGCACCGAGGCGCGGATCGGCGCCGGTACCGTCGTCGACCTCGCGGACGTGCAGCGCGTCGCCGCCGCCGGCGGGGAACTGGTGGTGGCGCCGAACACGGACCCCGAGATCATCGCCCGCTCCCTCGAGCTCGGGATGACCCCGTATCCGGGCGTCGCGACCGCGACCGATGTGTTCGCCGCGCTCCGCGCCGGGGCCCGGCACCTGAAGATCTTCCCGGCCGACGCGCTCGGCGAGAGCCTTCTGAGGGCGTGGAGCGCCGTCGTCCCCGAGGGCACCGCGTTCCTGCCCGTCGGCGGCATCACCACCGAGACCATCCCGGGATGGATCCGGGCCGGGGCGGCTGGCGCCGGGATCGGCTCGTTCCTCTACGCACCGGGGCGGTCTGCCGACGAGGTGGGCACGATCGGCGCGGACCTCGTGCGTGCGGCCCAGGGCGCACAGCAGCGAGAGGACACGGCGCTGTAGCCACGTGATCCTCACGTGACGCCGGCACGCCCGGGCACGGAGTCCCCCGGCACGGAGTCCCCCTGCACGGAGTCCCCCTGCGCGGGGTCGCCCCTGCGCGGGGTCGCCTCGGCACGGAGTTGCCCTTGACCGAAGTCGCCCCTGCCGGGGTCAGCGCGCCGGGCGCTCCAGCACCTCGGGATTGAGGATATTGCGCGGCCGGCGTCCGGCGAGGACCTCCACGACGTTCTCGATCACCCGACGCTTGAGCTCCGTCTCGGATTCCTCGCTGTACCAGGAGGCATGCGGGGTGAGCACCGCCGTCGGGCAGTCCCGCAGGGCGCTGTCCTGGGGAAGGGGCTCGGTCTCGAACACGTCCAGGCCCGCGCCGCGGAGGTGCCCGGACTGCAGGGCCTCGACCACGGCGGCCGTGTCCACGACCCCGCCGCGGCTGGTGTTCACGAGCATCGACCCCGGCCGCATCCGGGCCAGGGCCTCGGTGGAGATCAGGTGATGGGTCTGCTCGGTCAGCGGCACGTGGATGCTGATCACGTCGGACCCTGCCAGGACCTCTTCCTGCGTGCGCACCGCGATCCCGTCCTCCGTGGTGGTGCCGGGCTCCCTCATCGGGTCGTAGCCGTGCACGGAGAATCCGAGTGCCCGGGCCTTGCGCGCGGTGGCGGCGCCGATGCGACCCAGACCGATCACGCCGACGGTCCGGGTGGACAGCCGGTGCAGGGGCTTCACAGGCGCGAGGGAGGTCGTCCCTGCGCGGAGGTTGCGATCCAGTTCGACGATGCCGCGGGACAGGGAGACGGCGAGCGCCACCGCATGGTCGGAGACGTCCTCGGTCCCGTAGTCGGGAACGTTGCTGACCGCGACGCCGAGCTCCGTGGCGGCGACGAGATCGAGGGTGTCCACCCCGACGCCGTAGCGTCCGATCGCCCGCACCTGCGGCAGGGACTCGAGCACGCGACGGGTGATCGGCGCGTACTGCACCAGGAGCGCATCCGCCCCCTGGGCGGCCTCGATCACCTCGTCCTCGGTGCCGGCCTGGGTGAGGACCAGGTCGACTCCGGCGGCTTCGGCGACGGCCTGTTCCTCCGTGATGCGGTCCTGGTCCAGGTCGGTGATGACGATCTTCATGGATGCTCCTCCTCGAGTCCCGACGGGTCGGCAGTGCAGTGTCGGCCGCGCACTGCCTGCAGCGCTGATCAGCTCATTCTGCGGCGAGACACAGGATCACTGCTCCCGCGTCAGCCATCTGGACGGTCCCGTCGGGGGAGAGGGTCGCCTCGCCGAAAGCGCTCAGGATCTCCAGGGCGCGCGGTGCGCCGGCGAGCGGTCCGGAGCTGCCGGCGACTGGATCGGAGCTGCCAGCGAGCGGACCGGGACTGCCGGCGAGCGGACCGGGGCCGCGGTGGGCGAGGACGCCCAGCGTGCCGCGGCGCAGCAGCACGGATTCCTCGGCGAGGATCTCGACGCTCGCGCGGTGCAGATCAGGGTCCTCGAAGGCGGGGTGGGTGCGACGCAGGGTGATGAGCGTGCGGTACCAGTCCAGGATCCGGGCGTGCTCGCCGTCCGTGCGCTCCTCATGGCGCAGGATCGAGGACTCGAAGGTGCTGGCGGCCTGGGGATCGGGCACGGTCCCTTCCCACCCCATGGCGGCGAACTCCTCGACCCGGCCCGCACTGACCAGCGGGCCGATCTCGTCGTCATGATCGGTGAAGAAGGCGAACGGCGTCGAGGCCGCCCACTCCTCGCCCTGGAACAGCATGGGCGTCCCCGGACCCAGCAGGATCAGCGAGATCGCCGCGGCATGCTGCCCCGGGGTCAGCGAGTGATGGATCCGATCGCCGGTGGCCCGATTGCCCACCTGGTCGTGGTCCTGGAGGAAGGTCACGAAGGACTGCGCGTCGTAGTGACGGCTGTCGGGGTCGACGGGGGAGCCCCAGACCTTCCCGCGGAACGTCGAGTGCGTGCCCGCATGGAGGAACATCCGGGTCAGGACGGTGGCCAGGGCCGCGGCCGATCCGAAGTCCGCGTAGTAGCCGGCACGCTCGCCGGTGATCCATGCGTGGACCCCGTGGTGGACGTCGTCGGCCCACTGCATGTCCATGCCCAGGCCGCCGGCGGCCACGGGGGTGACGGTCAGGGGATCGTTCCGGTCGGATTCGGCGATCAGCGTCAGCGGGCGCCCGGTCTCCTCCTCCCAGGAGTCGACGGCGTCGGCGAGCTCGGCCAGGACATGCTGGGGGGAGTCGTCGTGCAGCTCATGGACCGCGTCCAGGCGCAGCGCGTCGATCCCGACATCGACCAGCCACTGCCGGGCGCTGCCCACGAGGAAGTCCCGCACCTGGCGGGACCCGGGCTGATCGAGGTTCACCGCCTCACCCCACGGGGTCTCGTGCTGGTCGGTGAAGTACGGGCCGAACATCCCCAGGTAGTTGCCGGTGGGGCCCAGATGGTTGTGGACGACGTCGAGCACCACCGCGAGACCGCGCGAGTGCGCGGCGTCGACGAACCGTCCCAGACCCTCCGGCCCGCCGTAGTCCGCGTGGGTGGCGTACAGGCCCACCCCGTCGTACCCCCAGCCGCGATGGCCGGGGAAGGTGGCGATCGGCATCAGCTCGACCGCCTCGATCCCGAGGTCCACGAGGTCGTCGAGCCGCTCGATCGCCGAGTCGAAGGTGCCGCCGCGGCCGGTCGGCCCTGAGGTGAACGTGCCCACGTGCAGCTCGTACAGGACGGCTCCGCGCAGGCTGCGGCCGGCCCAGGAGGAGGGTCCGCGCAGCGCACGGGGGTCGACGACCTCGCTCTCCCCGTGCACGCCGTCCGGCTGGGACGCCGAGCGCGGATCGGGCAGCCAGAGCTCGGCGTCATCGAGCCGGAAGGCATATCGGGCCCCGGGGACGGCGTCGACGCCGGGCAGCGTGAACCATCCCTCCGGCGCGGACTCCATCGGATGCTCGACCCCGTCGATCCGGATCGTCACCGCGCTCGCCCGGGGAGCCCAGACCTCGTAGCGGTCGTACGCGCGAGGGGCCGGCCCGTCGGTGTGCGGCGTGCTCATCGGTCCTCCCCCGTCGTGCCGTCGGCTGCTGAGACCTCGTCCCGCACCAGCAGCGCCACCGGCCAGTCGGTGAGCAGCGACTGGAGCGGCACCATCCCGCCGGCGACCTCGACACCGCTGAGGAGGTCGCGCCAGCGCCCCTCGGGGAGGGCGAGCTGTGCGTCGCCCCAGCCACCCCGCTGGGCGAGACCGTGGGCGAGGCGCGTGACCACGGTCGCCGCCTCGATCTCGCCCTCTCCCACCGCACGACCGAAGGCGACCGCGTGACCCGTGGTGGTGGGCAGCGGCCGGTAGCCGGCGTCACGGCCCTGGAACAGCTCGGGCCGCTCCCGGCGCAGCACGAGGGCGCTCCGGGTCAGCCAGAGCTTCTCGTCACCGATCCCGTCGGGGCCGGCGCCCTCGAGCATCCGGGTCAGCCGCTCGGCATGCGCGGCGTGATCGACGGCGCGGCGGTTGTCGGGATCCACGAGGGAGAGGTCGATGGTCTCGTTGCCCTGGTAGACGTCCGGCACTCCGGGCATGGTCAGCTGGATCAGCTTCTGGCCGAGGATCGCCGTGCGCTGGGCGGCGTGCGTGCGCCGTGTCCAGTCGGTCAGGAGCCGGTCCACCTCCTCCGAGGCGAGGGCGGCTCGTCCGAGGTCGAGCACCTGCTGCTCGTACTCGGTGTCCTGGTCGGTCCACGTCGTGAGGGTCTTCGCCTCGCGCATCGCCTTGAGGAGGTAGCCGTCCAGACGCTCCGCCGTGATCCGCGGGGCATCGGCCCCGGGGAGGTCCCAGCACGAGACCAGGACCTGCCACAGGAGCAGTTCCATGGCGCCGTCGACGCGGTCCCCGCGAGAGGTGCTCGTGGCCCGGTCCAGGTCCTGCACCAGCATCGCCCATTCCAGGGGCTGCTCGGTGAGGACCGCGAGCCGTGCACGGACGTCCTCGCTGCGCTTGGTGTCATGGGTGGACAGCGTGGTCATGGCATCGGGATGGGTGTGCCGCTTCTCCAGCGCGTGGTCGTGGAGATCGTCCGGCTCCACCCCGATCCGTTCAGGATCCGACCCCACCTCGTTGACCGCGAGGAATCGCGTGTAGCGGTAGAGGGCCGTGTCCTCGAGCCCCTTCGCGTGCACCGGTCCGCAGGTCTGGGCGAAGCGCACGATGACCTCCGACCGCGCGGCGCTCGCCGTCCGGCCCGCGCTGCCCACCTCGTCACCGCACACCAGGGCCACCACGGTCTCCAGAGTCATGACGACGTCCTCGTCGTCGCCGAGCACCTGCAGGGCCCGGGCCGCCGCCTGGTCGATGACGGCACGTTCGGAGCCGGGTGCCGGTTCCCCGGGCACGATGTAGGCCCGATAGCGGTCCATCGCGCCGAGCAGGGCCCGCACGACCTTCTGGATGTTCCGACGGGTGGTGTCCCGCAGACGGATGTCCTCCTGGCAGATGTGGTGGATCAGCGTGGTCAGGCGTTCGAGCTCCGCCCACAGGCTCGTCGAGACGATCTGCTCGGTGGACTCGGCGGCGATCTCGGAGAAGGGGCGCAGATCCTCCGTGCGGCGCTGCCACAGGTGCGTGAGCCCGAGCGCTCCGTGCGGATCGTGGAACAGGCCGCCGACCCGCCACAGGGCGTCGTAGCCGGTCGTGCCCGCGCACGGGAAGTCCCCGGGCAGCTGCTCGTCGGCCTCCAGGATCTTCTCCACGACGGTCCAGGCCCCGCCGGTCGCCCGCTCGAGATCCCGGAGATAGCCGCGCGGATCGGTCAGACCATCGGGATGATCGATGCGGTAGCCGTCGATCACGCCCTCGCCCTGCAGCCGCAGCAGCGTCTCGTGGGTCGCCTCGAACACCCGCGGCAGCTCCACGCGGATCGCGGCGAGCGTGTCCACGTCGAAGAACCGTCGATAGTTCAGCTCGTCGTCCGCGACCTTCCAGTAGGCCAGGCGGTACCACTGGCGGTCCAGCAGATCCGTGAGTCCCAGATGCTGGGTGCCGGCGGCGACCGGGAGCACGTGGTCGAAGTACCGCACCACGGTCTCCTCGGCGGTGGTGCCGTCGGGCTGCGGGATCTCCTCGACCCCCAGCTCGATCTCGCCGTCGGCCAGCACCGACCCGATGGGTCGCCCCAGGACCGGCACCAGGATCGAGCGCTCGGAGGACGGATCGATGTCGAACCAGTCCGCGTAGGGCGACTCCGGGCCGTCGCGCAGGGTCGACCACAGGGCACGGTTGTGCCAGATCGGGGTGGGGATCGCCATGTGGTTGGGCACCACATCCACGATCAGTCCCAGGCCGTGGTCGTGCGCCGCCGCGGCGAGACGGCGCAGACCGTCCTCGCCGCCGATCTCCGTGCTGATCCGGGTGTGGTCCACGACGTCGTACCCGTGGGTCGAGCCGGGCGCGGCCTGCAGGACGGGGGAGCAGAACACGTGGCCCACCCCGAGCTGCGCGAGATACGGCACCAGGGCGGCTGCGTCGTCCGTCGTGAAGCCGGCATGCAGCTGCAGGCGGTAGGTCGACGTCGGGACGGTCCGCGGGGAGAGCCCGGGGCGGGTGGTGCCGCTGCCGGTGCCGGCCTGGTCGGGATCCGGGGACACGGTGCTCAGGTCGGGGGTGGCCATGGGGTGCTCTCCTTCGTGCCGGGAGCGCTCCCGGGCGGACTCGTCGTCTCAGGCGCGGGTGGTCTGCTCGTGGTTCCCGTCGGCGGGCTCCTCGATGTCCTCCATCGGGGCACGCATGAGGATCAGCAGGGACTGGGCGGGCCGGGTGATCGACTGCGCGGCGCTCACGGTGGCCCCGACGTCATCCGTCTCCCCGGTGCCGAGCGCGACGGTCCACTCCGCGCCATGATCAGCCGGCGGGAGGACGAAGTCGACGTCATTGCCCGAGGCGTTGAACAGGAGCAGGGCGGAATCATCGATGATGCGCTCGCCGCGGAGCGTCGGCTCGGGGATCGAGGAGCCGTTGAGGAACATCGCCAAGCACTTGTTCTGCGGGGATTCCCAGTCCTCGGCGGTCATCTCCATGCCGTCGGTGCCCAGCCACTCCACGTCCGGGAGGGCGGAGTCCGCGTCGTCCCGCACGACGCCCTGCAGGAAGCGGCGCCGACGGAAGATCGGGTGGTCACGGCGCAGGGCGATCATCTGCTGAGTGAACCAGAGCATGTCCATCTGGTCGGTGTCGAGCTCCCAGCTCATCCAGGACAGTTCGTTGTCCTGGCAGTAGGTGTTGTTGTTGCCGCTCTGGGTGCGGCCCATCTCGTCGCCGTGCAGGATCATCGGGACGCCCTGGCTGACCAGGAGCGTGGCCATGAGGTTCTTGGCGCGGCGCAGGCGCAGTGCACGCACGTCAGGGTCCTCGCTGGGCCCCTCGACCCCGGAGTTCCAGGAACGGTTGTGGCTCTCCCCGTCGTTGCCGCCCTCGCCGTTGGCCTCGTTGTGCCGGTCGTTGTAGGAGACCAGATCCCGCATGGTGAAGCCGTCGTGCGCGGTGACGAAGTTGATCGAGGCGATCGGCGTGCGGCCCGTGTGCTGGTACAGGTCGGAGCTGCCGGCCAGACGGGAGGTGAAGTCCCCGATCACGCCGGGTTCGGACCGATGGAAGTCACGGACGGTATCGCGGTAGTGACCGTTCCACTCCGACCACAGGGGCGGGAACCCGCCCACCTGATAGCCGCCCTCGCCGAGGTCCCAGGGCTCGGCGATCAGCTTGACCTGGGAGATGATCGGGTCCTGCTGGATGATGTCGAAGAAGGCGGAGAGCCGATCCACCTCGTGCAGCTCCCGGGCGAGCGTCGAGGCGAGGTCGAAGCGGAAGCCGTCGACGTGCATCTCGGTGACCCAGTAGCGCAGCGAGTCCATGATCAGCTGCAGCACATGCGGGGTGCGCATGAGCAGCGAGTTCCCGGTGCCGGTGGTGTCGTAGTAGTGCGCCTTGTCGTCCTCGACGAGTCGGTAGTAGGCCGCATTGTCGATGCCGCGGAAGCACAGGGTGGGGCCCATCTGGTTGCCCTCGGCGGTGTGGTTGTACACCACGTCGAGGATCACCTCGATGTCCGCCTCATGGAGGTTCTTCACCATCTGCTTGAACTCCTGGACCTGCTGCCCGGTATCGCCGGCGTGGGCGTACTCGTTGTGCGGGGCGAAGAAGCCGATGGTGTTGTAGCCCCAGTAGTTGCGCATGCCCTTCTCGACCAGGTGCCCGTCCTGCACGAACTGGTGGACGGGCATCAGCTCGATCGCGGTCACGCCGAGCTCGGTGAGGTGCTCGATGATCGCGGGCTCACCCATCGCGACGTAGGTGCCACGGATGTCGTCGTCGATGCCGGGATGGAGCATCGTGAGGCCCTTGACGTGGCCCTCGTAGATCACCGTGTCGTGGTACTCGTGCGCCGGCGGATGATCATTGCCCCAGTTGAAGAACGGGGAGACCACGACGGAGTGCATCGTGTGCTGCGCCGAGTCGTCGGTATTGCGCTCCGCGTGGTTCTCGAAGCTGTAGCTGTACAGCGAGGGATGGTTGCTCGCCATACCCGCGATCGCCTTGGCGTACGGGTCCAGCAGGAGCTTCGAGGGATCGCAGCGATGCCCTCCAGCCGGGTCGTAGGTTCCGTGGACCCGGTAGCCGTACCGCTGCCCGGGCTGCACCGACGGCAGGTAGACGTGCCACACGAAGGCGTCGACCTCGGTGACCTCGACGCGACGCTCGGTGCCGTCCTCGCCGAGGAGGCACAGCTCGACGCGATCGGCCGCTTCCGAGAACAACGCGAAGTTGGTGCCGGAGCCGTCGAAGGTGGCCCCCAGGGGGTAAGACTGTCCGGTCCAGATCTGCATGTGGCCAGAGTAGACGCAGAGCCCCTGAACCGGGACCGCGACGTGGGGTACCCGTCTCCCCGGCACGCGGATCCGCTGACCGGTGGGTAGCGGAGCCGTCGGCGGCCGGACAGAGGAGGGACGACGAAGGCCCCCTCGGTGCTCCGAGGGGGCCTTCCGTGGTGGGCGATACTGGGATCGAACCAGTGACCTCTTCCGTGTCAGGGAAGCGCGCTACCGCTGCGCCAATCGCCCAATGCATCCGAGGATGCGGGTGGAGGATGGAGCGGACGACCGGATTCGAACCGGCGACCCTCACCTTGGCAAGGTGATGCTCTACCAACTGAGCTACGTCCGCACATCGGCTGGGCCGACGATCGATAACTTTAGGGCGGTCCTGGCGTCCGCGCAAATGCAGGTGGCCTGCAGTGTCGGACGTCACGGGCTGACGTCGCAGGTAGATGTCTCGGGCCGGTGCCACGGACCCTCAGGTCGGCGCGGGCGGATGTCGGCGCAGTGGTGCCGGAAAGGCAGAGAGGATTCAGGGGTGGGTGCGGCACCCCGTGTGAGTGGAATAGCCCGTGTGAGTGGAATAGAGGGTCGGGTTCCGCGCCTCGGGCTCAGGGCTCCGGATTCCGGGCCCAGGGCTTCGGGCCGTGAGGCTCCGGCTCCGGTGGTCGCGGGCTGCTCGGGGGTGTTCCGGGCGCGACCGTCGGTCGGGCGGTCCGGGGCGCGATGTACGTCACGTCGGATGTGGTCTTCGAGGCCGTTGGACCTCATGTAAGCTTCTTCGAGTCCACTCGGAAGGGTGGGCGACGGCGGTGGAGACACCATCGGGCGATTGGCGCAGGGGTAGCGCGCTTCCTTCACACGGAAGAGGTCACTGGTTCGATCCCAGTATCGCCCACGACGAGTTCCTCGGATCTCGTTGCGCGGACGTAGCTCAGTTGGTAGAGCATCACCTTGCCAAGGTGAGGGTCGCCGGTTCGAATCCGGTCGTCCGCTCCGGGGAGCGGCGCGCTCGACGTCCTGTCGGGAGCGCCGTTTCATATAGATGCGGAAGCATCTCCGGTGGGTTGGCCGAGAGGCGAGGCAACGGCCTGCAAAGCCGTGTACACGGGTTCGAATCCCGTACCCACCTCCGTCGGTGCCTTCGGGTGCCGCCCCGGGCGATTGGCGCAGCGGTAGCGCGCTTCCCTGACACGGAAGAGGTCACTGGTTCGATCCCAGTATCGCCCACCAGCACAGAAGGGCCCCGGTCTTCGGACCGGGGCCCTTCTGCTCTCCCGCGAACACCTCTGCGAAGACGTCGACGAGGGTCCAGGTGGCGCGCAGCCCGTCGGCTCGTCGACGGGGTCCTGGCCCGATACCATCGTCCGTGGAGCCGGCATCGTCGGCCGGCTCGACCCGAACATAAGGAGCACCCCCGTGGCCCAGATCGCCATCACCCTCGACGGATCCCCCCAGCAGCTCGAGGAGGGGACCACGGGCACCGAGCTGTTCGCGGACCGGACCGAGATCATCGCCCTGCGCATCGACGCAGAGCTGCGTGATCTCTCCACGCCGCTCGCCGACGGACAGGCCGTCGAGGGCGTCGAGATCTCCAGCGAGGACGGGCTCTCGATCCTCCGTCACAGCGCCGCCCACGTCCTCGCCCAGGCCGTGCAGGTGACGAACCCCGAGGCCAAGCTCGGCATCGGACCGCCCATCACCGATGGCTTCTATTACGACTTCGATGTCGCCGAGCCCTTCACTCCCGAGTCGCTCAAGGCGCTCGAGAAGGAGATGAACCGGATCATCAAGTCCGGCCAGCGCTTCGTGCGTCGCGAGATCACCGACGACGCCGCTCGCCTCGAAGAGGCAGAGGAGCCCTACAAGCTCGAGCTCATCGGTCTGAAGTCGACCGCCGGTGACGCCGCCGAAGGGGCGAGCGTCGAGGTCGGCGAGGGCGGGCTGACCATGTACGACAACGTGGACAAGAAGGGGCAGACGGTCTGGACCGATCTGTGTCGCGGCCCGCACCTGCCCACCACCAAGCTGATCGGCAACGGTTTCGCGCTGACCCGCTCCGCGGCCGCCTATTGGCGCGGCAGCGAGAAGAACCCGATGCTGCAGCGCGTCTACGGCACCGCCTGGCCGTCGAAGGACGAGCTTCGCGCCCACCAGGAGCGCATCGCCGAGGCCGAGCGTCGCGATCACCGCCGCCTCGGCAACGAGCTGGATCTGTTCTCCTTCCCCGACGAGATCGGGTCCGGGCTGCCGGTGTTCCACCCCAAGGGCGCCACGATCAAGATGGAGATGGAGGACTACTCCCGCCGCCGCCACGTCGAGGCCGGCTATTCCTTCGTCTCCACCCCTCACATCACGAAGAAGAACCTCTTCGAGACCTCCAAGCACCTCGAGTGGTACGCCGAGGGCATGTACCCCCCGATGCACGTGGACGAGGAGGTCGACGCGGACGGCAACGTCACCAAGCAGGGCCAGGACTACTACCTCAAGCCCATGAACTGCCCGATGCACAACCTCATCTACAGCTCCCGCGGCCGCTCGTACCGCGAGCTGCCGCTGCGTCTGTTCGAGTTCGGCAGCGTCTACCGCTACGAGAAGTCCGGCGTGGTGCACGGCCTGACCCGCGCCCGCGGGTTCACCCAGGACGACGCGCACATCTACACCACCCGGGAGCAGATGCGCGAGGAGATCGCCTCCACGCTCGACTTCGTGCTGGGGCTCCTGAAGGACTACGGGCTGGACGACTTCTACCTCGAGCTGTCCACCCGCGATCCCGAGAAGTCCGTCGGCGACGACAGCACCTGGGAGGAGGCGACGGCCACCCTCGAGGAGGTCGCCACCGCGTCGGGCCTCGACCTGGTCCCGGACCCGGGCGGCGCCGCCTTCTACGGCCCGAAGATCTCCGTCCAGGCGAAGGACGCGATCGGGCGCACCTGGCAGCTGTCCACGATCCAGCTCGACTTCTTCGAGCCGGAGCTCTTCGAGCTCGAGTACGCCGCTTCGGACGGCTCCCGTCAGCGTCCGGTGATGATCCACCGTGCCCTGTTCGGCTCCATCGAGCGCTTCTTCGGGGTGCTGCTGGAGCACTATGCCGGGGCCTTCCCGGTGTGGCTCGCCCCGGTCCAGGTGGTCGGCATCCCGGTCGCCGCCGAGTACGCGCCCTACCTCGAGGAGGTCGCCGCGAAGCTCCGCGCCCACGGCATCCGTGTCGAGGTGGACTCCTCGGATGACCGCATGCAGAAGAAGATCCGCACGCACACCAAGGAGAAGGTGCCCTACCTGCTGATCGCCGGTGGCGAGGACCAGGCCAACGGCGCCGTCTCCTTCCGCCTGCGCGACGGCAGCCAGGACAACGGCATCGACGTCGACACCGCCGTCCAGCGCATCGTCGAGGCCGTTGCGACGAAGGCGCAGGTGTGAGCGAGCAGCGCGACCGCGAGGAGCCCTCCATCCCGGAGGGCTCCTCGCACCCGGGCTCCCCGCAGCCGGTCGTCGAGGACGCCCGCCGTTTCGCGGGCGTCCCGGACGACTCCCAGAGGCTGTGGACCCCGCACCGCATGGCGTACATCGGCGGCGAGAACAAGCCCACGGACCCGCACGACGACGAGCAGTGCCCTTTCTGCGCGGGGCCGCAGCGCTCGGACGAGGACGCGCTGATCGTCCACCGCGGCGAGGTCGCCTACGTGATCCTGAACCTGTACCCCTACAACGCCGGACACCTCCTGGTGTGCCCGTACCGGCACGTCGCGGACTACACGGAGCTGGATGACGACGAGGTGCGCGAGGTCGCCGAGCTGACGCGGACCGCGATGCGCGTGATCCGGCAGGTGTCCGATCCGGCCGGCTTCAACCTGGGCATGAACCAGGGGCCGGTAGCCGGGGCGGGGATCGCCGCCCATCTGCACCAGCATGTGGTGCCGCGCTGGATGGGCGATGCGAACTTCCTGCCGATCATCGGCCGCACGAAGGCGATCCCGATCCTGCTCGCGGACACCCGCCGGCTGTACGCCGACGCGTGGCCCTGAGCTAGCATGACCGAGGTCGCCGGCCCCGGGAACGGGCCGACGGCAACCGGCGAGCGGCGTGCGGGGACCACCGGCGCATCCAGGGCAGGGGAGGAACGACCTCGATGAACACGACCGGATTCCCAGTGCGCCCCGCGCACGGGACCGCTGTCCTGGACTCCGGCTACGGGTACGACGTCGAGCGCCCGGATCCCCGCGGACCTGCTCGGCTCGGTGAAGGCGGGTCGCAGCGCTCCCGACGGCGACCTCCCTGGGTGCGCTGGGCGGCCTTCGCGCTGTCCTTCCTGCTCCTCGCCGGCGGCGCGGTGCTCCTCTATCTCTTCGTCATCCTCCCGCTCGGCTTCGGCACCTCCCTGGTCGCCTTCACCGCGGCCCTGGTGCCCGTGGCCATCGTGTTCATCGCGGTGTGGTGGATCGACCGGTACACCCCGCAGCCGCGGATCTCCTTGGTCTACGCCTTCATCTGGGGTGCCGTGGGCTCGGTCGCGCTGACCTTCGTGATCGGCGGCCCCTTCACCAGCTGGATATCGCCGAGCGAACCCAGCGAGGTGACCGCCTCGTTCCTCGGCGCGGTGATCCAGGCGCCGATCATCGAGGAGAGCATGAAGTCCGCCGGCCTGATCGGGCTGCTGATCTGGGGGCGTCGCTACATCGCCGGACCGATCGACGGGGTGGTCTATGCGGCGCTGATCGCCGGTGGGTTCGCGTTCACCGAGAACATCCTCTACTTCGGGAACTCGTTCCATCAGGCGCAGGCCGCCGGCGAGGTCGACGTCTTCTGGCAGACCTTCTTCCTGCGCGGCGTGCTCTCACCCTTCGCCCACGTCTCCTTCACCGCACTGTGCGGACTGGGACTGGGCATCGCGGCGGAGCGGCGCTCGCTGATGCTGTACTTCGGGCTCGGCGTCGGCGGGCTCTCGCTCGGCATGGTCCTGCACGCGCTGTGGAACGGGTCCTCGTTCTTCCTGCCGGTCGATCCGGCGAGCCCCCTCGCCGGATTCCTGCGCTACTACGCCACGGTGCAGGTGCCGATCTTCCTCCTCCTGGCAGGGATCGTGCTCTTCCTGCGGCTGCGGGAGCGCCGCATCCTGCGCCGGCAGCTCTCGGACTACGGGCGGGCCGGATGGTTCGCCCCGTCGGAGATCGACCTCCTGGTCGCGATGGGCCGTCGCCGCAAGGCCGAGAAGTGGGCCGGCCGCCATGGCGCCGTCGCCCGCATGGGGATGCGCGACCTGATCCGCGCCTCGATCGAGCTGGGCATGCAGCGACACAGCGTGCTGCACGGACGCGCCACGGCGAAGACCCGCCGGCAGGAGCGGGAGCTGCTCGAGCGGATCACGGCCGATCGTCGCCTGATCGGATCGCTCACCGAGCCCGTCGTCCGTCGCTGACCCGCGTCTGTCCGTGACCGTCCTGACAGGGACGATGCCGCCGTGGCCCTAGAATGGATCCGCACTGCGCCGGTATCCGGCGTATTCGTCGGGAGGAGAGAGATGTCAGGGCATTCCAAGTGGGCGACCACGAAGCACAAGAAGGCCGTCATCGATGCCAAGCGCAGCAAGGCATTCGCCAAGCTGGTCAAGAACATCGAGGTCGCGGCACGCATGGGCGGGCCCGATCCCTCCGGCAACCCGACCCTCTTCGACGCGATCCAGAAGGCCAAGAAGACCTCGGTCCCCAATGACAACATCGACCGTGCCGTCAAGCGCGGCGGCGGGCTCGACGGCGGAGGGGTCGACTACGAGACCCTGATGTACGAGGGGTATGCCCCGGGCGGCATCGCCGTGCTGGTCGAGTGCCTCACCGACAACAAGAACCGCGCGGTCTCCGAGGTGCGCCTCGCCTTCAACCGCAACGGGGGGAACATGGCGGAGTCCGGCTCCGTCTCCTACCTGTTCGAGCGCAAGGGCGTGGTGACGGTCCCCAAGGGCGACCTCACCGAGGACGCGCTGCTCGAGGTCGTGCTCGACTCCGGCGCCGACGAGATCACCGACGAGGGCGAGTCCTTCGAGATCCTCTCCGAGGCCACCGACGTGGTCGCCGTGCGCACCGCGCTGCAGGAGGCGGGCATCGACTACGACAGCGCCGAGGCGCAGTTCGTCCCCACCATGCGCACCCCCGTCGACCTGGACGGCGCCCAGAAGGCGCTGCGCCTGATCGACGCCCTCGAGGACAGCGATGACGTGCAGAACGTCTTCTCGAACCTCGACATCCCGGACGACGTCGCCGAGCAGCTCGCGGACGCCGAACCCGAGTGATGAGCATCCCCGTAGTGCCGGCCGTCGCCGCACGACGGGGCGCCGTGGGGTGTCCGATCGCCCGGCGCACGACAGCACCGACAGCACCGACAGCACCGACGGCACGGACAGCACGGACGGCAGCGAGAGCGCCGCAGGCAGGGGGGGGGGGGAGGACCGGATGACCTTGAGGGTTCTCGGCGTCGACCCGGGCCTCACGCGATGCGGCGTCGGGGTGATCGACGCCGCCGGCGGACGCCGCGCGACCTTCGTCCACGCCGGGGTCATACGGTCCGGCACCGAGGATCCGCTGGATCAGCGTCTGCTCGCGATCGCGAGGGGTCTGCGTGCGGTGATCGAGGAGTACTCCCCGGATGTCGTGGCGGTGGAGCGGGTGTTCAGCCAGAACAACATCTCGACGGTCATGGGGACCGCTCAGGTCTCGGGGATCGCACTCCTGGAAGCTGCTGAGCGGGGAATACCCACGGCTCTGCACACACCCTCCGAGGTGAAGGCCGCGGTCACCGGCAGCGGCCGCGCCGACAAGAAGCAGATCCAGACGATGCTGGTCAAGCTGCTGGGTCTCGAGGCGCCCCCGCAGCCCGCCGATGCGGCCGATGCGGTCGCGATCGCGCTGACCCAGCTGTGGAGGGGGCCCGGCCCGGTGGCGCTGGATGCCACCGGTGGTTCCCGCACCAGCGCACAGGGCGTCTGGGCACGTGCGGAGCGCGAGGCACGACGCGCCCGGGAGCGCTCGACCTCCCGCCACTGATCGAACACTCGTTCTAGAGTGGGGCCGTGATCGCATCCCTGACCGGCCGCGTGGCCCGCATCGACCTCGACGCCCTCGTGCTCGAGGTGGGTGGCGTCGGCTACCTCGTCCGCACCACACCCCAGGCCCTGAGCTCCACCCGTCACGGCGCGGAGCTGACCCTGCACACCGAGCTGGTGGTCCGCGAGGACTCGATGACCCTCTTCGGGTTCCCGCACCCGGAGGAGGCGGAGACCTTCCGCATCGTGCAGTCCGTCTCCGGCATCGGGCCGCGGACCGCGCTCGCGGTGCTCGCGGTGCTCGAGCCCGAGGAGCTGCGCCGGGCCGTCGCCGACCAGGATGCGAAGACCATCACCCGCACGCCCGGCATCGGCCCCAAGGTCGCCAGCCGCATGCTCCTCGAGCTCGGGGGGAAGCTTCCGGCACCGGCAGGTCCTGCTGCGTCGGAGGGAACGGCGGGGGCGGCGGAGACGAGCTCCCTGCCCTCCGGCGTCGACGCTGACGTCGTGGTCGCCCTGGTGGGGCTCGGCTGGGCGGAGAAGGGTGCTCTCTCCGCCGTCGAGGGCGTCCGTGCCGGGACCGACGATCCCTTGGACGCCGCGGAGCTCCTGCGCCGCGCACTGCGCCAGCTGGGCGGCAGCCGATGAGCCCCGAGGGCGCCCCCGACAACGATCCGCGGGACGCAGGACCGCACGCGCGCGAGGACTCCGTGATGAGCCCGGAATCGGCGCCGCCGGAGCGCACCGCGGAATCAGCGCTGCGGCCCCGCCACCTCGACGAGTTCGTCGGCCAGCAGGTGGTGCGCGACCAGCTCTCGCTCGTGCTCGATGCCGCCTCCGCGCGCGGCAGGACACCGGAGCATGTGCTCATGTCCGGACCGCCAGGGCTGGGCAAGACCACGCTGGCGATGATCATCGCCGCTGAGCTCGAGGCGCCCTTGCGCATCACGTCCGGTCCGGCGATCCAGCACGCCGGTGACCTCGCGGCGATCCTCTCCTCCCTCGACGAGGGCGAGGTGCTGTTCATCGACGAGATCCACCGGCTGGCGCGTCCGGCCGAGGAGATGCTCTACATCGCGATGGAGGACTTCCGGGTCGACGTCGTGGTGGGCAAGGGGGTCGGTGCCACCTCGATCCCGCTGGATCTGCCGCCGTTCACCGTCGTCGGGGCGACGACCCGGGCCGGCCTGCTCCCCGCTCCGCTGCGCGATCGCTTCGGATTCATCGGGCACCTGGACTTCTATGCGCCCGAGGAGCTGCGCGAGGTGGTGCGGCGCTCCGCGACACGGCTCGAGGTGGACCTCGCCGACGAGGCGTCGCAGGAGATCGCGTCGAGGTCCCGCGGGACCCCGCGCATCGCGAACCGGCTCCTGCGCCGGGTGCGGGACTGGGCACAGGTGCGCGGCAGCGGGCGCCTGGACCTGGCCGCTGCGAAGGAGGCGCTGCGCGTCTACGAGGTCGACGACCGCGGCCTGGATCGTCTGGATCGCGCTGTGCTCAGTGCTCTGTGCGGGCGATTCGCCGGGGGGCCGGTGGGTCTGTCGACCCTGGCTGTGGCCGTGGGGGAGGAGATCGAGACCGTCGAGACCATGGTCGAGCCCTATCTCGTGCGGGAAGGATTCTTGCTGCGCACCCCACGGGGACGGTCCGCCGCCCCGGCAGCCTGGACCCATCTGGGGCTCGAGGCTCCGGCCGGAGCCGCGGGGGCGGCCCCGATGCTCGGGCGTTTCTGACCGAGTCCTGCCGCCGCTTCCCGTCCGGATCCCGGCTGGGAAGCATGCCCGGGGGCGGCAGGTACAGTGGGGCGGTCAGTCGTCCGCGGCAGGACGGGCAGGGAGCATGCGCTCCTGGGCACGTCGCTGTCCGCCGAAAGGAAATCCGTGGAATCTCTCCTCCCGCTCCTGCTCATCTTCGCAGTCATGATGCTGCCCCTGCTGTTCATGTCGAATCGCCAGAAGAAGGCGCAGGCGAAGCAGCGTGATGCGGTCTCGCAGCTCGGCATCGGGGACGAGGTGCGCACGCACTCCGGGTTCTACGGTCTGATCGTGGACTCGTTCGACGATGTCGTCATCCTCGAATCCGAGAACGGCGCCCAGACCAAGTGGGCCCGCCAGGCGATCGCCATGGGCGTGGACCCCGTCGACGCCGATGCGGCCGACGCGACCACCGAGGACGAGACCGTCGAGTCCGAGCTCGACCGCGGCACGAACCCCGGCGTCACCGTGGCCGACGACTTCGCCCGCCCTGAGGACCAGCGCGACCGCTGATCCCTCCGGAGGTGCGCCCGTCACAGGACGTGATGGCGCGCATCTCCACACGTAGGTGGCCAGGTGGTGTTCCCGCATGCTGCGGTACCCGGCCCCACGACTCCGAGCGTCTGCTCGGTCCGACTTGTCCGTCGTCCTGAGGAATCCTGCCCCATGCCCGCACGTCGCATCGCCCTCATGGCCCTTGCGGTGCTGATCCTGCTGCTGGGCGGCGGGATCGGTGCCGGGGTCTGGAAGGGGGGCTGGCAAGCCGCTCCCAAACTCGCCCTCGACCTCGAGGGCGGCACCCAGATCATCCTGCAGACGCAGTCCCGCGACGGCGCCGAGGTCGACAGCACTGCCATGGAGCAGGCACGCCAGATCATCAGCCAGCGCGTGAACGCGATGGGTGTCTCCGAGACCGAGATCAGCGTGCAGGGCGGGACGAACATCGTCATCGATGTCCCCGGCACCCTCGACCAGGAGACCTCGAAGGCCATCCGGCAGACGGCCTCGATGTCCTTCCGTCCGGTTCTGGGGGTCGTCGCCCCCGAGAGCACGACAGAGGGCCAGCCCTCCGACGGCGGCGGCGCCTCCGACGGCGGGTCGGCGTCCGATGCCGGGGGAGCGGACGGCAAGGAGACCTCGTCGGCCCCCGCGGATCCGTCCGAGATGCAGTTCGACGGTCTGGTCAGCGATGACACCGAGCAGGCACCGCCCGAGGCACCGGCCGAAGGCGAGCTGAAGTACCCGGCCTGGTCGATGGAGTGGATGACTCCCGAGATCCAGACCGAGCTGATGGAGGCGGACTGCACGGACCCCAGCTCCCAGCAGGAGACGGTCTCCGCGACCCCTGCCGATGAGCCCGTCGTGGCCTGCGACCCCGACGGCACGCAGAAGTTCCTGCTCGGCCCCGAGGTCGTCGCGGGCTCCTCGATCTCCAGCTCGAGCGTCGCGGCCGATGTGAACCCGACCGGTCAGTCCACGGGCTTCTACGTCGTGAACATGAGCTTCAAGGAGGACGCCGCACAGTCGTTCTCCGACATGACCAAGGCGCTGTACAACGGTGAAGTTGCCAGTCCTCCCTTCGGCATCGAGCTGGACGGCATGGTCATCTCGGCGCCCCAGGTGCAGGAGCCGTCCCCGGGCGGCGAGGCGTCCATCTCCGGTGACTTCTCGCAGGACCAGGCGAGCCAGCTCTCCGATCAGCTGCGCTTCGGCGCGCTTCCGCTCGAGTTCGACGTCGCCTCCGAGCAGCAGATCTCCGCGACGCTGGGCACCGATCAGCTCCGGATGGGACTCATCGCCGGTCTCATCGGACTGGCTCTCGTGGTCGCCTACGCCTTCGTCCAGTACCGCACGCTCGCGCTCGTGACCACGACGAGCCTGATGGTCATGGGCATGCTCACCTATGCCACGCTCACGGTGCTCTCGAACATCCCCGACATCGGGTATCGCCTGTCCCTCGCCGGGGTCGTCGGCATGATCGTCGCTGTCGCGTTCACCGCGGACTCCTTCATCGTCTACTTCGAACGTGTGCGGGACGAGATCCGTGACGGACGAGGGATCGTGGGCGCCGTCGACCATGGCTGGGACCGTGCCAAACGCACGATCCTCGCCTCGGACTCGGTGAACCTGATCGCCTCGGTGGTCCTCTACCTGCTCTCGACCGGTGGCGTGCGCGGCTTCGCCTTCGTGCTCGGGGTGACCACGCTGCTCGACCTTCTGGTCGTCTTCCTGTTCACCCATCCCATCCTCCAGGTGCTCGTGCGCACGCGGTTCTTCGGCAAGGGACACCCCTGGAGCGGTCTGGATCCGGCGATGCTGGGCCGGCAGGTCCCCGCCTATGCGGGCCGTGGCCGGGTGCGGACGCTCGAGGAGCGCGGCGAGATCGAGGAGGAGGGACCGCGGGAGACGCTCGCGGAGCGCAAGGCTCGCCTCCGCCGAGAAGCAGCCCCTCAGGACGAGGCGCCCACGGCGGCGTCCGCCGACGGCGGCGGGATCGACCCGATGGATGACGACACCGAGGAGACGAGCCGATGACCGCGACATTCTCCCGGTTCGGGAACGACCTCCACGCAGGTCGCCGCACCGTCCCGATCGTGCGTCGCCGCCGCACCTGGTATCTCTTCAGCCTCATCGCGATCGTGCTCCTCGCCGGTATCGCCGGGCTGCGTGGCCCGAACCTCGGCATCGAGTTCACCGGCGGGTCCGAGTTCCAGATCGCGGGCGTGGCCGATACCGACCAGGTCGCGGCTCGGGACACGGTGCGCGATCACCTTCCCGACAACGAACCCAAGATCACGGTCCTGGGGCGGGACACGATGCGCGTCCAGACCGAGCAGCTGGACTCCGCGGAGACCGCCGCACTGGCGGAGGACCTCGCCACGGCTTACGACGTCCCCGTCGATGCGGTCTCGACCTCCTACGTCGGCCCGGTCTGGAGCGGCGATATCACGCAGAAGATGCTGCGTGCCGTCGTGGTCTTCCTCGTGCTCGTCGCGGTGACCATGGCGCTGTACTTCCGCAATCTGAAGTCCTCGTTGGCGGCCATGGGCGCCCTGTTCCACGACATGCTGATCACCGCCGCGGTCTACGGCGTGGTCGGTTTCGAGATCACCCCGGGCACGGTGATCGGGTTCCTCACCGTGATGGGCTACTCGCTGTACGACACCATCGTGGTCTTCGACAAGGTCCGCGAGAACGTCTCGGGGCTGACGGATCAGACGCGTGCGAGCTTCGCCGATCAGGTCGAGCTCGCCGCGAACCAGACCCTCGTGCGGTCGATCAACACCTCAGTGGTGGCCCTGCTCCCGGTCGGCTCGATCCTCGTGATCGGTGCCTTCCTGCTCGGCGCCGGCACGCTGAAGGACATCTCCCTGGCACTGTTCATCGGCATCATCGCGGGCACCTACTCCTCGATCTTCCTCGCACCGGGCTTCCTCGTGGACCTGCGCCGCAAGGAGCCGGAGATCGCCGCGCACACGGAGAAGGTGCACACGGCCCGTCGCAGCGGCGGCACGGGCGTCGGCACCGCCGGCGATCGACTGATCGACCGCGCCGACGACGCTGACGACGCCGACGATGCCGATGCCGATGATGCCGACGACCTGCCTGCAGGCAACGCCGAGGACGTCACCGATGACCGGGTCGAGGAGGCCTCCGCGCCCGCCTCGGACCAGCAGCCACCGGTCGCAGCGCCCGTGCGTGACGCGAGCCGGCAGCCGCGACGGAGCTCCCGGAGACGGCGCCCTGCCTCAGGAGAGGGTTCCCGATGAACGAACAGGTGGCAACGCCCGAGGAGATCGAGGCGCTGCGCGCGACGCATATCTCCGAGTACCCGGACTTCCCCCAGCCCGGGATTCTGTTCCGCGACATCACTCCACTGCTGCGGGACGCCGAGGCCTTCCGCACGGTGATCCGGTACTGGCTCTCGCTGCTTCCCGACGACATCGAGTACGTCGTCGGGACCGAGGCCCGCGGTTTCGTGGTCGGAGCGCCCCTCGCGTACGAGCTGGGCGCGGGATTCGTCCCGGTGCGCAAGGCCGGGAAGCTGCCGGGGGACCCCGCCAGCCTCAGCTATGACCTCGAGTACGGCAGTGCGGTCGTGCAGATCCCTGAGGGGTCGCTCCCGAGAGGTGCCCGCACCCTGATCGTCGATGACCTCCTGGCCACCGGCGGCACCGCGGCGGCCACGCTCGAGCTGACCCGGCGTTTCGACGTCGAGGTCGTCGGCGTCTCGTTCCTCCTCGAGCTCGAGGGGTTGCACGGCCGCGAGAAGCTGCCCGATGTGCCTCTGACGAGCGTCTGGTCGCTGCCGAACTGAGCCGTCCTCCTGCACCGTTCTGCAGGGTGTCCGCGGACCGCGGACCGCGGACGGCGGTCCTGGGCTCGGTGACCCGCGCGTAGACTGGCGCTCCTAGAGCAGGAGGTGTGCAGTGCAGGAGCGGCCCGCATCCGAGACCACGGGAGACGGCGTGGAGACGCCGCGCGCCCCGTCGCCGGCCTCGCCGAACACCCGACCGATGACGCAGGGACCCCGGAAGTCGCGTTCCCGGCTGGCCTTCTTCTCCTCGCGCTCCGGCACCCCGACCGATCCGCTGCTGTCTCCGCTCCTGGAGACCATGTCCGCTGTGAATCCCAAGGAGAGCCTCGTGCTCGTCCAGCGGGCCTACACGGTCGCGGAGCGGGCTCATCGCGGGCAGACCCGCAAGAGCGGGGATCCGTACATCACCCACCCTGTCTCGGTCGCGACCATCCTCGCCGAGCTCGGTTCGCCGGCCGACGTGGTGGCGGCGGCACTCCTGCACGACACGGTCGAGGACACCGACTATTCCCTCGAGCGGCTCCGCGCGGAGTTCGGGGAGGTCATCGCCGTCATGGTCGACGGCGTGACCAAGCTGGACAAGGTCACCTACGGCGAAGCCGCGCAGGCGGAGACCGTGCGCAAGATGATCGTGGCGATGAGCCGCGACGTCCGGGTGCTGCTGATCAAGCTCGCTGATCGGCTCCACAACGCACGCACCTGGAAGTACGTCCCGGCCGTCTCTGCCGAGCGCAAGGCCAAGGAGACCCTCGAGATCTACGCGCCCCTCGCGCACCGGCTCGGCCTGAACACCATGAAATGGGAGCTCGAGGACCGTTCCTTCCAGGTCCTCTACCCCAAGGTCTACGAGGAGATCGTCGCGCTCGTCGCCCAGCACGCCCCCGCCCGGGAGCAGTATCTGAAGCTGGTGTCCTCCAAGATCCAGGAAGACCTGAAGAAGGCCAAGATCAAGGCGGAGGTCACGGGCCGTCCGAAGCACTACTACTCGATCTATCAGAAGATGATCGTGCGGGGCCGCGACTTCGCCGACATCTACGATCTGGTCGGGATCCGGGTGCTCGTCGACTCCGTCCGCGACTGCTACGGGGTGCTGGGCACTCTGCATGCCCGGTGGTCCCCGGTCCAGGGCCGGTTCAAGGACTACATCGCCCTGCCGAAGTTCAACCTCTACCAGTCGCTGCACACCACCGTCATCGGGCCCACCGGCAAACCGGTCGAGGTGCAGATCCGCACCCGGGAGATGCACCGACGCGCGGAGTACGGCGTCGCGGCGCACTGGAAGTACAAAGCGATGGCCGTGGGCACCGACAGCGGCGACTCGAAGCCGGTGAGCAACGAGGCCGCCTGGCTCCGGCAGCTGATGGACTGGCAGAAGGAGACCACGGACTCCGGCGAGTTCCTGGACTCGCTGCGCTTCGAGATCAACACCCAGGAGGTGTACGTCTTCACCCCGAAGGGAGACGTGCTGGCGCTTCCGCAGGGATCCACCCCGGTCGACTTCGCCTACACCGTGCACACGGAGGTCGGGCATCGGACGATCGGTGCACGCGTCAACGGCCGACTGGTGTCGCTGGAGTCCGTGCTGTCCACCGGGGACGTCGTCGAAGTCTTCACCTCGAAGGCGCTGGAGGCGGGCCCCAGCCGGGACTGGCTGGGCTTCGTGAAGTCCCCTCGCGCACGCAGCAAGATCCGTCATTGGTTCTCCAAGGAGCGTCGCGAGGAGGCCCTCGAGCGGGGCAAGGAGGATCTCGCCAAGGCCCTGCGTCGCCAGGACCTCCCGATGCGCCGGCTGCTCACGCACGAGACCCTGGCCACGGTCGCGTCCGACCTGAACCTCCCGTCGGTGGACTCCCTGTACACGTCCATCGGTGAGGGTCATACCGGGGCGCAGCACGTGGTGGAGAAGCTGCGTGCGGTCTTCGGCGGATCGGACGGCGCGGAGGAGGACGTCGCGGAGATGACGCTGCCGTCCCGCGCACGGTCCCGTCCCCATCGCGGGGACCGCCACACCACGGAGTCCGATCAGGGCGTCGTCGTCGACGGGCAGACGGACCTCTGGGTCAAGCTGGCCAAATGCTGCGCCCCGGTGCCGGGGGATCCGATCGTCGGCTTCGTGACCCGGGGGTCGGGGATCTCCGTGCACCACACCAGCTGCACCAACGCGATCCAGCTGCAGGAGCAGCAGCCCGATCGCATCGTGGACGTGAAGTGGTCCGGCCGTCACAGCGCCGCCTATCTCGTGCACATCAAGGTGGAAGCGCTCGATCGGCCGCGCCTGCTCACCGATCTCGCCCTCGTGATCTCCGAACAGCAGGTCAATCTCCACTCTGCGGCCGCGCAGTCCAACACCGACCGTCTGGCCACGACGTTCTTCTCCTTCGAGCTCGCGGACCCCTCGCATCTGCAGTCGGTGCTGGCCACCGTGCGCCGCGTCGAAGGTGTCTACGACGTCTACCGGGTGACGGCCGACGGCAAGCCCGTCGGCACGGCCGAGCCGCTCTCCGTCTCCTGACCGCAGGGGCCGCGACGTCGGCTCATGCAGCCATCGACGGCGGCTCCAGCAGTGTTCCGACGCGCTCGCGGGCTGCTCCGGCACCGGGATAGCGCTCCATCCGCTGGAGCCGCCGGCGGATCGCGGCCTCGGTGACGTGGCCGTCGTGGATCAATCCGGACAGCCATGGCGCCGCGACGTGGTCAGGTGCGAACCGCAGCAGATCCACGGCCGTGCGCAGCGGACCTGTCACCGGAGCCCCGCCGATGGTCTCCACCTCGCGGGGATGCAGGCGTGCCGTACGCACGGTGGCGCCGACGAGTGATCCCCGATGGGCGGGGGAGAGGAGCTCGGCCGGCGCCGGTGGGTCCCCTCCGAGCGCGACCCAGGCCGCCGAGGGGCCGGCGATGACGTAGTAGGACTGCAGGCGCGACCCCAGTGCACATCCCAGCGCGAGGGCGCGCTGGATCGAGGTACCCAGGATGTCCGGAGGAAGGAACACGCCGGGAAGGATCCGGGCGAGCAGCTGCTGCTCGACCATCCCCGCCGTCGACGGGTTCTCCTCCCACCGCTCGAGGTGCGCGGCGAGCGGGACGGCGAGCTCCGCCGCATGATGGGACCAGGCGGCACAGGCGCCGGTCAGGGGAAGGGCATGCCTGCCAGGTCGGTCGGGAGTGCCAGGTCTGCCGGGAATTCCGGTTCCGCCGAGAAGACCTGACCGACCGGGAACGGCGGGAGCGGCGGGATCAACCGCGCGACGGGAACCAGCGCCCCGTTGCTGCTCTTCGCGTCCGCTCTGTGTCATGGACCGACTCTTGCTCCTCTGCGCACGGACGGCAAACGCCCCGCCTGCCACTGTGGACAGACGGGGCGGGGGAGGAACGGTCCTGCCCGGAAGTCGGCTCAGCTCAGCTCAGCGCGGCTCAGCTCGGTTCAGCTCCAGGGCAGCACACGATCAGTCGAGATCGCGTGCGGACCGCTCGATGACGGCCAGCCACTCCTTGCGCGCTTCGAGGGCGGTCTCCGCCTCGGCGATCTTGCGAGGGTCGCCGCCGGCACGAGCCTTGTCCAGAGCGTCCTCGTAGGAGGCGATCGCGGAATGCAGCTGCGAGGAGGCACCTTCCACCCGTGCCTTGGTCCGCGGGTCGGTGCGGCGCCATTCGTCCTGCTCGGCGTTCTTCACGGCCCGTTCGACGCTGCGTAGGCGGTCGTCGACGCGTCGCATGTCCGCCCGCGGAACCTTGCCTGCTTCCTCCCAGCGGTCCTGGACGGACCGCAGCGCAGTCTTCGCCGCGTCGAGGTCCTTCGCCGGGTCGATCGCCTCGGCCTCGGCGAGCAGCGCTTCCTTCGTCTCGAGGTTCTTGCGCTGCTCCTCCTCGGTCTCGTGGAGGTCGGCGTTGCGAGCCGTGAAGAAGCGGTCCTGGGCGGCCTTGAACCGCTTCCACTGCGCGTCATCCTTCTTGCGGCTGCCGCGCGGTGCCTCGCGCCACTGGCTCATCAGATCCTTGTAAGCGCGGACCGTCGGACCCCAGTCCGTCGAGTCCTGCATCTCCTCGGCGCGCGCGATCAGCGCTTCCTTGGCGCCTGCCGCCGCCGTGTGCTTCTCGTCGAGCTCGGAGAAGAACTGCTTGCGCATGCGATCGAAGGTCGCGCGCGCCGCCGAGAGCCTCTTCCACAGGCCTTCCTCGGTGGGACGGTCCAGGGACACGTCCTCGGCCTGCATCGACTTCCACGTGGGGACCATCTGACGCATGGTCTCGCCGGCGTTCTTCCAGGAGAGCTGTTCCGGATCCGTGGCGACGAGCGCCTCGATCGACTCGACGAACTCGGTGCGTCGCTGCACGGAACCAGCTCGCTCCTCGGCACGCTTGGCCTCGAGCTCCTGGATCTTCTCCTTGGCCTTCTCGCGCAGCTCGTGCGCTCGTGCGCGCAGAGCCGGGATGTCGCCGACGACCTGCGGCTCCTTCATGTTCTTGCGCAGGTTCTCGAGCAGCCGGTTGAGCTCGTTCTGGGTGTGCTCGGGAGCGTTCAACGTGGTCTGCGTGAGATCCAGGAAGGCCACGAGATCGAGGTAGGCACGGGCGAACGGATCCAGCGCCTGGTCATGGTTCGACTCGGTCGTGGTGCCGACGGTCCGGACCTGCGTGCCGTCCTGCACCGTCACCGACCCGTCCTCGGTGACCGCGCCGAAAGCCTTCGCGGCGGCGAGCTGCTCGGGGTCGTACTCGGTGACGGGGGGCATCACCGGCAGCAGAGCGGCACTGGGCTTCTTGCCGGCCAGGGCGGCCGGCGACGGGATTCCGGGCTTGTGGCCCGGCGCCGGACGCGGCGCGGCCGCGGGCGTCGGGCGAGCGGCGGGAGTCTCTGCGCTCTCGGTGCTCTCCGCGGTCTCTGCGTTCTCCGG
Source organism: Brachybacterium sp. 107 (assembly GCF_052379725.1). Lineage (NCBI taxonomy): Bacteria > Bacillati > Actinomycetota > Actinomycetes > Micrococcales > Dermabacteraceae > Brachybacterium > Brachybacterium sp. 107. Next base: position 56,587 of record NZ_JBQSYW010000015.1, on the reverse strand, counting down.
GGTCGTCTGAGGGGTGGTCTCCTCGGCAAGTGCCGTCCCCGCGGCCTCCTCGGACTCCGAGGTCGCGGCCGGCTCGGACTCCGAAGTGGCGACCTGCTCGGGTTCCGGAGCGGCGGCCGGCTCGGCTTCCGTCGTGGCGGCCTGCTCGGGTTCCGGAGCAGCGGCCTGCTCGGGCTCGGCGGCGGTGACGGGATCCGCGGCGGAGGCGGGCTCCGTCTCCGGTGCAGCGGCAGACTCGATATCCGTCGTGGCGGCCGGCGCCAGCTCTGCTTCCGGGGCCGGTGCGGACTCCGGGGCCGCTGCTGGCTCGGACGAGGTGACGGCCTCGGGGGCGGTGGGCTGCTCGACAGCCGGATCAGTGGTCTGATCGGCGGGGGTCGATGCGGGGAGGGGAGTCTCGGACTCGCTCACGATTGAGCTCCTTCGGAGGGGATCCGCTGCAGGGCGGGACACTGCCACCATGATCGGCGGCCGGGCTGGTACGCGGACGTGCCCCGCATGACGGAGCGCACCACGTCCCGGAACTCTACCGTGACCGGCGCGTCGGGATCGCCCTGTCCGGGGTCGGCCCCCACGGTCGGCGTCGGGGATACTAGGAACCGGCCGCCCAGGCCGACGACCGACGAAGGATGTGCACGCAATGGCGAAGACCTCGAAGAACTCAGGACTGTCCGGATTCCCCGAGTGGCTCCCTGCCGAGCGACTCGTGGAGCAGCACGTGATCGACGTGTTCCGCGAGGTCGCCGAGCTCCATGGGTTCTCCGGCATCGAGACGCGCGCGGTCGAGCCCCTCGACCAGCTGCTGCGCAAGGGCGAGGTCGACAAAGAGGTGTACGTGCTGCGTCGTCTCCACGCCGAGGAGGGCTCGGAGGATGCCGGTGCCGACCCCGCCCGTACCCTCGGCCTGCACTTCGACCTGACGGTGCCGCTGGCCCGGTACGTCCTTGAGCACCAGAACGAACTGGTCTTCCCGCTGCGCCGCTTCCAGATCCAGAAGGTCTGGCGCGGTGAGCGGCCGCAGGACGGACGGTTCCGCGAGTTCTACCAGGCCGATCTCGATGTCATCGGCCAGGACACCTTGCCCGGGCACATCGAGGCCGAGGTCGCGGTGGTGATGGCCGAGATCCTCGACCGTCTGCCGCTTCCCCCGTTCACGATCCACGCCAACACCCGTCGGCTCTCCGAGGGGTTCTTCCGCTCCCTGGGTCTGGAGGACCACACGGCCGTGCTGCGCAGCCTCGACAAGCTGCCCAAGATCGGCGCCGACAAGGTGCGCGATCTGCTGCTGGCCGAGACCGGGGCGACCCCGGAGCAGGCCCAGGCGTGCCTGGACTTCGCCGCGATCCGCACCCGGGACGCCTCCTTCGCCGACAGGGTGCGCGAGCTCGGCGGCACGGGTGAGATGGTCGAAGAGGGCATCGCCGAGCTCACGGCGGTCCTCGAACGGGTCGAGGCCGTCGTCCCCGGCGTGATCCTCGCGGATCTGTCGATCGCCCGTGGGCTGGACTACTACACCGGGACGGTCTTCGAGACCTTCGTCAGCGGCCACGAGAACCTCGGCTCGGTCTGCTCCGGAGGGCGCTACGACTCGCTGGCCGCGGACAATCGGCACACCTATCCCGGGGTCGGGCTGTCCATCGGGCTGTCCCGTCTCGTCTCGCGGATGCTGTCCGCAGATCTCGCCCGCGCCACTCGCGCCGTACCGACCTGCGTGCTGGTGTCCGTCGCCGATGAGGAGGCCCGCCATCTCAGCGACGACGTCGCGCGGAGCCTGCGCGCTCGCGGCGTCTCCTGCGAGGTCGCGCCGACGGCGGCCAAGTTCGGCAAGCAGATCCGGTACGCCGATCGTCGTGGCATCCCTTTCATCTGGTTCCCCGGCGACGCCGGCGAGCAGGGGGAGGTCAAGGACATCCGCAGTGGTGAGCAGTCCGTGGCGGATCCGACGAGCTGGGAGCCCCCGGCCGCGGACCGCACGGTGCGTGTCGTCTCGGCACCGCTGGCTCAGGACTGACGTCCGAGCAGGACGGGCCTCCGCGCAGGACTGGTATCCGATGAGCTGAGTCACATCGCGGCGCTGCGGGAATGATCCGCGGCGCCGCGGCGTTCCACCGGTCATGGCTACCGTCACGCTGACCGCAGAGAACCACGATACGACCGTCGAGGACGGCATCGTCCTGATCGACTTCTGGGCGGGCTGGTGCGTGCCGTGCCAGCGCTTCGCCCCCATCTTCGAGGAGTCCTCCGAGACTCACGAGGACGTCACCTTCGCCAAGGTGGATACCGAGGACCAGCAGCAGCTGGCCATGCGCTACGGCGTCACCTCCATCCCCACCCTGGTCGCCTACCGCGAGGGCATCCCGGTGTTCTCCCAGGCCGGCGCTCTTCCGCAGTCCGCCCTCGAGGACCTCATCGGTCAGGTCAAGGGCCTGGACATGGACGAGGTCAAGAAGGCCTACGCCGAAGCGCAGGAGAACGAGAAGGCCTGATCAGGCCCCGATCGACGCGGAGCCGAAGCGGCTCCCACCACGACGAGAAGGCCCCTCCTCCGAGTAATCGGAGGAGGGGCCTTCGTCGTGCGTGGACGGTCCTGCGGGGGCCGTCCTGCATGGGCGATCCTGCCCGGGCCGGAGGGCCCGGGCGGACCGATCAGCTGTCGGAGGACCGCCGGAAGGGCTTGCGCTTGCCCTCGTAACGGCTGCCGCTGTCATGCCGGCCGCCGCTGCTCTCGGGGCGGCCGCCCCGAGCACCGCCCCCGCGGGGACCGTTGTCCGGACCGATGCGCAGCGAACGACCGCCGACGCGGGCCTTGCCGATGCGCTCGATCTGCGCCGAGTCGAGGGAGCCACGGATCTGCACCAGTGCGAAGGTCGGGAAGATCTGGATCTTGCCCACGTCCTTGCCGTTCAGGCCGCCCTCGCCGGTGATCGCGCCGACGATGCTCGGCGGACGTGCGCCGTGGGTGTGGCCCACTCCGATCTTGTAGGAGGTGTAGCCCTTCTCCGGCTGCATGGACTCGGCGCGCGGGCCGCGGTCGCCGCGACCGCGGTCATCGCGCCCACGGTCGTCGCCGGAGAACTTCGAGGCGGTGAACTCCTCGTCCTCGGACGGGGCACCGGGGCCGTCGTCGCCGACGGACATGGCGCCCAGTGCCGCAGCGAGCTCGAGCGGATCGATATCGTTCTCGGCCACGTACTGACCGACCAGCTCGCGGTACAGCTCGAGGCGACCGCGCTCGACGCGCTCGGGAACCTTGGTCAGCAGCGCGGCCAGACGGTGCTTGGAGACGTCGCGGGGCGACGGGATGACCGCCTCCTCGAGGGTCTGCTTGGTGGCGCGCTCGATGTTCTTCAGCGTGCGTCGCTCGTGGGGGCCGATGAAGGTCAGGGCCTCGCCCGAGCGGCCGGCGCGTCCCGTGCGGCCGATGCGGTGCACGTAGGACTCCGGCTCCTTGGGCACGTCGAAGTTCACGACGAGTCCGATCTTCTCGACGTCCAGGCCGCGGGCGGCGACGTCGGTCGCGACGAGGACCTGCAGCGATCCCTCGCGCAGGCGCTCCACGATCTTCTCGCGCTCCTTCTGGGGAACGTCGCCGCTGATCGACGCGGCCACGAGTCCGCGCCCGACGAGTGCCGTGCCGACCTCTTCGGCGGCGGCGCGGGTGCGCACGAACACGATCGCGGCCTCGGCCGAGGAGGTGGCGAGCACGCGGGCGAGAGCGCCGGTGCGGTGCTTGAAGGGCACCACTGCGTAGGTCTGGTGGACGCTCTTGACCGTCGAGGTCTGCGGGGACACGCTGACGCGCACCGGGTCCTTCATGTGCGTCTGTGCGACGCGCTGGATCGCCGAGGGCATCGTGGCGGAGAACAGGGCGACCTGTCGGCTCGCGGGGGAGTGGGAGAGGATCTCCTCGACGTCCTCCGCGAAGCCCATGCGCAGCATCTCGTCGGCCTCGTCGAGGACGGCGAAGCGGATGGTGTCCAGGCGCAGGTTCGTGCGGCGCATGTGGTCCATCACGCGACCGGGGGTGCCGACGACGACCTGGGCGCCGCGCGCGAGGGCACGCTCCTGCGGGCCGTAGGGGGAGCCGCCGTAGACGGCGAGCACGTCGAGGCCGCCGATCGAGGTGGCGAAGGAGGAGATCGCGTCCGCGACCTGCATGGCGAGCTCACGGGTCGGGGCGAGCACGAGGGCCTGCACCTGGCGCAGGTTCGGGTCGATCGCGGCGAGCAGCGGGAGGCCGAAAGCTGCGGTCTTGCCGGTACCGGTCTGGGCGACGCCGATGACGTCCTTGCCCTCGAGCAGCGGCGGGATCGCACGGGCCTGGATCGCGGACGGGACCGTGAAGCCGAGCTCGTCGACTGCGCGGCGCAGGGGTGCGGGCAGGTCGATGTCGTCGAAGGTGGGGCCTGCCGGGACCTCGGGGGCGGCTGCCTCGGAGGTGGGGGCCTCGGAGGCGGGCGCCTCGGGGGCGTCGGCGACGGAGGCAGGAGCCTCGGTGGCGGGAGCCTCGGCCGCGGCAGAGGCGGGTGCCTCAGCGGCAGGAGCTGCGGCGGAATCCGTGCTCAGGGCAGGATCAGAGACAGGTGAAGCGTCAGACATAACGTCCTTTGAGGGGTGGAGTGAAATCGACAGCCCTCACGAATGGCAGGGCTGATGCCCTGGCAGGTCGCGATGTGAGACGCACACGGAGTGAACAGCGCAGCACGAGCGACAACGGGCTCGAATGACCTGCAATTCCGCAGGTCGGACAAGGTCCCAGTCTACGGGCGGGATGTCCTCAGGGACAGGGGTGCGTGGGCGATATCGCTCACCCTGCGCGGTACCCTGGAGTCTGCCCACCCTGGACACGGAGGTCAGGGGCTCGCCATCGCGATGCCTCGACCCCGCCCCAACGCCCCACTGTGAAGGACACCTCGTGCTGCGCACCCATTCCGCCGGCGCGCTCCGCTCGGAGCACATCGGACAGACCGTCACCCTCACCGGCTGGATCGGCCGTCGCCGTGACCACGGCGGCGTGACGTTCCTTGATCTGCGCGACGCGAGCGGCGTCGCCCAGGTGGTGGTCCGGGAGGACGATGCCCTCCACCTCCGCAACGAGTACGTGCTGCAGGTCGTCGGCACCGTCGGCAAGCGCCCCGAGGGCAATGAGAACCCGCTGCTCCCCACGGGCGAGATCGAGGTCACGGCCCAGACCGTCGAGGTGCTGAGCGCCTCCGCTCCGCTGCCGTTCCAGCTCGATGAGCACTCGGAGGTCGGCGAGGAGGCGCGGCTGCGCTACCGCTACCTCGATCTGCGCCGCCAGGGGCCCGCGAAGGCCCTGCGCCTGCGGTCCGAGGTCAACCGAGCAGCGCGCGACACCCTCCTGGACCAGGACTTCATCGAGGTCGAGACCCCCACGCTGACCCGCTCCACGCCCGAGGGCGCACGTGACTTCCTGGTGCCCGCGCGGCTCGCGCCGGGCTCCTGGTACGCGCTGCCCCAGTCCCCGCAGCTGTTCAAGCAGCTCCTCATGGTGGGCGGGGTCGAGAAGTATTTCCAGCTGGCCCGCTGCTACCGCGACGAGGACTTCCGCGCGGATCGTCAGCCCGAGTTCACCCAGCTCGATGTCGAGATGAGCTTCGTGGACCAGGAGGACATCATCGCCCTGGCCGAGGAGATCCTCACCAACGTGTGGGCCAAGAGCGGCCGCGAGATCAGCACGCCGTTCCCGCGGATGACCTACGCCGAGTCGATGCGCCGCTATGGCTCCGACAAGCCCGACCTCCGTTTCGACCTCGAGCTGATCGAGATGACGGAGTACTTCCAGGAGACGCCGTTCCGGGTCTTCCAGTCCCCGTACGTCGGCGCGATCGTCATGGCCGGCGGTGCCTCGCAGCCACGTCGTCAGCTCGATGCCTGGCAGGAATGGGCCAAGCAGCGCGGAGCCAAGGGCCTCGCCTACGTGCTCGTCCAGGAGGACGGGACCTTCACCGGGCCGGTCTCCAAGAACATCTCCGATGCAGAGAAGGCCGGCCTGCTCGAGGCCACCGGCGCCAGCCCCGGCGACTGCATCTTCTTCGCCGCCGGTGAGGCGAAGGCATCGCGAGCACTGCTCGGTGCGGCCCGCAACGAGATCGCGGAGCGACTGGGACTGATCGATCGCGACGCCTTCGCCTTCGTGTGGGTCGTCGACGCGCCGATGTTCGAGCCTGCGGCCGATGCCCGTGCCGCCGGGGACGTCGCCGTGGGCGAGGGCTCGTGGACTGCGGTGCACCACGCCTTCACCTCTCCGAAGCCGGAGTTCATGGACTCCTTCGACACTGATCCGGGTTCGGCCCTGGCCTATGCGTACGACATCGTGTGCAACGGGAACGAGATCGGCGGCGGCTCGATCCGAATCCACGACCAGTCCGTGCAGGAGCGCGTGTTCAAGGTGATGGGCATCGGCGAAGGGGAGGCGCGGGAGAAGTTCGGCTTCCTGCTCGACGCCTTCCAGTTCGGTGCCCCGCCGCACGGCGGCATCGCCTTCGGCTGGGACCGCATCGTCGCGCTGCTCGTGGGGGAGGACTCCATCCGCGAGGTCATCGCCTTCCCCAAGACCGGTAACGGCTATGACCCGCTGACGGCAGCGCCGGCCCCGATCACTGCGCAGCAGCGCAAGGAGGCCGGCGTCGACACGAAGCCCGCCGCGAAGGGCGCGGACGCCGGGGCGGCCGGCACGTCGGGTGCCCAGTCGGAGGGCGTCGCTCCCAGCGCCTGATCGATCCCGCAGACGACGACGGCCCACGCGAGTGCTCGCGTGGGCCGTCGTCGTCGTGCATCCTGCGTCGTGCATCCTGCGTCGTGCGTCGTGCGTCGTGCGTCGTGCGTCGTGCGTCGTGCGTCGTGCGTCGTGCCCCGGCATCGGAGGGGCCGGAGGAGCCGACGGACGTGCCGAGTGGGCCGGTCGGTCAGCTGCGGAGGATCAGCGGGGGTCCTCGCCGTGCTTGATCTGGGCACGGGGGAGGCGGAAGCGGCGGATCTGGATCGCCCGCATGATGCCGTAACCGACCAAGCCGCTGCCCACGGAGCCGAAGCGCTCGGTGAGGTTCTTGCGCAGATGACGACGCAGCAGGAACGAATCGATCACGCACACCAGGATCCCGCCCCAGAGGACGACGATCATGCCGGTGCTCATCATGAGGTACATCTCCGGACGGATCAGCGGCATGATCAGTGCGACCAGCATGAAGATCAGCGCGATGGGGAAGAAGTACTCCGCCACGTTGCGGCGCGAGTCGACGAGGTCACGCACCAGGCGACGCTCGGGGCCGCGATGCTGCATGGGCATCTTCTTCTCGTCACCGGTCATCAGCGCCTGCTGAGCCTCGGCCCGCTCCTTCGAGGCGCGCTCGCGATCACGCCGACGCGCCTCCTTGCGATCGTCGACCACAAGAGGCCGACGACGGGCCGCTTCGGCCTCCTTGCGGGTACGGGTGGGCCGACCCTTGGAACCGGGGCGCACTGACTGCTCGGGTTCGGGGGTCTCGGGAGTCTCAGACTTGCGGAAGATCACCGGGGCAGTCTAGGCACTGCCGGCTGAGATTCACCGGTATGTCCGCCGTGACATGCTTCTCCGCGCCCAGACGGCAGCCGCCCCCGGCGGTACCGTGAGGGACATGAGCACCACGAACGGACCGTCGACTTCCGCCGCTGCCCCCGACGACGAGGCGAGGGAGATCCTTCGCACGCGGCTTCACGCCCTCCTGCCGGACGCCATCGATGATCTGAAGGATCTCGTGCGTATCCCCTCCATCGCCTTCGAGGGGCACGACCAGGAGCCCGTGCGTCGCAGCGCCGAGGCTGTCGCCGCCCTTCTGCGCGACGCCGGGATGGCCGAGGTGACCATCGAATCCGTCGGCGAGGGCGCTCCTGCCGTCATCGGTCGCACCCCGGCCGCCGCCGGCCGACCCACCGTGCTGCTCTATGCCCACCACGACGTGCAGCCCACCGGCGATCCTGCTGAGTGGACGAGTCCGCCCTTCGAACCGGTCCAGCGCGGGCGCCGGCTCTACGGCCGCGGCGCCGCGGACGACAAGGCCGGGGTGATGGCCCATGTGACCGCGCTGCGACTCGTCGGCCAGGAGCTGGCCGAGGAAGGCCTCGGCGTCACCGTCTTCGTCGAGGGGGAGGAGGAAGCCGGGTCGCCGACGTTCCGCCCCTTCATCGAGGCGCACCGCGATGCGCTGGAAGCGGACCTCATCATCGTCGCGGACTCCGCCAACTGGGCCGTCGGGACCCCGGCACTGACCACCAGCCTGCGCGGTCTCGTCGACGTCGTCGTCGAGGTGCGTGCCCTCGACCACGCGGTGCACTCCGGTCTCTTCGGTGGTCCGGTGCTGGATTCGCTCACCCAGCTCTCCCGCCTGCTGGCCACGCTCCACGACGAGAACGGAGAGGTCGCGGTCGATGGGCTCACGCACGCACCGGATCCGACCGTGGAGATGGACGAGGCGGACTTCCGCCGGGACGCCGGCGTGACGGACGGCCTCGAGCTGTCGGGGACGGGCTCGCTCACGGCGCGGCTGTGGACCCGGCCGGCCCTGTCGGTCATCGGCATCGACGCGCCGGCGGTCCGCGAGGCTTCCAACACCCTCGTGCCCGTCTCCCGGGCGAAGGTCTCCCTGCGGATCCCGCCGGGCGAAGACCCTGAAGCGGCCATGGACGCTCTGGTGGCTCACCTGGAGCAGCATGCGCCGAGGACAGCTCAGGTCACCGTGCACCCGGGGGAGAAGGGCAAGCCCTACAGCGCCCGACAGCACTCTGCGGCGATGGACCTCGCCCGCACCGCTCTCGGGGACGCGTGGGGGACTGCGGCCGTCGACACCGGCCTGGGCGGATCGATCCCCTTCATCGCCGACCTGCTCGAGGTCTTCCCCCGGGCAGACGTCCTGGTCACCGGCGTCGAGGACCCGGAGTCCCGAGCCCACGGCGTCGACGAGTCCCTTCATCTCGACGAGTTCGCCCGGGTGTGCCTCGCGGAGGCGCTGCTGCTGCGCGGCGCCGGGTCCTTGGCCGAGCGGGATGACGAGCGGGACGAGACGTTGGCATGAGCACCCCGCGTCGGCAGCCTGGGCACGAGAGCCCCCGGGTCTCCCCGGCGACGATCCCGCTGCTGTTCCTCGGACTGGTGATCGGATTCCTCGCTGCGTACTTCCTCCTGTGGTGGGGGCTGCTCGCTGTCCTCGCGGTGTGCGTGATCGCCTTCACCCGGGTGCTGGCCGGGAAGAGCCGCGACGCGGCGACCGCGGCGATCCTGGGCGTCGTGGCCGGCTACCTCATCGTGATCCTGCTGGCACTGTTCCGCGGGATCCTCTGACCGGAGGCGGACCGCACGGCGCGGCGCACGACGACGCCGCCCCTCGTCGTGCCCCGCGAGGCCTTCCCCGTTCCTCGGTGCGGGGGCGTACTCTGGCAGGAACACGAGCTTCGAGGAGGACCTCATGACCACGCCCACGACCGAGCGCCCCACCCAGGCGCATGCCGTCACCCTCACTTCCGGCGCGGCCGAGAAGGTCACGTCCCTGCTGCAGCAGGAGGGGCGCGACGACCTTCGTCTGCGGATCGCGGTGCAGCCAGGCGGCTGCTCCGGCCTGATCTACCAGCTCTACTTCGACGAGCGCACGATGGACAGCGATCTCGTCGCCGACTTCGACGGTGTCGAGGTCGTCGTCGACAAGATGAGCAGCCCGTACCTCACCGGCGCAGTCATCGACTTCGCCGACACGATCGAGAAGCAGGGCTTCACGATCGACAATCCCAACGCGGGGAGCTCCTGCGCCTGCGGGGACTCCTTCGGCTGATCCGTCTGCGACGGGCGCCGCATGGCACCGTGAAGGATGGTTCGGGCCCGGCCCGGTGACGATCTCGTCACCTGGTCGGGCCCGTTTTCTGTGCAGCGGCCGTGGGAGACGGATCACGGAGCGGTCTCGAGAGGATCTCGGTGCGTGCCGATGCAATACGCGCTCCGCAGAAGCCGTATGATGACAGCGTGCCGTCAACTGCTGGGCCTCGTGCCTGGCATGGCCCGTTCTCCGGGACGAGCGCGGCACTGTGGGCATGTCTTCGCCCATACAGGTACACACTCCGCAGTCCGGGGCCGTTCGCGCAGCACAGAGTGCGGGCAGGCACCGGGAGCCGGAGACGACGAGCGGAAGGTCATCCCCTGTGATCCCCCAGGTCCCCCAGCGCTCGCGGCGCGGACGCCGCGTGGCGACAGCAGGCCTAGCCCTGGCCACCCTCCTCCTGTCGGGTTGCACCGACGAGCAGCGTCGCGGCTTCCTGCCCGGATACTCCGACGGTCAGGTCACCGACCAGACCGGTCGGATCATGAACCTCTGGGTCGGCTCCTGGTCGGTGCTGGTCATCGTCGGCCTCATCGTCTGGGGCCTGACCATCTGGTGCGCCGTGGCCTACCGTCGCCGTAAGAACGACACCGGCTTCCCGGTGCAGCTGCGCTACCACGTGCCACTGGAGCTGATGTTCACGCTCGTGCCCGTGGTCATGGTGCTCACCCTCTTCTACTTCACGCAGCGCGACGCCCGCGAGGTCGAGATGCACGTGGACGAGCCGGATGTCACGGTCAACATCGTCGGCAAGCAGTGGAGCTGGGACTTCAACTACGTCGACGCCGACGTCCACGAGCCTGCCGGCGTGCAGTCCTTCGCCACCGGACAGGAGGGCGCGGCCGAGTCGCTGCCCGTGCTCTACCTGCCCGTGGGTCAGAAGGTCGAGTTCCGTCTCGACTCCCGCGATGTCGTGCACTCCTTCTGGGTCGTGGACTTCCTGTACAAGAAGGACATGATGCCGGGCCACACCAACAGCTTCCAGGTGACCCCGACTCGTGAGGGCACCTACGAGGGCAAGTGCGCCGAGCTGTGCGGCGAGTACCACTCGGACATGCTGTTCAACGTGAAGGTCGTCTCCCAGGAGGAGTTCGACGCCCACATGCAGGACCTCCGGGACCAGGGGCTCGAGGGCCAGCTCGGTGTGGACCTGAATCGCAACCAAGAGGAGTGGAGCATGCGCGAGAAGCATGACGATGCCGGGAACCGGTACACCACTCCTGCCACCGAGGGAGAGAGCAAGTGAGCGCCGAGACGACGGCCGCGCCGGTCACTTCGGCGCCGCAGCAGCGGTTCGAGAAGTCCGAGAGCACCAGCCTCGGCAGGCACTTCTTCAACCTGCTCACCACCACCGATCACAAGCTGATCGGCATGATGTACATGGGCATGGCCTTCGCGTTCTTCGCGTTCGGCGGCCTGCTCGCCCTCGGTATCCGTACCGAGCTGTGGGAGCCCGGCCTCCAGGTCGTGGTCTCCAAGGACCAGTACAACCAGCTGTTCACCATGCACGGCACGATCATGCTGCTGATGTTCGGCACCCCGCTGTTCAACGGCTTCGCCAACTACCTGGTGCCGCTGCAGATCGGCGCCGTGGACATGGCGTTCCCGCGTCTGAACATGTTCGCCTTCTGGATCACGCTGTTCGGTTCGCTGATCGTCGTGGCCGGCTTCCTCACCCCGCAGGGTGCCGCGTCCTTCGGCTGGTTCGCCTATGCGCCGCTGTCGGACACGACGTTCACCCCTGGCCTGGGTGGTGATCTCTGGGTCTTCGGATTGGCCTTGCAGGGCTTCGGCACGATCCTGGGCTCGGTCAACTTCATCACCACGATCCTGTGCATGCGGATGCCCGGCATGACCATGTTCCGCATGCCGATCTTCACCTGGAACATCCTCATCACCGCCGTGCTGGTGCTGATGGCGTTCCCGCCGCTCGCCTCGGCGCTGCTGGCACTCGGTGCGGATCGTCGATTCGACGCGCAGATCTTCAACCCGGAGAACGGCGGCGCCGTCCTCTGGCAGCACCTCTTCTGGTTCTTCGGCCACCCCGAGGTCTACGTGCTCGCGCTGCCCTTCTTCGGCATCGCCTCGGAGATCATCCCGGTCTTCTCCCGCAAGCCGATCTTCGGGTACAAGACCCTGGTCGGCGCCACGATCTCGATCGCGGCACTGTCCGTCACGGTGTGGGCGCACCACATGTACACCACCGGCGCGGTCATGCTGGACTTCTTCGCCTTCATGACAATGCTGATCGCGGTCCCGACCGGCGTGAAGTTCTTCAACTGGCTGGGCACCATGTGGCGAGGGTCGCTGACCTTCGAGACACCGATGCTGTTCACCCTCGGCTTCCTGACCACCTTCATCTTCGGTGGTCTGACCGGAGTCATCCTGTCCTCGCCGGTCCTGGACTTCCACATCTCCGACACCTACTTCGTCGTGGCGCACTTCCACTACGTGATGGCCGGTACCGTGGTCTTCGAGATGTTCGCCGGCTTCTACTTCTGGTGGCCGAAGATGTTCGGCTACAAGCTCCACGAGGGCATCGGCAAGCTGCACTTCTGGCTGCTCACCATCGGCTTCCACATGACCTTCCTGGTCCAGCACTGGCTGGGCGTCGAGGGTGCACCGCGTCGTTACGTGAACTACCTCGTGGAAGACGATTTCGGCTGGCTGAACCAGGTGTCGACGATCGGTGCGGTCATCATGGGCGCGTCCACGCTGCCCTTCCTCCTCAACGTGGTGCTCACGCACACGAAGGGGAAGAAGGTCGAGGTCGACGATCCCTGGGGCTACGGTGCGTCGCTCGAGTGGGCGACCTCCTGCCCGCCGCCGCGCCATAACTTCCATTCCCTGCCCCGCGTTCGGTCCGAGCGTCCCGCCTTCGATCTCCATTACCCGGAGGTGGCGCTCCAGGACCACATGCTCGAGCAGGAACCCGCTGTGAACCCGAGGACGAACTGACATGAGAGCATCTGCAAAGATCTTCTGGATCCTGGGAGTCTTCTTCCTGATCGTCGCCGTGGCCTACGGCTTCCTGACGGGGACCTTCCAGCCCATGGGCGTGGAGCCCGTCGGATTCCCGGCGATGCTCGCTTTGGCTGGCCTCGCCTTCATGATCGCCATGGTGCTGAGCCTGACGGCTCGCAAGAACGATGTGGGCCCGTCGGATGATCTGAATGCCGAGGTCTCCGAGCACGGAGGCGTGCAGGGCAGCTTCTCCCCGTACAGCTGGGCTCCGCTGTGGACCGCGATCGGGGCGGCCCTGTGCTTCCTCGGTGTCGCCGCCGGCTGGTGGATTCTTGCCTTCGGCGTCATCTTCGCCGTCTACGGACTGCTGAGCTGGGTCCTGGAGTTCTCGGTCGGCCAGCACCAGCACTGAGAGCCTGCCGCTGAACCTGGCGTCCGTCGGGACGCGAATGACGTCGGCCCCGCATCGATCTTCTCGATGCGGGGCCGACGTTTTTGCTGGGTGCGCCGGTGCTGTCTGTGAGCAGTGACGCGAGCTCTGGGTTCCGGTGACCGGCGGCAGTGCTCCGCGGCCGGTGTCTGGTCGGTCCAGCGGGCACGGACCAGGTGCCGTGACTCCTCCGCCACGCACGGCGGAGAGCACTGGGGGTGGGGGCGGGTCTGATCACCAGCAAGCAAGGGCCTTCAGCCGGGTCTGCGCCGAGGCGCCTGGGAGCCGCGGACCGGCTGCGTGGGCCTCGCGACATGGTGGCCAGCTGCCGTGCGGGTCGCTCTGACGCCGTTGACGACCTCCTCGTTCACCAAGACCAGGTCTTCACCCTCTCCGGCGACTCCTCCCGCATTCGAGCCCGCCGCGAGCTCCTGGAGGTCACCATGACCAGCACCACGACGACGAAGCAGACGAACTCGACCCCCGGGCAGAGGGATCGCTAGTCAGCCGTCGACAGAGGGGCCTTCTTCCCGCCGTTGGCAGCGTCCGGATACCAAACCGTTGTGACTACGCACCTTCGCACCTTCGCACCTCCGTACGCCGGGCCTCCCAGGTAACAGATGATAAATGGCGTACCACTGTCTACGCATTGTAAGCAGCGTCATGGTGGTCGGAAGCTTCGAAGGAGCTGAGACGTGGAGGCTTCGAGGCGTTCCTGGCACACGTTGTCTACGCCTGGTCGCTCCACTGAAGTCCGGACCGGGCGCTCATGAGCGACGGTGCTAGCGTGAGCGAGTACACGGGGGCCGGTGAATGTGGATTCCCAACCGGCAGCATCAGCGGCATGCAGGAGGCTTTGACGATGATCAGCGACGACGTGAATCCATCAGCACGCGCTGAACGCCAGCTCGCCGCGGTGTATGCACAGGACGGCGGCATCGACGGCGCCGTCGCATGGGCTCGTCGCACGCTGGAGGCCGCACGCCGGGATCCGTCGAAGCGGCCGCTGCAGTCCGCTCGAGCACTTCGCCGCGCAGACCGCAGGTTGAGCTTGGTCTCCGCGCGCTATCTGGTGAACGCCGTTTCCGGTCGGTCCGATCAGGGGAGAGGGCTCCGCGCGCGGAATCCGCTGCTGCGGTGAGACGGTCTCTGCGCTGAGACCATCCCCGTGCCGGGACGATCTCTGCCGCGATGTCCTGCTCTCGAATTCTGCCGCGATGTCCAGCTCTCGAGCAGAAGGCCGATAGGGCTGTGGAGGGGAGTGGCTGGGCGATCGAGCTCGGTGCGATCGAGCTGGGTAGATCGCAGGACGTCGGCAGACCTCGACGTGCTGCGGGGAGCGAGGGTGCCCGCGGGCCGTGGGCCGTGGGCTGGTGGCCGAGACTCGAGTGTGCCAGCTCGCTCACGAGGGATCCCGCGTCTGTCAGTTCGCTCACGAGGGTTCTCGGGTTTGCCAGCTCGTTCACGAGGGCGCCCGGGCCTGCGCGTCAATATCCCACCGGGATGCGGGGGATGACGTCCGTGTTGTCCGCCGGACGGAAAAGAAGGATGGGCCCCGGGAAACGAATCCCGGGGCCCATCCTTCAACATTGTCCGCGTCAGCGCGGCAGAGAATCAACCGGAGTGGTGTGCCATCTCCGCCGGGGTGCGGTAATCGCCACCGGTTGCCGAGTCGATCTCGTGCTTCTCGTGAGCGAAGTGCTCGAAGGCTTCACGCAGCTCGGCCGGGGAGACGGGCTCGATGCGGTCCTTGAAGAAGAAGCTCGTGGCCTTGGCGCGGAGCGAGGAGACGCCCTTGCCGGCCTGCAGCGGGCGGTAGTCGTCGTGCTGGACGAGCACCCACCGATCGAACTCGTTGAGCGGCTCATGGATCTCCAGCATCTTGCCGGACTCCGTCCGGACCACTCGCGAGGTCTCGGAGCCGTGGAGGGCCTTCTGACGCGCCTGACGCTGGAGCGACAGACAGATTCGTTTCGTGATGAAGAAGACCAGAACCGGGACGACGAAGATGCCGATGCGGAACGCCCACGTCAGATCGTTTATCGACAGATGCAACCCGATGGCGATGATGTCATTCGTCGCTGCGAGGGCAAGGATCAGATAGATGCTGATCCACGAGACGCCGAGACCCGTACGGACCGGGGCGTTGTACGGCAGATCCAGAAGGTGGTGCTCGCGGTCGTCACCTGTCACCCAGGACTCGATGAACGGGTACAGGGCCAGGGAACCCAGCAGGGCACCATAGATACCCATCGGGATCAGCATGTTCAGCGAGATCACGTACCCGAAGATCGTGAACTCCCAGCCCGGGATGAGCCGCAGCCCGCCATCGGTCCAGAGCATGTACCAGTCCGGCTGCGAACCCGCGGAGACGGGGGACGGGTCGTAGGGGCCGTAGACCCAGACGCCGTTGATCGACGTGGTCGCCGAGATCAGGGTGATGATGCCGAAGACCAGGAAGAAGAACCCGCCGGCCTTGGCCGCGTACACCGGGAACACCGGGAAGCCGACCACGTTGCGCTCGGTGCGACCAGGCCCGGGGTACTGCGTGTGCTTGTGCAGCACGAGCAGGACCAGGTGGATCGCGATGAGTCCGAGGATCATGGCGGGAACCAGCAGGATGTGGACGGTGAACAGGCGCGGGATGATGTCGGTCCCGGGGAACTCGCCACCGAACAGGAGCATCGACAGGTAGGTGCCGATGATCGGGATGGCCTTCATCAGACCATCGATCACGCGCAGGCCGTTGCCGGAGAGCACATCATCGGGCAGCGAGTAGCCGGAGAACCCGGCGACCATGCCCAGGACCATCAGGGTGAAGCCGACGATCCAGTTGAGCTCGCGGGGCTTCCGGAACGCACCGGTGAAGAACACGCGGAACATGTGCACGAAGATCGCGACCATGAACACCAGTGCTGACCAGTGGTGCATCTGGCGGAAGAGCAGGCCGCCCTTGACCTCGAAGGAGAGCTGGAGGGTCGACTCGAAGGCACGGGAGACGGTCTCGCCCTGCAGCGCCCTGTACGGGCCGTTGTAGATGACCTCCTCCATGGAGGGGTCGAAGAACATCGTCAGGAAGGTTCCCGAGATCAGCAGGATGACGAAGCTGTACAGCGCCACCTCACCGAACATGAACGACCAGTGGTCGGGGAAGATCTTGCGGGCGATGAACTTGACGAAGCCGCCGCCGGAGAGGCGCTGGTCGAGCCAGTCGCCGCCCACTGCACCGAGCTTGTATGCGCGCGAGCTGCTCGCATCGTCGGAAGTCTGCTTCCGGGTATCGGGAGTCGTGGTCGTCACGGGATCACTTGTCCTTGTGGGTGTCCCAGAAGCTGGGACCGATCGGTTCGGGGAAGTCACCGGTGGCCACCAGGTAGCCCTCGTCGTCGACCTCGATCGGGAGCTGGGGGAGCGGCCGGTGCGCCGGGCCGAAGATCACCTTGGCGCCATCAGTGACGTCGAAGGTGGACTGGTGGCACGGGCAGAGCATGTGGTGGGTCTGCTGCTCGTAGAGGGCCACCGGGCACCCGACATGCGTGCAGATCTTGGAGAATGCGAGGATGCCGTCGACACCGTTCGCCATGCTCTCCGGGTTCTTGCTCAGCTTCGGGTCGATGCGCACGATCACCGTGGCGGCCTTGGCGCGCTCCTCGAGGAAGTGCGGGGTCTCCTCGGTCAAGCCCTCGGGCATGACGTGGAAGATCGAGTTCATGGCGACGTCCGACAGCTTGATGGGAGTGCCGTCGTGGTCGCGCGCGAGCCGCTGACCGGGGTTGTGGCCCCAGAAGGTGTGGTGGAGCTTGTTGCCCGGCAGCGGGCCGAGCGTCGACAGCGGTGCGAGCACGGCGATCGGCAGCGCGGCGAACGCGGCGACCATCGCGGTGACGATCACGGGCCGACGCGCGATCCCGGATTCCTCCAGGCCGTCGGTGATGATCCCGACGGCGATGTCCCGCGTCTCGTCGGAGCTGCGGATGTCGTGGCGCTCCTCGACCATCTCCTCATCGGGCATGAGCGTCTTGGCCCAGTGGACCGCTGCCGCACCGATGAAGAAGACGGCGATCGCCAGCCCGAGGCCAGTGATGAGGTTGGACCACCACAGGGCGTCGGGCGATCCCTTCTCGGCGAAGATGTTCGTGCCGGTCGGCGTGACCAGGAAGTAGGCGGCGATGAAGATCGCCGTTCCGATCACCGAGAGGAGGAACATGGCGGCGACGAGCCGCTCCGCGCGCTTCTCCGCGGCCTTGGAGACATCGGCCTGGCGATGGACGTGCGGGGGGAGGCCCGGGTTCGGGAAGCCTCCACCCTCCTTGGGGGCGATCGCACTGACTCCGCGCGCGGGAGTGGTGCCGTCGAGATTGGTGTTCATGCTCGCATTCACTTGGCCTTCGCCCCCAGCCACACGGCACAGCCGAGAAGCAGGGTCAGGATGATCGTCCAGGCATACAGTCCCTCGGTCACGGGACCGACGGAGCCCAGGGAGATGCCGCCGGGGGAGCCGTTCTCCTCCAGGGCCTCGAGGTACGCGATGACATCACGCTTGTCCTCGGGGGACAGGTTGTTCTCGTTGAAGACCGGCATGTTCTGCGGCCCGGTGTCCATGGCCTCGTAGACGTGCTGGGGGTCGACCCCGATCACAGGCGGCGCGAACTTGCCGCGGGTCAGGGCGCCGCCGGCGCCGGCAGCGTTGTGGCACATGGCGCAGTTGATGCGGAAGATCTCCCCGCCCTTGGTGGCGTCACCCTTGGAGGTGTCGAGGTACTCCTCATCGGGCACAGCGGGGCCGGGGCCGAGCGAGGCGACGTAGGCCGAGAGCTGACGAGTCTGCTCCTCGTTCATCTGCGGCGGCTTGCGCCAAGCCTGTGCGCCGGAGTTCTCCATCGGCATACGGCCGGTGCCGACCTGGAAGTCGACGGCGGCAGCGCCCACACCGATCAGCGAGGGTCCGATCGCGGAGCCGTCGGCGTCCTGCAGACCCTCCGCGTTCCGTCCGTGGCAGGTGGCGCAGTTGGCGAGGAACAGTGCCTCGCCGGCGTCGACGTCGTCCTGGGTGTAGGCCTCGGCCTGAGCTGTCTGCGGCTGGAATGCGACGTACAGCCCGCCGGTCGCCACCAGGGCGAGCAGAAGAATCACGAGTAGCGCCATCGGGTGATGGCGACGTGCGGCGAGTGCCTTCACGGTTCGGACCTCGATTCGTGGAGCGAGCGAGCGGGGGAGGGGATAGAGCTGGTGATCGCACCAGGCGGCGGAGCCTGTGCGGGCGTGGCGATCAGAAGATGGTCCAGTCGAAGTTCACCGGGATGAAGTGCCCGGCGTTGAACGCGTTCGACAGCGGGTCGAGCATGTACACGATGAAGAACAGGACGATCCACACGATGTCGACGAAGTGCCAGTAGTACGAGATGCAGATCGCGGAGACCTGTTCGTGCTGGGTGAACTCGTCAGCGACCATGGAACGCATCAGCACCATCAGGAAGGCGATGAGACCGCCGACGACGTGGATGCCGTGGAAGCCCGTGGCGAGGAAGAAGATCGAGCCGAACGGCGAGGACGACAGCGTGACGCCGTTGTGGATCAGCTCGGTGTACTCGTAGGCCTGGCCGGAGACGAAGACCGCGCCCATGAGGAAGGTGAGCGTGTACCACTCGATCATTCCCCAGCCGGCGATGTTGAAGATCGACCCGGTGCGGCGCTTGCGCGGCGCGAAGGGCTTGCCGCCGGGGAATTGGCCCTCGGCGAGGAACACACCGATCTGGCACGTCACGGAGCTCAGCACCAGGATCGTCGTGTTCACCATGGCGAAGCCGTGGGCGAAGTGGGCCTCGCCGGCGGCGAAGGTGTCCGGAGCCATGGAACGAAGCGTGAAGAACATGGCGAACAGACCGCCGAAGAACATCAGCTCGCTCGAGAGCCAGACGATCGTGCCGATCTGCGTCGGATTGGGTCGGCCTACCGCTGGTACAGCGGAGGCGGAGCGCTCAGGCAGGGTCGCAGTAGTCACGTCACCATTATGTCGTGTCGTCAGGTTCGGTGTGCCGGTTCACGACGCCCGGGCACACCGCAGGGCTCAGCCCCGGGAGGACCAGGCCAGCATATCCCTCCTGACGCCGTGTCACGAACCGGGACACGCATCGGATCGCCGCAGGTGACCGTGCTCTACGGGGGCTGTGATGCATCTGTGATCCGATCCGTGACCGGAACGACCTCAGGGAGCTCCGAGGTGCGATCATCGATGCATGAGCGAGAACACTCCGACCTGGCCCAGGATCACGTCGCGCCTCGTGCGCGGGCAGGAGCTGTCACGGTCCGAGGCCACATGGGCGATGGATGAGGTCATGTCCGGCAATGCGACGGCGGTGCAGCTCGCCGGGTTCCTGGTCTCCCTGCAGTCCAAGGGGGTCAGCAGTGACGAGCTCGCCGCACTTGCGGACTCGATGGTGGCCCACGCCCGGCCGGTGAATGCTCCGCAGCGGTCCATCGATATCGTCGGCACCGGCGGCGACCTGGCGCAGACGGTGAACATCTCCACGATGGCCTCGATGGTCATCGCGTCGACGGGACGCCCGGTCGTCAAGCACGGCAATCGGGCGTCGAGCTCCAAGTCGGGCAGCGCGGACGTGCTCGAAGCGCTCGGCGTCCGTCTGGACCTTCCGGTGCCCGTCGTCGAGGAGCTGGTCGGCAAGATCGGTATGACCTTCCTCTTCGCGCAGGTGTTCCATCCCTCGATGCGCTTCGCGGCCGAAGCGCGACGTGGACTGGGCATCCCGACCGTGATGAACATCCTGGGTCCGATCACCAATCCGGCGCGGCCGCGCGCGAGTGCGGTCGGCGTCGCAGATGAGCTCGTCGCCCCGACGGTCGCGGGCGTCTTCGCGTCACGGGGCACGAGCGCGCTGGTGTTCAGGGGGCAGGACGGCCTGGATGAGCTGACGGTGACCGCGCCCTCCGACGTGTGGGAGGTGCGCGGAGGCGAGGTGCGTCGGCACGTGCTGGATCCTCGGGCTCTTCTCTGCATCGAGAGATCGGCGCACGATGCCCTGCGCGGGGGGACTGTCGAGGAGAACGCCCAGGTCGTGCGGGACCTCTTCGACGGCGTCGACGACGGGCGCATGGGCCCGATCCGGGACGCCGTCCTCCTGAACGCTGCAGCCGGGGTGACGGCCTTCGACGGGATCGGTCAGAGCGCGGAGGACGGTTTCGAGGACAGGTTCGCCGCTGCGTTCGCCCAGGCACGGGATGCGCTGGACTCCGGGCGGCCCGCCGACCTGATCAGGCGCTGGGCCGTTGCCTCGCAGGAGGCGTTCGGCGCTGACAGCTGAGTACGTCCCGGGATCAGCCGGTGCCGCCTGGAAGTGCCCGGCACCGCCGGGGCCGTCCGGGCCGCCCGGAGCGGTGGTCTCTCAGCCGTTGATGCCAAGGTCGAAGGCGGCATCGAGATCTCGCTTCGAGTACGTCTTGAAGGCGATGTTCGTCGAGGTGTTCACCACACCCTGGACCTTGCTCAACTGGTCGGCGATGACCCCGGCGAGGTCTTCGTGGGCACGCACACGGACCACGGCGATGAGATCGACGTCGCCGGTGACCGAGTAGACCTGCTCGACACCGTCGAGGTCGACGATCGAGGCGGCGACCTCGGGGATACGGGCGGACTCCACGACGATCGAGACGATGGCGGTGATCATGAGTTCTCCTTGGACAGGGCGCTGGTCGCGCCGGGACGTGTGCACCGAGCCTATGCCCCGGGAATGGTCGCCGTCCGGGCGAAGCGCTCTGCGAGATGCTGGGCGTCGAAGCGGGCCCGGGAGGGCTGGTGCCACTCGCCGTCGACGAGGACGGTGCGGACGCCGTCGCCCTCGAGCCAGGTGAGCAGGATCTCGGCCTCCTGGTGGTAGCCCTGGCACATCGGGGTGGCGAGCTCCGCCTCGCCGACCCCCGTCGCGGCAAGAGATCTCGCCACAGCGACAGGATCGGCATGGACGTTGACGAGGGCGGTTCCGGAGAAGCGTCCATGGCGGACCGCCAACAATTCCCATCCGCGCCCTCCGACCACCGGATCCGTGCTGGGACGGGCGGCGACCAGCAGGGGCACGTTGCCGATGGCCCGCAGCCGGGCCGCGCGCCGGCCGGCCGCCAGGAAGGTCAGAGCGAGTTGACGCACCTTCTCCGCCTCCTCGTAGCGGCCGCCCTCGACATGACCGCGCATGCGCCCGGCGACGTGGTCGAGCACCTCGCGGGGGTCCGTGAGCATCGCAGCCCGGATCCTGTCGTGGTGCCCGGCATCCTGCGAAGCGGCTGTTCGTGATCCGAGCTCGAACGAGGCCGCGCGGCCCAGCACGGCACCGGTGAGCAGTCCGCGCAGCGGCTCCACGTCGTGGCGAGAGGACAGCGGTCCGATCTGGGCGGATCCGTCGGCCTCCGAGCGGGCGATGCGCGCCGCGCGCAGCCCGTCGGAACCGCTCCCCAGTCGGAGCCA
Organism: Brachybacterium sp. 107; assembly: GCF_052379725.1. Taxonomy (NCBI): domain Bacteria; kingdom Bacillati; phylum Actinomycetota; class Actinomycetes; order Micrococcales; family Dermabacteraceae; genus Brachybacterium; species Brachybacterium sp. 107. The sequence continues at coordinate 34,857 of NZ_JBQSYW010000015.1, read as the reverse complement.
GTTCGCCTTCTCCGGATTCAGGCCGTGGCGGTTGGATGGTGGTTTCTCGGCACCGATGATCCGCAGCTCGCGCACTGCCGCCTCGGTCGCCGTGGTGCACTCGATGACCCGGATCGACTCCGCTCGCGGAAGCATGTCCAGGACTTTCCGCCGCGTCTCCGCGGCGGTGAAATAGGTGCGCACCCGGGACCGGAGGTTGCGGGAGGTTCCCACGTAGAGCACAGCGCCCTGGGCATCGAGGAACTGGTAGACCCCCGGAACCGAGGGGACGGACTCGACGAGGTGCTTCTTGCGCAGCTGCACCGGGGTGGCCCGGCGATGGGCCGAGGCGAGGTCCTCGAGGGTCGAGGCGCCCCGGGCCCCGAGGCGCTCGATGATCGCGTGGAGCACGTCGACTGTCGCCCGGGCGTCCGAGAGGGCCCGGTGGTCCGGCGTGATGCTCGCGCCGACGTGCGCCGCCAGCGTCGAGAGCTTGTGGTTGCGCACTTCGTCGCGCCGGAAGACGGTCCGGGCGAGCGCGAGAGTGTCGAGCACCGGGGGCTTGGCCCACGTGATGTCGCACTGCGCCGCCTGCGCGGAGAGGAAGGAGATGTCGAAGCGTGCATTGTGGGCCACCAGGGCGGCATCCCCGACGAAGTCCAGGAACATCGGGAGCACGACGTCGATGGTCGGGGCACCAGCCACCGACGCGTCCGTGATCCCGGTGAGCGAGGCGATGTACGCGGGGATCGGTCGCCGCGGATCCACGAAGGTGCGGAACTCGCCGACCACCTCGCCTCCGCGCACCTTGACCGCGCCGATCTCGGTGATCGCATCGGCGGAGGGATCGGTCCCGGTGGTCTCGAGGTCGACGACGACGAGCAGAGCATCCACGAGTGGGGTACCGAGGTCGTCGAAGCTCAGCTGGCGGCGGGCGGACATACCCGCAGACTACGACGCGGCTCCGACAGTCAGACACGGCCCCGACGGTCGGGATCTCTGCGCGACAGGCGCACGATCACCCCGGCGTCGGGGCCGCGGTCGAGGAGCGGGTCGGCGTTCTCCCCGAGGATCTCGCCGATGGAGCCAGCCAGTCGACCAACAGACTGACCCGTCGGCCGGTCGACCAAGAGACTGACCCGTCGGCTGACCAGCCAGCGGGCCGAACCGTCGGCCAGCTGGCCAGCAGGCAGATCCGCCAACAGGCCGATCCGTCAGCCAGCCGGCTTGGACTGGGAGTAGATCTTGTCGATGACCTGCGCCATGTCCTTGACGACGACGTTGCGCTTGAGCTTCAACGAGGGGGTGAGATACCCGTTCTCCTCCGTGAAGTCGGTGTCGATGACCTCGAAGGAGCGGATCGACTCGGCGCGCGAGACGGTCTGGTTGGCCTTGTCGACGATCGTCTGCAGCTCGGCATGGACCTTCGGGTCCTCGGCGGCCTCGGCGATCGTCATCTCCGGCAGGGAGTTGTTCTTCAACCAGGTGGGGAGCATCTCGGCGTCGAGGGTGAGGATCGCGGCGACGAACGGCTTCTGGTCGCCGATGACCACGCACTGGCTGACCAGCGGATGTGAGCGCAGCTGGTCCTCGAGCTGGGCCGGGGAGATGTTCTTTCCGCCAGCAGTGACGATGACCTCCTTGATGCGGCCCGTGATCGTCAGGTCGCCGACCTCGTCGAGAGTGCCGAGATCGCCGGTGTGGAACCAGCCGTCCTGCAGCGACTCCGCCGTGGCCTCGGGGTTGTTGTGATAGCCGGCGAATACCATCACGCCCTTGACCAGGATCTCGCCCGTCTCGTCGATCGCGACCGTGGAGCCCGGCAGCGGGGGACCGACGGTGCCCGGCGTGACCGCCCAGGGAAGGTTCACGCAGATCGGTGCGGTGGTCTCGGTGAGGCCGTAGCCCTCCAGGATCGTGACCCCGATGCCGCGGAAGAAGTGTGCGAGGCGCGCTCCCAGCGGCGCGCCGCCGGAGACCGCCCACTTCACGTCTCCGCCCATCGCGCTGCGCAGTGTGCCGTAGACGAGCTTGTCGAACACGGCGTGCTTGATCTTGAGCGCCATCGGCACCTTGCCGGCGGCCTGCGCCGTCGAATAGGCGATCGCGGTCTCCGCGGCGGCACCGAAGATCTTGCCCTTGCCGCCGGTGATCGCCTTCGCCTCGGCGCCGTTGTAGACCTTCTCGAACACACGGGGGACAGCCAGCAGGAAGGTGGGCTTGAAGGCCGCGAGGTCCGGCAGCAGATTCTTGGTGTCCGGAGTGAACGCAGTCGTCACCGGCCAGGACGCGGCGAGGACCGTGATCAGCCGGGCGAAGACATGCGCCATCGGCAGGAACATCAGCAGGCGTGAGCCGGGAGGCAGCACCTGCTTGCCGAGGAGGTTGAGGGCGCTGCGCGTCGTGTCCACGAAGTTCCCGTGGGTCAGCAGTGCGCCCTTGGGCCGGCCGGTGGTTCCCGACGTGTAGATGATCGTGGCGACGTCGTCGAGGCGTCGGGAGGTGCGGCGGGCCTCGAGGTCCTCGTCGCTCACCTCGGCTCCGCGGGACTTGAGCTCGTCGATGATGCCGTTCTCGAGCACGCCGATGTGTTCGAGGGCGGGCAGCTCCCCGCGCACGGAATCCATGTCCTCCTGATGGCGGGAGGCTTCGACCAGGGCGAAACGTGCCCCGGTGTCCGAGGCGATCCATTGGATCTGGCTCGGGGAGGAGGTCTCGTAGATCGGGACGCTGACGCCTCCGCTCCACCACACCGCCCAGTCGGCCAGAGCCCATTCATAGCGGGTGCGGGAGAGGATCGCGACCACGTCGCCGGACTCGAGACCGATCGCGATCAGACCCTTGGCGACCTCCTTGACCTCGTCGATGAAGTCGGAGATCGACAAGGGGAGATAGCTCCCGTCGTCCTGTGTCAGTTCGAAGATGGGGACGGAGGGGTCGTTGCGGAACCGGTCCAGGAGCAGATCCGTCGTGTTCTCGTCGGGCCGGCTCTCGTGCTGTGGGGCAGAGGTGAACTGCTTCATCGAATCTCCTTCGATCCGGACACAGGCTGACTCCGGCATGCCGGACGCCTGAGCGGAAGCGCTGGTGGGGTCGGTCCGATCCTACGGCAGAGCGACCTACGATAGGACACGACAAGCTGGGCACCGGGGAATCCGGACGACGCGATCAGCAGTGATCGGGAAGGAGCAACATGCTCTCCATCGGAGTGGACATCGGGGGCACCAAGATCGCGGCTGGCGTGGTCGACGAGGACGGTGGGATCATCGCCGCGACGACGCGGAGCACCCCGGCCACGGATGCTGAGCTGATCGAGGCCGGAGTGGCTGACGCCGTGGCAGAGCTGCGCGCGGAGCATGAGGTCGTCGGGGTGGGCGTCGGTGCGGCGGGCTTCGTCAGCGCCGACCGCCGCACGGTCCGGTTCGCCGCGAACCTCGCGTGGCGCCAGCGCCCCCTGGCCGACGAGCTCGAACGGCTGACCGGGCTCCCCGTGGTCGTCGAGAACGACGCGAACGCGGCCGGGTGGGCCGAATATCGCTTCGGGGCCGCGACCGAGGCCAAGCACATGCTGATGGTCACCCTCGGTACCGGCCTGGGCGGCGCGATCGTCCTGGACGGGCAGCTGATCCGCGGTGGCGACGGGTTCGCCGGAGAGGTCGCGCACATGACCGCGGTCCCGGACGGCCAGTGGTGCGGATGCGGTCGCAAGGGCTGCCTCGAGCAGTACACCTCAGGGACAGCGCTGGTGCGCACCGCCAAGCGCCGCGCAGCGGCGGGGGACCCCGTGATGGGCCCTCTCGTGCAGGCGGCCGGCGGTGCGAAGAAGGAGATCGACGGGCCGTTGATCACGCGGGTCGCGCAGCAGGGGGACCCCGGCGCGCAGGAGCTGATCGCCGAGCTCGGCACGTGGCTCGGGCTCGGCATGGCGTCGATCTCCTCGCTGCTGGACCCCGAGGTCATCGTCGTCGGCGGCGGTGTCGCAGCCGCCGGGGAGATGCTGCTGGCCCCGGCGAGGGAGGCGTACGCCGCCAACCTGACGGCGCGCACCCATCGCACGCTGGCTCCGTTCGTCCTGGCGAGCATGGGGAATCGGGCCGGCATCGTCGGCGCGGCGGATCTCGCACGCTGACACGGCCTCCGCCTCGTCCTCTGTCCCCGCCACTGCTGCTGGCGGGGGCGGCGCCGGCCGGGCCCCGCTCGCGGAGGAGCGAGCAGGCAGGCGCAGAAATGTTGGCGCCGATCTGTGGGAACAGTGCAGTTAGCACGGACCTGCTGGAACAGTGCTCCTAGAGCTCGGCGCCGTCGTCGTCCCCGTGTCGCGAGCGCGGGACCCGCAGCAGCAAGGAGATGACCCCTCCCAGCGCAGCCAGCCCGCCCAGCCAGCCCAGGATGCCGGGCAGGACCGAGAACATGGGGACGATGACCAGCAGCAGGAAGCCGCCGATGAGGGCTGTCCAGGACCACAGCGACGCCGAGGTCGGCTGCGGGAAATCGGGGTCCGGGGGCTCGAAGTCCCCGTAGAGGACCTCGTCGTCGTCCAGCTCGCGAGGCCGCGGCGCGTCGCGCGGACCGGCGACGGGCTCGGGCGGGCGGGCCGAGGGATGTGCGGCGCGGGCCCGGGCGCGGGACTCGGCGCTCGGTGGCTCCGGCGGGGACTCTGCGCTGTAGGACCACAGGTCGTCACCGGCGGCGTCGTCCGTGGGATCCGGCGTACGCGCCGCGGGCTCATGCGGTGCCTCGCCGGGACGGAGCACCATGCCCTCGCTCTCGAGCATGCGGGCGAACTCGGCGTCGACGTCACGTGGATCGTGGGCGCTGCCCCGCTCCGGGCTCATCGCTCTTCTCCCGGACGGTGGGGGACATGCCGCTCGAGGAACTGGGCGGAGGCCTCGAAGAGACGCTGGGCGTCATGGTCCAGCGGTGCGAGGTGATAGCTGCGGGGGAGGGCGAGCCGCTCGACGCTGCCGCTCACGCCGGCCGCGACGATATCGCTGTCCGACGGAGGGACCGTGTGGTCTTCGCGCGAGGTGGCCAGCAGCAGCGGAGCCGTCACGCCGTCCAGTCCTCGTCGTGTACGACGGAAGAGCCGGCGCAGCTGGGCGACGGCGCGCAGCGGGGTCCGGTCATAGGCCTCCTCAACGGCACCCTCCCGGGCGACATCGGACCCGATGCCTGCCACCGTGGGGACCACCGGGGCCAGCAGCTCGGCGATGCCGGCCACCGGCGTCAGGGTCATGCCCGGGTTGACGGCCACGAGCGCTGCGATGCGGCCGCGGAGCTCGGGATCCTCTCCGAGTGCGAGGGTGAGAGCCCCTCCCATGGAGAGCCCGCCCACGGCGATCGGGCCGAATTCGTCGGAGAGGTCGATCGCGGCGTCGCGCACCTGCTCGTACCAGTCCTGCCAGCGGTACCTCGTGAGGTCCTGCCACGTGGTCGCATGCCCAGGGAGCAGGGGCAGCTCCACCGCCCATCCCCGGGCCGCATGATCCTCGGCCCACGGCCGCAGGGACTGCGGAGATCCGGTGAATCCATGGCACAGGAGCAACCCACCGCGCGGGTTAGAGTGACCCCGCGCGCTCCAGGGGCGGGACAGTTCGCTGAACGCCATGGGTACATCGTCGCACCCGCGCGCGCATGCTTCATCCCCGTTCCCCCCTAGCCGCCCGATCGGACGTCGCTCTCCCGCGCATCCACGAGGAGTCCGCTGTGCTGTACGAGCTCGCCAAACCGGTGGTCATGGCCATCTCCCGCCTGCTGTGGAACCCCGCGATCACCGGAGCGGAGAATGTCCCCGAGAGGGGGCCGGTCATCCTCGCCTCGAACCATCTGGCGTACTGCGACACCGTGTTCCTGCCCGGGCAGCTGCGCCGGACCGTGCACTTCCTCGGCAAGTCGGACATGTTCTCCGGCAGCTCGCTCCCGCAACGGATCGGAGCGCGCATCATGCATGGACTCCATGTGATGCCCGTGGACCGCAGCGGAGGCCGCGCGGCGAGGCCGGCGATCGATGCCGGGGCGGCCGTGCTCGAGGCAGGAGGGATCCTCGGCATCTACCCCGAGGGCACCCGCAGTCCCGACGGGCGCCTCTACCGCGGCAAGACGGGAGTGGCCCGCATCGCCCTCGCGACGGGGGTGCCGATCGTGCCGGTCGCGATGCTCGGAGTGCACGAGGCCCATCGCGGGCGGAAGTACTTCCCGCGCAGACGGCCGCAGATCCGCGTGGTGATCGGCGAGCCGCTGCTGGCCCAGGAGATCGCGAGCTCCTGGGACGGCACCGACGAATCGGCACTGGTCCGCGCGATCACGGAAGCAGTCATGGATCGCATCCAGGAGATGTCCGGGCAGGAGCGCAGCGAGGAGTACTCGGCAGACGTCAAGCGGCGGCTGCGCGCCGCCGCCGGGCGCTCGGACCGGCCTCGGAGCGGCTGACGGGCCGACGAGGTGGAACCACGCGCGCAGTGTGGTCCTGCCCACTGGAACACGTCCGCTGAGCGGCCGCGCACTGCGTACCCTGAGGGGGTGACCCAGTTCAGCTCTGATGCCCCCGCCCGCGCCCACGCCTTCACCCTGTCCTCGGCCGATGACGGCCTGGCAGCGCTCGGTGCCTGGCGCGACTATCCGAGGGTCCAGCAGCCGGTATGGCCCGACGAGGACGAGCGCGCACAGGTCTTCGAGGATCTGCGCTCGGCTCCGCCGCTGGTCTTCGCCGGTGAGGTCGATGTGCTGCGCGACCGGGTCGCAGCGGCAGCCCGCGGTGAGGCCTTCCTGCTCGCCGGGGGAGACTGCGCGGAGACCTTCGCCGACTCCACCGCGGATCGCATCCGCAACAAGATCCGTACGATCCTCCAGATGTCGGCGGTCCTGACCTACGGGGCCTCCGTCCCCGTGGTGAAGATGGGCCGCATGGCGGGCCAGTTCGCCAAGCCGCGCTCCTCCGACGAGGAGACCTACGAGGGACAGACGCTCCCGACCTACCGCGGCGACGCCGTCAATGCGTACGCCTTCACGCCCGAGTCCCGCATCCCCGATCCGAAGCGGCTGTGGAAGACGTACACCACGAGCTCGGCGACCCTGAACCTGCTGCGCGCCTTCACCGGTGGCGGCTTCGCGGACCTGCGTGAGGTGCACTCCTGGAACCGCGGTTTCACCTCGGGCGCCGGCTACGACCGGTACGAGGAGCTCGCAGGTCAGGTCGACAAGGCCATTCGCTTCATGGATGCGATCGGTGCGGACTTCGACGCCCTCAAGGTCGTCGAGTTCTACGCCTCGCACGAAGCGCTGCTGCTGGACTACGAAGAGGCGCTGTCCCGGATCGATTCCCGCACCGGGGAGATCTACGGCTGCTCCGGTCACTTCCTGTGGATCGGGGAGCGGACCCGCCAGCTCGAGGGCGCCCATGTGGACTTCATGGCGCGCCTGCGCAACCCGATCGGCGTCAAGCTCGGGCCGGATGCATCGGTGGACGATGCACTGCGCCTGATCGACAAGCTCGACCCGGAGCGCGAGCCCGGCCGGCTGACGTTCATCACCCGCATGGGAGCAGGGAAGATCCGTGAGCGGCTCCCTGCGCTCGTGGAGGGCGTGCACGATTCCGGGGCGCAGGTCGCCTGGGTCACCGATCCGATGCACGGCAACACGATCACGTCGTCCAACGGATACAAGACCCGTCGGTTCGAGGACATCCTCGACGAGGTCGTCGGCTTCTTCGAGGTGCATCAGGCTCTGGGCACGATCCCGGCCGGGCTGCACATGGAGCTCACGGGTGATGACGTCACCGAGGTCCTCGGCGGCGCCGGAGAGATCGATGAAGAGGGCCTGACCCGTCGGTACGAGACGCTGGTGGATCCACGGCTGAACCATCAGCAGTCCCTCGAGCTCGCCTTCCTCGTCGCCGAGATGCTCTCCCGGCGCTGAGCGGACGCTCGCCGCGCGCGAGGTCGGAACGCCAGCCCGCGGGGTGCGGACGCTGGCTCCCGGGATGAGTCGACCTGCCCACCCCGCATGGTGTGTCGGTGAGGCGCCGCTCGACGACACGTGCTGCTGGATACCTATGGGTAACCCGCCGTCGGTCGCTTCGCCTTCGGGGGCTTCCCGTTCGAGCGCTTCCCGTTGGGGTGTTTCCCGCCCGGCCGCTTCCCGTTGGGGGGCCCGCTCGGCCCGCACCATCGGTTTCGGACTCGACCGGGCTCTGCGCGAGGTGAGTTCTGCACGAGGCGGGCTATGTCGTGCAGGTCGTGGCCCCTCTCCGTCAACGAAGGGGCGGGGCATCCACCGTCACGTGGATGCCCCGCCTCATCCTGCGCACTGGTGAGAAAGTCCTCGAGGTCAGAACACGGTGATGGTGATCGCCGAGCCCTTCTCGACCTCGGACCCTGCTGCTGCGGACTGCTCGTAGACGAGGCCGAACACCGGCTTGCCGCGATCGTGCTCCACGGTGACGGCGAATCCTGCGGCCTCGAGCGTGGCCTTCGCCTCGGCCTCGGGCTTCTGGAACACGTCGGGCACCTTCACCATCTCCGGCCCGAGCGAGGTCACGACGTTGACCGTGTCGCCGCGGTATCCGGTGCCCGACGCCGGCGACTGGGAGATGACCGATCCGGCAGGCACGCTGCTCGAGTGGGCCGATGAGCTCGTCACCGTGAATCCGGCGCTCTCCAACGCGCTGCGAGCGCTCTCACCGCTCTTGCCGGTCTGGTCGGGGATGGTGATCGGCTGTCGACCCTGGGAGACGACGACGTGCACCTCGCCACCGGCGGGCAGTGCGTCCTCCTCCTGGGATTGAGAGATGACCTCGCCCTTCGCAATGGTCTCCGAGTACTTCGGGTCGTCCTCCACCAACTCGAGACCGGCGTCCTCCACCTCGCTGCGAGCCGCCTCGAGGGTCTTGCCCTGGACATCCGGGACCGGGAAGGTCTGCACGCCCTTGGAGACCACGAGATCCACGCCCGAGCCCTTCTTGACCGTGGTCCCGGTCGAGGGGCTCGAGGAGATGACGTGGCCGGCGGGAACGGTGTCGTCGAACCGCTCCTCGGTGTGCACGGCGAGGTCGGCGGAGTCGAGTACGGCCTCGGCGTCGGTCAGCTGCGTGCCGGTGAGGATGGGAACGGTGCGATCCGCCCCAGGGCCCGTGTTGAAGTACCAATCCCCGCCGGACCATGCCCCGAGCACCAGTGCGGCCGCGAGGCACAGCGCCGCCACGACCGCGAGCGGGCGGGAACGGTGCCGTGTCCCGAGGGGCAGATGGCGGCCACGACGTCCCTTCGGGGTACGCAGCACGACGGTGCGCGAGCTGGAGTCCTCGTCGGCTGTGTCCTCAGAGCCCTCAGGGCCCCCAGAGGTTTCGGAGCCCTCAGAGCTCTCGGGGCTGCCTGCGCCGTAGGAGCCCTCTGCTGCCTCTGCGCCGTCGAGATCGGGCGTGAGCTCCGAACTTGTCTCGCCCCCTTCGCCCTCCTCGCCCCCCTCGACCTTTTCGACGGCCGACGCCTCGTCGACGAGGTGGTCGGAAACGGGAGACTTCTCGTCGCCGTTGTCGCGGTGATCGTCCTCGAGCAGTCCGGCCGGGAACGCCCGGGGGCCGCGCCGCAGTTCGGCGACGACGTCATCGAGATGGGCGGTCGGCAGCTTCACGTCCGAGGTGTCGTCGAGCTCGCGCGGGGTGGGGCGGGTGCTCAGGACCGTGGCTGGGAGGGTGTCCTGGAGCTCTCGGACCGCGCGCAGGAGATCAGCGGCGGTGGCGGGGCGCTGCTCGACCGGTCGGGCAGCGGCCCAGGTCACCAGGGAGTCGAGTTCACGAGGGATGCCGGAGGCGACGGTGGACGGTGCGGGGATGTCCTCGTGCACGTGCTGGAAGGCGATGTGGACGGGCTGCTCGCCGCGGAACGGCTGGACCCCGGTGAGCATCTCGTACAGCACTATCCCCAGGGAGTACAGGTCGCTGCGCTCGTCGCTGTGACCTCGGGTGACCACCTCGGGGCTGATGTAGGCGACGGTGCCCAGAAGCGTCGCGCTGGCGGAGGAGTTGCTCGACCCGATAGCACGGGCCAGGCCGAAATCGGCGACCTTCACGAGCCCGTCAGGGGCCATGAGGATGTTCTCGGGCTTGATGTCGCGGTGGACGATCCCGGCGGCGTGGGCGGCCACCAGGGCCTCGAGCACCTGCGCGGTGACATCGAGGGTCTCGCCGATGGTGAGACGGCCACGGTCGAGGATCCGCGCGCGGAGGGTCTCGCCCTCGACGAGCTCCATGGCGAGGTAGATGCGGTCCTCGTCGGCCCCCTGGTCGAAGACCCCGACGACGTTGCGATGCGCGAGCCTCGCGGCGGCGCGGGCCTCCCGACCGAAACGTCGACGGAAGTCCTCGTCCATCGCGAGGTGGGGATGCATGATCTTCAGGGCGACGACGCGGTCCAGCCGCTCGTCGTGGCCGCGGTGCACCGTCGCCATTCCGCCGCGCGCGATCGGCTCCTCGACCCGATAACGGTCGTCGAGGAGCAGGCTGATGCCGGGGGAAGTCGACGTCGCCGCGCTCACGTGGTCAATCTACGACGCACTGCTGCGAGGAGTTCGCACCGACACACGGCGATCGGGCTCGGGAGTGTGACGTCGGTCGGCGTGATGTCCATGGCCGATGGCGCGCTCGGGGTGCGCGCCGGTCCTCGGGCGTGGCACCCTGGTGTCGTGAATGCCCTCGATGAACTCATCCCTGACTGGCTCGCCCTCCCCGATGTGGCCCTGCACCTGGACGTGGAAGTCTCCCGCGTCCGTCGACTCGTCGACGAGGGGGAGCTCATCACCGTGCGTCGTGGTGACCCCGTCGTCCGGATGGTCCCGGCGCTGCTGCTCACGGACGAGGGCATCGCCCCGCACCTCCGCGGCACGATCACGATCCTTCGCGACGGTGGATTCGACGATGTGGAGCTGCTGACCTGGCTCTTCACCGAGGATGAGTCGCTTCCCGGTCGTCCGATCGATCAGCTGCGCATCGGTCAGCGCGGCGAGGTGCGACGTCGGGCCCAGGCGCTCGCCCTCTGACCAGCCGTCCGGCTCGACCCGTACGGGCTTCTTCTGAGCGCCTCGCGTAATCTTCCAGGTCCACGGGAGCGCCTCGCGCCTCACGTCCCGTCCACGTACGCGTGATCCCCGGGATCGCTCAGCCCGGCAGCGAGTCGACATCCGTCGCCTGCTCGGCGAGGGCTGCGAGTCCGGCCCGCCCGGGATCTCCGATGCCGGTGGCGCCGGCCAGCAGCTCGCGCGCATGCGCTGCCCGAGCACGGACCTCGTCGGCGACCGAGCGGACGGCGCCTGAGGCGACCATGAGGTGATGCACCTGCTGGATCTGCGCCGGCGACGCGTCGGAGCGGCCGATGACGCTCTCCAACAGCTCTCGCCCGGCCGCATCGGTGGCGGACTCGGTCCGCGCCAGCAGCACGGTGCGCTTGCCCTCGACGATGTCGCCGCCGATCGGTTTGCCGGTCTCGTCCTGGTCACCGATCACGCTGAGCAGGTCATCACGCAGCTGGAACGCCGTGCCGACCTCGATCGCCCAGGCGGACAGCTGGTCGAGGGAGGTGTCGTCCCCGCCCATCAGCGCCGCGCCGATCCGGACCGGCCGCAGCACCGTGTACGGAACGGTCTTCCAGCGGATCACGGACAGAGCCGCGCTCTCCGCATCGGGCGCGGAGGAGAAGCCCCCTGCTTGGTGGAGGATGTCCAGGAACTGACCGGACATGACCTCAGTGCGCAGGTCATCGAACTCCCGGCGGGCCCGGGCGGCCCTCGTCGGCTCGACATCGACAGCGGCAGCGAGCTGCTCGGCCCAGCTGAGCGCGAGATCGCCGAGCACGATCGCGAGCGCGATCCCGTAATCCTCGGACGAGCCGACGAGGCTCGCGAGCTCGTGGTCCGTCGCGGCCTCGACATGGAGGGCCGGGCGTCCCCGGCGCACGGGGGAGTGGTCGATGACGTCATCGTGCATGAGGGCGGCGGCCTGGACCAGCTCGATCGCCGCGCCGTAGCGGGCGAGCGCGTCCAGTTCGTCCTCGGTGGGCTCTCGGTGCAGAGCGGAGGCCCCTCCCCAGAAGCAGAAGCGTGGGCGCAGCAGCTTCCCTCCGTCGAGATAGCGGGCGAGGGTGTCGACCAGCTGTGCGGACTCCGGAGAGATCTCCGCGAGATGACCGCGTCGCCGTGCGAGCTCGTCGGCGGTGATCGACTCGACCCGCTCGACCAGACGTCGATCGAGCTCACGGAGGTCGGCACCGGTCAGCGGCGCTCCAGCAGAGGACATCGGTACTCCCTTTCGACGGTCCCGATGATCTTCCCACGGCGTCCTGACCGCGTGCCGCACGGGCACAGGGTCCTTTCCTCCACACGGGGTGTCCGTCCCCAACTCGGGCAGGAGGACTGCGTGGACGCGAACGGTGCACGAAGGTCGGTCCATGACGACCAACACCCCACCAGCCGGCTCCGCTCGGCGTGTCCTGCACCCCTACGACCCCTCCGAGTTCCTCGCCGAGACCAGGATCTGCCTGCGTCAGATCCCGACCGACTGCCTCATCGTGATGGGGTGCGGGGAGAGCGGGCAGCCTCCGGTGGTGACCACGTCCGAGTTGTCCGACCTCCTCGCCCCGGGCTGGGCGGACCGGCTCGAGCAGCATCTGGAGCTCCTGCTGAGCCGGGGCTGTCGTCGGGCCTCTGCCATGATCGTCGTCGGCGACGGAGACGGTGAGCTGCCCGAACCCGCCGTGGAGGAGCTCACGGTGCGGTTGTCGGCGAGGTTCCTCGCGACGGCCGCTCACCTGCTTCCGGACCCCTTTCCGCTGGAGTCCCTCTGGCTCGTCGCGAACGCGCAGTGCCGGCAGGTGATCCGGGGCGAGCCCGACGGCGACGAGGAACGCCTCCTGGTCTCACCGCCGCAGCCGCTGCGTCCCTTCCAGGAGACTCGCGCCGCTGCCGACGAGGTCCTCGTCGGACGCTCCATACCGCGGCCGCCCCGGGACGAGCCGCGGCTCGAGCTGGTGGGTCGCCACCTGCATCTCACCCGGACGGCCCTCGACGCCGCCGTCGATCCGGGGGAGCTCTTCGCCAGAGCACGGGACGCGCTGCGCAGGCTGCGCGCCGGGGCCGAGGGTCCTGCGGCTCCGCGCTTCGTGACGGACTGTGAACACATCTCGGAACTGGTGTCCGCCGTCGCCGTCGAGCGCCTGCACTGGGAGCTGCTCGCGCGCTGCGTCGATCGGGGGAACGCCGCCCCGATCGATCGGGAGCAGCTGCTGCAGATCCTCGTCCGGGACGGGTCCTGGACCCCGGATGTCGACGTCTGTGCAGGTGGCGACTGGTATGTCGCGATTCAGCAGCTGCGCGATGTCGTGGCGGCAGGATGCGCGGATCCGGCACTCCCGAACCACGGGATCGCCCGGGAGGCGTGGCGAGGGCTGACCGCGATGCTCGTCCTGCTGGCCTGGTGGAACCACCGGTTCGCGACGGCGGGCGGTCTCGTGGATGAGCTCTGGGAACGGGAACCGGCATCGACTCTGGCACCCTTGTTGGCACGTATGACCGACACGCCGATCTTTCCGGCCTGGTGGCCCAGTCCCTGACTCCGGGACGACTGGTGCGAGCCGGCCGGAGCGCAGGGAGGAGGAGCCGCCGATGACCGCACTCGGAGCTCTGCACCGGACGACGGCGACCACCTCGTCGACCCCGAGCCGACGGGCCGCGACCTCGTCCCCGGACCGACAGGTGACCGGAGAGCCCGCCCCGGATGTCCCGCCGGCCGCTTCAACGGGCGCCTGGACCGCCGCGCACGGGGCAGGGGACCGGAAGTTCATGTCCATCGGCTCTCTCGAGCTCGAGAGCGGCACGGTGCTCCAGGACGTCACCATGGCATACGAGACCTGGGGTGCCCTCGACGCGGATGGCGGCAACGCCATTCTCGTGCTGCACGCGCTCACCGGGGACTCGCACGTGCGTGGAGGCGTGAGCGCCGCGCATCCGAGTCCTGGATGGTGGGAGGACGTGGTCGGTCCCGGTCTCCCGATCGACACCGACCGTTGGTTCGTGATCGCGCCGAACATCCTCGGTGGTTGTCAGGGGAGCACCGGGCCCAGTTCCCTGGCTCCCGATGGACGTGCCTGGGGTTCCCGGTTCCCGGTGCTGACAGTGCGGGACCAGGTCGCCGCTGAACGACGTCTGCGCGACCAGCTCGAGATCGAGCGCTGGAGTCTCGTGATCGGTGGATCGATGGGCGGGATGCGAGCGGTCGAATGGGCGGTGAGCCATCCGGACGAGGTGGAGCGGCTCGCTGTCATCGCCAGCTCGGCTCGGGCGACCGCTGATCAGATCGCCTGGAACAGCGCCCAGAGCGCTGCGATCCGCGTCGACCCCGAGTTCCGGGGCGGCGACTACTACGACGTCGTCGGTGGCCAGGGTCCGCAGCTGGGACTCGGCATCGCTCGCCGCATCGCCCACACCACGTATCGCACCGCGACGGAGCTCGAGACCCGATTCGGGAATCGCCCCCAGGAGTCCGAGGACCCCTTCGACGGGGTCGGGCGTCACCAGATCACCAGCTATCTGGACCACCATGCCGGCAAGCTCGCGCGTCGCTTCGACGCGAACTCCTATCTCGTGCTCGCCCATTCGATGAGCACGCACGACGTCGGCCGGGGTCGCGGCGGGGTCGACGCGGCGCTGTCCCGGGTCAGCGCTCGTGCGCTCGTCGTGGCGATCGATTCCGATCGTCTCTTCCCTCCGTCGCTGGTGGCGGAGATGGTCGAGCACATCCCACGCTCCAGCTGGCATGTCGCGCACTCGGAGGTCGGGCACGATGCATTCCTGCTCGCCCATCCGGAGCTCGACGGGTGGATCGCGGACCTGCTCGATGGCTAAGCTGGTGGGATCAGTCGACGGCCCTCGAGCGAGGCGTCTCGAGAACCGTCCCGAGTTGGGAGCTGGCGAATGACAGTTGTCGTGGGCTACACACCATCGAGCCAGGGCATGGCTGCCCTGCGCTCTGCAGTCCGGAGCGCCAAGCGGGACAGAACGGACCTGGTCGTCGCCTATTACCAGTTCTGCGAAGCTCCGGACGGGCTCGCCGCCCCGTCGGAGGAGGACGTGCAGGACGCTCTGGCCGAGGCGGATGCGGAGGGGGTCGACGTCGTGCTGCGTCGTCGATCGCTGCCGGACATCGGTGAGTTCCTGCTGACCGTGGTCGATGAGTTCTCGGCGACCCTGCTGGTGATCGGGCTGAGGCGGAAGTCGCCCATCGGGAAGCTCAACCTCGGCGCCGCCGCACGACGTGTCGTGCTCGGAGCGCCGTGCCCCGTGCTCGCCGTGAAGGACGATGACCGGCACGCGGGCACCAGCAAGCACTCGGTCGCCTGAAGTTCGTGCCGCGCCCTTCGGGGGTGCGGCAGCAGGCGCAGCAGGAGGCGCTGCCGGGGTGCGGAGAGACGCTGCCGAGGCTTCTGGGCGCGGCCGGGAATAAGTGCTCGCGCAGGACGTTATACTTGTGAGGCTTGACGGCACCGTGCCTTCGTGCGCCGTGAACCCGGTAGACACCGGTTCGACGGTTGCCCCAGGACCCGAGCCGCGCCGAGATGACTGATCGCCCGAGTGTGGCGGTGCACCCCAGGGTCACCGCCGGAAGAAGGAACTCTGTGACCTCCTCCAAGACCGCTGAGACCGCCACCGAGACGACCGCTGAGGCGGCCGTCCCCGAGGCGGACGCGACCTCGAAGCGTTCCGCGTCGACCGCGAAGAGCACGACCGCGAAGACCGCCGGAACCCCGAGCAAGCGCACGTCCAGTACGAAGACCGCCGCGGAGCCGGCGGATGATGCCGAGGCTCCCGCCGCCGAGAAGCCTGCGGCCAAGAAGCCTGCCGCGCGCAAGCCCGCTGCGAAGAAGAAGCCCGCCGCCACGAAGGCGTCCAAGGCCGCCGCGTCGAAGGACGCGGAGGACGAGGCCGACGAAGAGGTGGAGGAGTCGGAGCCCAAGAAGGAGGCGTCGGCGGCTGACGCCAAGGTCGAGGCCTCAGGTGGCTTCATCTTCAATGCCTCGGAGGATGACGCACCTGCCCAGCAGGTCGTCACCGCTGGTGCGACCGCCGATCCGGTCAAGGACTACCTCAAGCAGATCGGCAAGGTGGCGTTGCTGAACGCCGCGCAGGAGGTCGAGCTCGCCGAGCGTATCGAGGCCGGTCTCTTCGCGGAGCAGAAGCTCAAGCGCGACGAGTCGATCGCCAAGACGAAGGCCGGCCGTGAGCTCGGGATGATCGCCGAGGACGGGCGGGCCGCCAAGGACCACCTGCTCGAGGCCAACCTCCGACTGGTGGTCTCCCTCGCCAAGCGCTACACCGGCCGCGGCATGCTGTTCCTGGACCTGATCCAGGAGGGCAACCTCGGTCTGATCCGCGCCGTGGAGAAGTTCGACTACTCCAAGGGCTACAAGTTCTCGACCTACGCGACCTGGTGGATCCGTCAGGCGATCACCCGCGCCATGGCGGACCAGGCCCGCACGATCCGCATCCCGGTGCACATGGTCGAGGTCATCAACAAGCTCGCTCGTGTCCAGCGGCAGATGCTGCAGGACCTCGGCCGGGAGCCCACCCCCGAGGAGCTCGCCAAGGAACTCGACATGACCCCGGAGAAGGTCGTCGAGGTCCAGAAGTACGGCCGCGAGCCGATCTCCCTGCACACCCCTCTGGGTGAGGACGGCGACAGCGAGTTCGGTGACCTCATCGAGGACTCCGAGGCTGTGGTCCCGGCGGATGCCGTGAGCTTCACCCTGCTGCAGGAGCAGCTGCACTCGGTGCTGGACACCCTCTCCGAGCGCGAGGCCGGAGTGGTCTCCATGCGCTTCGGTCTCGAGGACGGGCAGCCCAAGACCCTTGATGAGATCGGAAAGGTCTACGGCGTCACGCGCGAGCGGATCCGTCAGATCGAGTCCAAGACGATGTCGAAGCTGCGTCACCCCTCGCGCTCGCAGGTGCTGCGCGACTACCTCGACTGAGGGCGACCCCGCACGACCTCGACGGCCGCGCCGGGACCTGTGAACAGGTCCCGGCGCCGCCGTCGTCCGAAGGCAGTCGGTGTCTGAAGGCAGCCAGCGTCTGCGCAGAGTCGCCGTCTGGACGTACGGGCCGTCGGCGTCCGAGACCACGAGAGGGCACCCACCAGCGGTGGGTGCCCTCTCGTCTGAGGTCCGGGGTGACGTCACCCGGGCCGTGGTTCAGACGGTGATCAGTCCTCGACCGGTTCCGGCTTGGCGTGGAGCCTCTCCGTCTCGTCGATGACCTCGGAGGCGACGTCCTTGAGGGCGTCCTGGTGGGCGCGGGCGTGATGTGCACAGAACATCAGCTCGCCGCCGGCCTCCAGGAGCACCTTGACGTACGCCTGGGCGCCGCAGCGGTCGCAGCGGTCGTGTGCGGTCAGCCGGGGGGCTTCAAGAGTCAGGTTCATAGTCCTTTTCTAGCATCGGATGCGCCCCCTGGGGAGTGCTCGGGCCCGTGGTTCGCTCGGGGCGCAACGAATCTGTGAGCGGTGCCGCAATGCGCGGTTCCACGGCGCCGGGCACGTAGGATCCCAGGCGTGGCCACCTCCAGCAGCACGAAGAAATCCGCATACGACGCACGCAACCTCCAGGTCCTCGAAGGGCTGGAGGCGGTGCGGAAGCGTCCCGGCATGTACATCGGCTCGACGGACTCCCGCGGGCTCATGCACTGCCTGTGGGAGATCCTCGACAACTCGGTCGACGAGGCCCTGGGCGGTCACGGCGATTCCATCTCGGTGATCCTGCATCCCGACGCCTCCGTCGAGGTCCGCGACACCGGTCGTGGTGTCCCGGTCGATGTCGAGCCGCGCACGGGCCTGACCGGTGTCGAGGTCGTCTATACGAAGCTCCATGCCGGGGGGAAGTTCGGCGGCGGCTCCTATGCGGCCTCCGGCGGCCTGCACGGTGTCGGCGCGAGCGTCGTCAACGCGCTCTCCGGCCGGCTCGACGTCGAGGTGGACCGTGCCGGCAAGACCTACGCGATGAGCTTCCGGCGAGGTCAGCCGGGGACCTTCGAGGACGGCGACCAGCCGGACCCCGACGCGCCCTTCACCCCTGCTCAGGGACCGGGGGAGCTGCGCGTGATCGGCACGGCGAAGCGCGGAGTCAGCGGGACCCGGGTGCGGTACTGGGCGGATCCGCAGATTTTCATCAAGGGATCCCACTTCGCGCTCGACGAGCTGCACCGGCGGGCCCGACAGACGGCGTTCCTCGTGCCCGGCCTGCAGATCTCCGTTACCGATCAGCGTCCCGAGGCCTCCCCGGACCAACCGGCCACACGCAGCTACAAGTACGACGGCGGGATCAGCGAGTTCGTCGAGTACCTGGCGCAGGACGAGAAGATCACCGACGTGATCCGCCTGCAGGGATCGGGCGACTACACCGAGACCGTGCCCGTGCTCGACAAGAACGGGCACATGGTCTCCACCGACGTGGAGCGTTCCTGTGAGGTCGATATCGCGCTGCGCTGGGGTGCCGACTACGACTCCACGCTGCGCTCGTTCGTCAACATCGTCGCCACGCCCAAGGGCGGCACCCATATGTCCGGCTTCGAGCAGGCCCTGGTCAAGACGATGCGCAAGCAGGTCGAGAACCAGGCTCGACGGGTGAAGTTCAACGCCAAGAACGAGAAGATCGAGAAGGACGATGCGCTGGCAGGCCTGACCGCTGTCGTGAGTGTGCGCATCGACGAGCCGCAGTTCGAGGGCCAGACCAAGGAGATCCTCGGCACCCCGGCGATCCGCGCGATCGTCGGGAAGATCGTCGAGCAGCGGCTGACCACCTTCCTCACCTCGACCACGAAGGGCGAGAAGGAACAGGCCGCGCTGGTCGTCGACAAGGTGGTCTCCGAGATGCGTGCACGCATCGCGGCACGGATGCACAAGGAGGTCTCGCGGCGGAAGAACGCCCTGGAGTCGTCCACGATGCCGACCAAGCTCGCCGACTGCCGCACCCATGACGTCGAGCGCTCCGAGCTGTTCATCGTCGAGGGTGACAGCGCCCTGGGCACCGCCAAGAACGCGCGCTCCTCGGAGTACCAGGCGCTCCTGCCCATCCGCGGCAAGATCCTCAACGTGCAGAAGGCGTCCATCACGGACATGCTCAAGAACACCGAGTGCGCGGCGATCATCCAGGTCATCGGGGCCGGTTCCGGGCGCACCTTCGACCTCGACGCCGCTCGCTACGGCAAGATCATCATGATGACGGATGCCGACGTCGACGGTGCCCACATCCGCACCCTGCTGCTGACCCTGTTCCATCGCTACATGCGGCCGCTGGTCGAGGCCGGGCGTGTCTACGCCGCGGTCCCGCCGCTGCACCGCGTGGAGATCATCCACGGCGGCAAGAAGAAGAACGAGCTCGTCTACACCTACTCCGAGGCAGAGCTGAACAAGCTCCTGAAGAACCTCGAGCGGCGGGGGAAGAAGTACAAGGAGCCGATCCAGCGCTACAAGGGTCTGGGTGAGATGGACGCTGATCAGCTGGCGGACACCACCATGGATCCCGGTCACCGCACCCTGCGTCGGGTGCGTATCGAGGATGCGGAGGCCGCCAGTGCGGTCTTCGAGCTCCTGATGGGCTCCGAGGTCGCGCCCCGCAAGCAGTTCATCATCGAAGGAGCCGAAGAGCTCGACCTGGAGAGGATCGACGCATGAGTGTCGCCGTCCGTGTGATCCCGTGCCTGGATGTCGACGCCGGCCGTGTCGTCAAGGGCGTCAACTTCCAGGGCATGCGCGATGCCGGGGACCCGGTCGAGCTCGCCGCCCGGTACGGGGCGGAGGGGGCCGATGAGCTCACCTTCCTCGATGTCACCGCCTCCTCCGGGGGCCGGGCGACCATGATCGATGTGGTGCGCCGCACCGCGGAGCAGATCTTCATCCCGTTGACCGTCGGCGGCGGGGTGCGCTCGGTGGACGACGTGGATCAGCTCCTCCGGGCGGGCGCCGACAAATGCGGGGTCAACACCGCTGCGATCGGACGTCCCGAGCTGATCAGCGAGATCTCCCACCGTTTCGGCAACCAGGTTCTGGTGCTCTCGATCGACGCCCGGCGCGTCACCAAGGACACCCCGGAGGGCACGGCCCGCACCGGGTCCGGCTTCGAGGTCACCACCCACGGCGGCCGTCGCGGCACCGGCATCGATGCGATCGCATGGATCCGCGAGGTGACGCAGCGAGGCGCCGGGGAGATCCTGCTGAACTCCATGGACGCCGATGGCACCGAGCAGGGCTTCGACCTCGAGCTGATCCGGCTCGCGCGAGGGGCCACCAACCTTCCGCTGATCGCGTCAGGCGGTGCCGGGAAGCCCGAGGACTTCGCGCCGGCCGTGCACGTCGGCGCTGACGCCGTGCTCGCGGCGAGCGTGTTCCACTTCCAGCAGATGACCATCGCCGACGCGAAGAAGGCGATGGCCGCCGACGGCATCACCGTGCGCTGATCGCGCCGCGCTGGCGACAGGACCCCGTCCGGGAACGGACGGGGTCCTGTCTTATGAGCCCGGAGCCCGGAGCCCGGAGCCCGGAGCCCGGAGCCGTCGGAGTCATCGCCGAGGCATGGCGGTGGTCGCCAGAGCGTTCAGGAACAGCTGATCCCGCTCCTGGAGGGCCTGCTCGGCGGCTTCGCGCCGGCGTGCGCGCTCGATGGCACGACGGCGGACTCGTGCGGCGCGCACGTCAACACTCGGAACGACGCTCGCAGCGATGCCCGGTTCGGACGGAGCGCGCTCCGGCGAAGCCTGCAGCGCCCGGCGGTGCTCCGGGAGCGGAGCTCGCAGCGTCGACAGCGGTGTGAGGGCGGTGGTGGTGGTGGGTGGACGGTCGAGGGGTGTCTGGACGGACATGGCGGCCTCCTGGCCGATGGGGTGCGTTCGAGTCTTCTCGCGCCAGCGGACACGATGTGTCCGCAGAGAGAGGAGGGCGTCACGAAGCGCTCGACGAGCGTCGAGAGAGGTGTCGTGACGAGGATCGGCGCGACGGGCCGATGGGTGTGCGACGCGGAGCGATCTCCGGCGTCGGGAGGGCCTATGCGGCCTTGCCGGTGGTGCGGGGTACCCCACCGGTCGCTGCCCTGCGCACGGTCGATCCGTGACGCCCGAGGGGGGACGCAGCGCAGCCGACCAGGACCGCGGCCGTACGAGCCGGGAACGGGGTGGTGTGCATCTCCATGAGGACAGTCGACCATCGCAGAGTGCGGACCACAAGCGAATAAATAGTGCTCACCTCGACGGA
Organism: Brachybacterium sp. 107; assembly: GCF_052379725.1. Classification (NCBI taxonomy): domain Bacteria; kingdom Bacillati; phylum Actinomycetota; class Actinomycetes; order Micrococcales; family Dermabacteraceae; genus Brachybacterium; species Brachybacterium sp. 107. Next base: position 13,601 of record NZ_JBQSYW010000015.1, on the reverse strand, counting down.
GAACCACGCCGAGAAGGGCCGAGCAGGACGGCAGAGGACCCGGTCCCGCCCGGCGAAGGGCAGGACCGGGTCCTCAAGGTGAACGGTGAACGTCGAACGGCGAACGGCGAACGTCGAACGGCGAACGGTGGGCGGTGAGCGGTGAGCGGGCAGCGGTGCGCTCAGAGCCCCGGACGGATCAGTGCTCGATGCGGTAGGTGACGCCGAGCGTATGTGCGGCGCCCGGGTCGAGGGTCACGAAGCGATCCTTGGCCACGGCCGGTTCGACGCACACGAACTCGGGCCAGGCATCGTCGGGCAGGTCGCCCATCCCGGCGGCGAGCTCGGGCCAGGGGTTCCACACCACGGTCTTCGTCGTGCCGCGCGGGCTGGACACGATGCGGCGGGACCCCGCCTCGTCGAGGATCGTGACCTCCCCGTGCGCGTCGAAGATCTTGTCGGTGGAGCCGGTCAGGCGCAGCGCCTGATCACCCTGCACGTCGGCGGCCAGTCCTCGCGTGTTGTCGAGGTACGCGGCCTCTCGGAGCCCGTCGATCGCGATCTGCCGCACGTCCGCGACGGCGAGATAGGTGTGCAGCGCGGCCTCGATCTCGAGGGCCTCCTGCCCGGCCGTGAGCGTGAGATCCACGGAGAGCTCGGCACCGATGCGGAAGACGACCCTCCCCGTGAGCTCTGCGGCGTCCTGCGGGGTCTCCAGCTCCAGGACGACATCATCGCCGTCGAGGGCCGCGGAGACGAGATCCCAGCGGACCGTGCGCAGCCAGCCGTGCTTGACCGCCATGGTCCCGTCGCGCCCGGGGCCGAACCAGGGGCCGACCAGCGGGATGCCGCCGCGGATGGCCTCGCCGGGTCCGAAGGCCGAGTCGGGGCTGAGCCACAGCAGATCGGACTCCCCGGCGGGAACCCAGCTGGTCAGATGCGCGCCGTCGAGATGGACGACTGCGCGGGCAGCCGGGACGTCGACGACGATCGCGTCGGCGCCGTGGAGCTGCTCGAGGAGGACCCCGTCAGGCAGGGAGACGGATGCGGCAGTGCTCGAAGTGTTCATGGCACTCATCGTCCCACGGGGGATGGGCTCTCGAACGGCGGGTGTCAGGGAGTTGCCGTCGTCTCGCGGACGCCGTCCCCGGCTGCGGAGACCGCCCGGATCAACAGCAGGAGCCAGACGTACACCGTCACCGCCGTGCCGATCTCGAAGGCCGTCATGTTCAGATAGCCCACCACCTCGAACAGGACGATCAGCATCACCAGGATCGCGAACGCTATGCCGGTGAACAGGAGCAGACCGCCGGGCAGCCGGCGCAGCAGCACCGGGAAGACGACGAGTGCGAGTCCGAAGACCACCACGAGGGACTCGGCGACGACGTTGTGCCAGTACTCGCTGACGTTCAGGGAGATCAGGGCGACCAGGGCGAGCAGCGCTCCCAGCACCGCCAGGGTCCCATGCACCACCTGGACCTTCCACCGTGGTTCGCCGGCCGCACGAGCCCACAGCCCGAGGTCGTGCCCGAGGAAGTCCCCGACCGCGACGAAGGCCAAGCCTGTCAGCAGCAGGGTGAGGTTGAAGGCGAGCCCGGCCCGATCCGATCCTGCGCCGAGCTGGGAGAAGAACTGCTCCCACCAGTAAGGATCCGGGGCCAGCATCGCGGCGGACAGCACCCCGACGGTGAGGAAGGCCATGAGCAGCGTGGCGAGCGAGCGGCCATCGAGGGCCGCTGAGCCCGCCCCGACGATGTAGGCCCAGGCCCCGGTGCTGGCACTCACCCAGAACGTGCTCGCGAAGCGATCCAGCGCCACGCCCTGGAACGCCAGCTGCAGCACCGCGAACATCGCACCGGTCAGCAGGAACGCGAGCACCGCGTACACCAGGGACGGCCCGGCGACGGCCAGAACTCGTCGCCACCACGGCATGTCCTGCATCCACGGGTGGACCCGCGGGGCGAGCACGAGGAGGGCACCCGTGGCGACCAGACCGGAGACGGCGAGCGCGCACACGGCGGCGAGCTCCCCGATGGACCCCGGGCCGGACAGGGGAGCTGTGCCGCGCAGGACGAGGAGGCCGACCACCAGGCCCGTGACCGCCCCGGCGAGGCCGAGCGTGAGGCTGATGCCCTCCGCCCGGATCGGTTCCGTCGATCGCAGCCGGGCGCGGGTGCGTGACATCACGGAGGTGCTGGTGCCGGGACGCGTCATCGGGATATCTCGCCGAGGAGGGGTCAGCCGACCGCAGCGATCGGCACGGCGACCGGGGTGCCGGAGCCGTCTCGTCGGCCCGTGGGCTCGGGCAGATCGATCGGCTGGCCCGCCTCGGAGCAGGCCCGGGCGGGGTGCGGCACCACCCAGGCGCCGATGAGGGTGTCCTCGCCGCGGAGGAAGCGGTGGCAGCGCATCCCGGCGGTGGCACGCCCCTTGGCCGGGAACTCGGTGAGGGAGGAGACCTTCAGCGAGCCGGTCTGCAGCAGGGGCAGGGTGCCGGAGCTGCCGGAGACCGTGACGACGTCCGCTGCAGCAGTGACGTCGACCGTCCCGAAGGCGATCACGTGGGCATCGGCGGCGAGCTTGATCCCGGCGACCCCACCGGCACCACGGCCCTGCGGCCGGACCCCGGAGGCGGGGAAGTGCAGCAGCTGGGCGTCCGAGCTGACGAAGACCAGGTCCAGGTCGCTGTCCTCCTCCAGGTCGACCACACCCACCACGGTGTCCCCGTCCTTGAGCGCGATGATCTCGAAGCCGTCGGTCCGGGGGAAGTCGAGCTGCACGCGCTTGACCACACCCTGGCGGGTGCCGAGCGCGATCGCTCCGCCGCGGGCCACGTCCGCTTCGGAGAGTCGGATCAGGCCCAGCGGTCGTTCCTCGCGGTCGAGGTCCAGGAGATCGCTCAGCCGGGTTCCGCCGGCCAGCGACGGGGCGCCTGCGGTGGGGGCGAGCGAAGGCAGCTCCACGACCGACAGATGCAGCACCCGGCCGCGATCCGTGACGACCCCGATCGTGGACCGCGTCGAGGTCAGCACATCCGAGACGATGACGTCGTGGGAGCTGCGCCGGCCCTCGCGCAGCACGTCGTCCTCCCCGGCGACTCGCGCCACCAGCGACGTACCGGTGAGCAGCACCCGGCAGGGCTCGTCGGCCACCTCGAGGGATCCGGAGGCGGTGACGGCGGGCTGATCGGCCGCTTCCAGCAGGACCGTGCGCCGGGAGTCCCCGTGCTCGGCGGCGACGGCGGCGAGCTCCGTGGAGACCAGCGTGCGCAGGACCGTGTCGGAGCCGAGGATCTCCTCGAGCTCCTCGATCTCCCGACGCAGGTCATCACGCTCGGCCTCGAGGTCGATCTGCGAGAACTTCGTCAGCCGGCGCAGCCGCAGCTCGAGGATGTACTCGGCCTGCAGCTGCGAGAGATCGAAGACGCCCATCAGGCGGGTGCGTGCGGACTCCGCGTCGTCGCTGCTGCGGATGATCTGGATGACCTCGTCGATGTCGACGATCGCCAGCAGCATGCCCTCGACCAGGTGCAGGCGCGCCTTGCGCCTGCCGAGCCGGTGCTCGGTGCGTCGGCGCACCACCTGCAGCCGATGGTCGACGAAGACCTCGAGCATCTGCTTCAGGCCCAAGGTGCGCGGCTGACCGTCGACCAGGGCCACGTTGTTGATGCCGAAGGACTCCTCCAGCGGCGTGTACCTGTACAGCTGCGAGAGCACCGCTTCAGGGTCGTAACCCGACTTCACGGTCAGCACGAGGCGCAGGCCGTGGTGGCGGTCGGTCAGGTCCTGATAGTCGGTGATGCCCTGCACGCGCTTGGCCTGGACCGCGTCACGCAGCTTCTCGGCGACCTTCTCCGGCCCCACCTGGTAGGGGAGCTCGGTGACGACGATGCCCTTGCGCCGCGAGGTGATGTTCTCGATGCGCGTCGTGGCCCGCATCTTGAACGAGCCGCGACCCGTGCGGTACGCATCACGAACACCGTCGAGCCCGACGATCCGCCCTCCGGTGGGCAGATCGGGCCCGGGGACGAAGCGCATGAGGGCTTCGAGATCGGCGTCGGGGTGGTCGATCAGGTGGCGGGCCGCAGCGATCGTCTCGACCAGGTTGTGCGGCGCCATGTTCGTGGCCATCCCGACCGCGATGCCGGACGCCCCGTTGACGAGGAGGTTCGGGTACTGCGCAGGCAGCACCTCGGGCTGGGTGAGCTGGTTGTCGTAGTTCGGGATCATGTCCGCGACGTCCTCGTCCAGCGAGTCCGTCATCAGCAGAGCCGCCTTGGCGAGGCGGGCCTCGGTGTACCGGGCCGCCGCCGGGCCGTTGTCGAGGGAGCCGAAGTTGCCGTGCCCGTCCACGAGGGGCATGCGCATGTTGAAGCTCTGGGCCATGCGCACCAGGGCGTCGTAGATCGCGGTGTCGCCGTGGGGGTGGAGCTTTCCCATCACCTCGCCGACGACGCGCTGGCTCTTGACGTGCCCGCGCTCGGGGCGCAGCCCCATCTCGGCCATCATGTAGAGGATGCGGCGCTGGACCGGCTTGAGCCCGTCTCGGGCGTCCGGAAGCGCCCGGGAATAGATCACGGAGTACGCGTATTCGAGGAACGACGTCTCCATCTCGCTGGTGACGTCGATGTCGACGATCGTCTCGTCGACCTCGTCATCCCCGGCGGGCGGCTGGGTGCTTCGTGATCGGGCCATGAGGGACATCATGGCGCATGACCGGCCATGATTCCGGGAGCCAGGGCCCGGACGGGACGTGAATCCCGTCTATTCCACGATCGTCGACGATAGGATCCGATCATGCCCGACAGTCGTGTGCCCCGGCTCGAACCGCTGCGCTCCCTGCGGCGTCGTGCCGCCGACGCCGCCGGTGACCCCGCTGAGGAGTACCCGGCGCACTGGGAGGCCGACATCGCCCTGCGTGACGGTTCCGCGGCACATCTGCGGCCCATCCGCCCCGCGGACGCGGACGCCCTCCAGGACTTCCACACACGGCAGTCCGAGCATTCGCGCTATCTCCGGTTCTTCGCGGCGATGCCGCAGCTCTCCCCCCGGGACCTCGCACGGTTCACGCACGTCGACCACCACGACCGGGTGGCCTTCATCGTGCTGGTGGGGGACGAGATCATCGCTGTGGCCCGGTACGACCGGATCGATCCACGAGCGGCAGAGGTCGCGTTCAACGTCTCCGACGCGCGCCAGGGCTCCGGTCTCGCCTCGGTGCTGCTCGAGCACCTGGCGGCCGCGGCCCGCGAACGGGGCATCAGCTTCTTCACCGCCGAGGTGCTGCCGCAGAACGCGAAGATGATCAACGTGTTCACCGAGGCCGGTTTCGACGTGGAGCGCACCATGGACGACGGCGTGGTCCTGGTCTCCTTCCGCATCGACCCCACGAAACGCTCCCTCGCGGTGATGGCGGAGCGCGAGCACCGTGCGGAGGCCCGCGCCATGGAGCGCCTCCTGACCCCGGAGTCCGTCGTGCTGATCGGGGTGTCCTCCCGCGCCGACTCCGCCGGGGGCCGGTTCCTCACGGCGCTCGAGAACTCCGGATACTCCGGCGCCGTCCACGTCATCTCCCGGGACGCGTTCGAGGTGCGCGGTCACCGTACCCGTGCTCGGATCGAGGACATCCCGGGCACCGTCGATCTCGCGGTGATCGCCCTGCGCCCCGAAGCCTGCCTCGACGCCATCGAGCAGTGCGCGGAGATCGGGGTGCGCAGCGTCGTGATCCCCACCGAGGGGTTCACGGACAGCGAGCAGGGCCGCCGGCTGCAGAGGCGGCTCGTGGCCCGTGCCCGCCTGCACGGCATGCGCCTGCTGGGCCCGGGGTCGCTCGGTTTCCTGCGCACGGGCGAGGAGGCGATCAGCCTCTCCCTCGCCCCGAAGATGCCGCACCCGGGTCCCGTGGCGCTCGCCGGGCAGTCCAGCGCGCTGTCCGCGCTGCTGCTGGCAGGGACCGACACCCGCGGGATCGGCATCCACGAGTTCGTCGGCGTCGGCAACCGGGCGGACGTCTCCCTCAACGACACCCTGCAGCACTGGGAGGACGACGACAGCGTCCGGGTGATCGCGCTCGCCCTGGAATCGATGGGCAACCCGCGGAAGTTCACACGGCTCGCCCGTCGCCTCACCCGGAAGGTTCCGCTGATCGTGCTGCGGCCGCCGGGGATCGATTCCACGACGCCCCCCGGTCACGATGTGCGCCGCTCGGTGCTGCCGCGCCGCGCCCTGGACCAGGTGCTCGGCTCCTCCGGTGCCGTGCAGGCCTCCGGGGTCGACCATCTCCTGGACATCGCCGACGCCATCGGACGCCAGGGACTGCCCCCGGGGCAGCGCGTCGGGCTGCTCTCGAACACCGCCGCGCTCGGCGCCTCCCTGCGCGGAGCGACCGACCAGGCGGGTCTCGAGGTGGTGGCCGAGAACCACAGCGTCCCCCTGGCGTCGGACCCTCGTCTGATCGAGCGCGCGTTCACCTCGATGGCCGCCCTCGGACAGGTGGACCTGGTCATCGCCGGCTTCCTCGACCCCCTCAGCGGGAACGCCCTCGAGGTGATCCGGGCGATGGCGACCGTGGCCCGCCACTCCGAGGTGGTGCTGCTGGTCTGCCTGATCACCGACGCCGACCGGTTCGCCCAGGTGCAGGCGTCGATCCGACGGGACCAGGACCTTCCTCCCCTCCATGCCACGCCCTACGGGGTGGTCCGCGCCGGGGCCGGGATGCTCGCGGCCGCACTGCGTCCGGCGGTCGACGACGACGAACCCGCGCACCGCGAGGACGTCGACCGCGCCGGCGCCCGCGATCTCGTGGACCGGGCCCTCGCCGCCAGCGGCACGTCGACCCCTGCACGCGACCTCACCGCCGGCGAGGTCAGAGATCTCCTGTCGGCCTATGGGATCGAGGTGCTGGAATCCCACGCGGTCCTCGACGCCGACGATGCCGTGGAGCGGGCACGCGGCCTCGGCTATCCCGTCGCCCTGAAGAGCACCGATGAGGTGCTGCGTCACCGGGCGGATCTCGGGGGAGTGCGCCTGGCGATCCCCGATGAGATCCAGCTGCGCCATGCGGTCGCGGCGATGCGGCGCGACCTGTCCTACTCGAGCGCCCCGCTCGAGGTGCAGGCGATGGCCCCGCCGGGCGTGCCGATGGTGGTGCGCAGCGTCGAGGACCCCTCGCTCGGCCCTGTCGTGTCCCTCTCCGTCGCGGGGGACGCCACCGACCTGCTCGATGACATCGCCTACGCCATCCCGCCGTTCAGCGAGGACGCCGCGCGCGCCCTCATCGACACCCCGGCGAGCGCGGTGAAGCTCCAGGGGAGCCGGGGGCTCCCGCCCGCGGATCGTGAGGCGCTCGCCGACCTCCTGGTGCGCATCGGTCTGCTCGCCGAGGACCTCCCGGAGCTCGCGATGCTCGAGCTGTACCCGGTGCTGGTGGGGCAGGAGGGCGTCAGCGTGGTCGGTGCCGCCGTCCGGCTGAGCCCGGCCCCCAACCGGACCGACGGCTCCCGTCGCGCCCTGTCGGGACCGGCGGGCTCCTGAGCCCGGGAGCGTGGGACACTGGTCCGATGACCACAGCTCTTCCCGCTGATCTCCTCACAGAGCTCGAGACCGCCGGATACTTCCCGCAGACGGCCGCTCAGAGCCTGAAGCGTTCCCTGCATGGTGCGCGGCCGCTGGCCCACCTCGTACGGCCGGAGACCACCTTCGACGGCCCTGAAGTGCGCCGGCACCTCACGGTCCTCGTCCTGACGGCCACCCACCTGCTGGTCACGCACCTCGATGACGACCCGGCCGACGCCCTGAACCCGAGCCAGGTCGTCTCGACCACGGAGCGGGTCCGGCTGCAGAGGATCGCCTCCACCGGTCTCTCCCAGGTCTTCGACACCGATGGGCAGCAGACCCCGGGCCGGGAGGCCGAGATCACGCTCGGCATCACGTGGAGCGGCAGCCACCGCGTGGATCTCGAGCGCGCCGTCTGCGAGGACCCCAGCTGCCAGGCCGACCACGGATACACCGGCACGATGGCCCCGGCGGACCTCGCCCTGCGTGTCAGCGCCCTTGCCGATGGCGACGATGCCGTCGAGGCCGCTCTGCGCTTCCACGACGAGCTGGTCGACGCGGTCGACGCCCTGGATGCCTGAGAGGACCACCATGGCCGATCCGGAGCACGGCGCCCCCAGCGCCCGGGCCGACGGCCCGGCTGTCCCGGCGCAGCCCATCGACTGGCCCGACGACCTGCTGCCCGCCCCGTTCGCAGACGGCGCACGACCAGCCCTCCTGGACGTCCTGGCACCGCTGGTCTCTGCGCCGGAACCGGGACGCGACGTGGTGATCCTGCTCGACGGAGTGGGCTCCAGGCTGCTCTCCACGCACCGCGCCCTCACCCCGACCCTGCGCCGGCTGGACGGGCAGATCACGCGTATCCGCACCGTGTCCCCGGCCACCACCGCCACGGCGATGGTCTCGCTGCACACCGGCCTGCCCCCGCTCGTGCACGGGGTGCTGGGATATCTCACCTACGACCCGGATTCCGGCCAGCCCCTGAACCAGATCTCCGGTGACCGATCGGTGGATCCGCGACGGTGGATGCCCGCACCGACTCTGGTCGAGCAGGGCACCCGCCGGGCGGTCCAGGTGGCCCCGTCCAAGCACGCCGGGTCTCACCTCAGCGGTGTGGCGTACCGCGGCTGGGAGTTCCTGGGCCACGGCCGGGGGGACAGGGTCGAAGCGGTGCGCACCGCGCTCCACCGCGCCGGCCCCGACGGCCTGGTCCATCTCCACGTCGACGACGTCGATCACGCCGGGCACCATCACGGGGTGGACAGCGACCAGTGGCGCACGGCTCTCGCCGAGGTCGATGCGCTCCTCGGATCGCTGCTGCGCCGACTGCCACGTGGCACGCGGCTCCACGTCACAGCGGATCACGGCATGGTCGACACCTCGCCGAGCACCACGATCGATCTCGCCGACCATCCGCGGCTGCAACGACTGGCCGCGTCGGTCGCGGGGGAGTCCCGTGCGCTCGCACTGCGAGCTGTCGAGGGGGACGGTGCCGCCGAGGAGCTCACGAGCGGACTCCGCGATCTGCTGGGAGGGCGTGCCCTGGTCCTGGACCGGGCCCAGGTGCTCTCCTCGGGGCTGCTCGCCTCGGTGGGCACCGAGGTGTCCGGGCGGGTCGCCGGGCGCCTGCCCGACGTGCTGGTGCTCGCTCGGGACCGGTGGAGCGTGGACGACTTCTCACGGCGTCCGGCGTCCGCCCGCGCGATGATCGGCGTGCACGGATCGCTCACGAAGGCCGAGAGCGTCGTCCCGCTCCTGCGCGTCATGGTCTGAGCGCCTCTCTGATCGGTGCGGGCAGCGGCACCGATCAGAGAAGCGGTGATCCGGTTCGGTCGTGAGTCCGGATCAGTGGTGCATCAGGATCAGTGGTGAATCAGGATCAGTCGTGCTTCGAGCCGAAGACGATCTCGTCCCAGCTGGGCATCGAGGCCCGCTTGCTCTTGGCCTTGGAGCCCTTCGGGGACTTGGCCGGCTTGGGCTGCTCGGCCGGATCGACAGGATCCGACGGTGATGGCGCGGACGTCGCGCTGAAGCCCGGCAGCGGCGTCAGATCGACGGTGTCCTGGAAGTGCCGCTCGTCGAGGACCTTCCCACCGGGAGACGAGCTGGTCGACGCGCTCGAGGCATGCTCGCCCGTGACGTCGGCGGCATCAACGTCGTCCTGGTCCTCGGGACCGTCGGCCGCGGCATCCGTGGCGTCGTCCGTCGCGTCGTCATCGGTCGCCTCGTCGAGGAGATCCGCGTCGCTCGTGGTGTGCTCGAGGAAGGCATCCCGGTCGGAGTCCGCGACCTCCTCGAACGCGACGCCCGCCGACTCCGCAGTCCCTCCTGCAGCGCCCGACGCGCCCGGCGCGTCCGTCCGGGCGAACTCGTCAGCGCCGTCGGTCCCGTCGGTGCGTGCCGCCTCCTCGGCGGAGCCCGCCGGCTCACCGGATGCCGCCGAGGCATCGTCGGTCCGGGCGTCGTCCAGGAGATCCTCATCGAGGCTGGTCCATACCGAGCCGGAGTCGTCCACCGGCGGGGGGACCGAACGCAGGCCACGACGGGCATTGAGCGCATCGAGCTCGCTGTCGTCGAGGGGCGCGGCCGGGCCGTCGGTCGTCGGGTGCTGGGTCGGCCAGGGGGCGCGGCCGCGCCGAGGAGCGGCCGTCCTCTCGTCGAAGGAGCCGTCGGCCTCGAGGTCGTAGACCGAGCTCTTCACGGCCTGCAGGCGCGCACGGCCGCGCGTCGGCTCGGGCGGGGCGTCCTCGTCGCTGATCCAGCGCGCTTCGTCATCGACCGGTGCGACCGAGCGGTTGTCGATCTCGGCGACCCAATGCGCCTGGCGGGTGCGGCCCGCCGCGGAGAAGGTCAGCTCCAGGGTCCACGTGCCGTCGGCTCGGCGCCATGCGTCCCAGGCGGTCTCCTCGGTCGCCTCCCGGGCGGCAAGACGCTCGGCGACGACATCATCGAGGCTCGGGCCACCACGGCCGACGGGGAAGGTGCGTGCTCGCTGAGCGGTCCATTCCCGCTCGGCGAGGACGGGGCCCTCGTAGCGGCGGACATGGTCCACCGGGATGTCGGCGGCCTCGGAGATGTCCTCGGCGCTGCGTCCGGAACGGAGCATCGCCTGGATCTCGCGAGGGCGCAGCGGCGCAGCATCGGCAGCCTGGATCATGCCGAGCGCCGGTCGGTCCGTGCGCACCGCGGCGCGCAGCGCCTTGTCGATCCGCAGCGTGTACCGCTCGCCATCGGAGTCGACCAGGATCACATGCTCTCCATCGTCATGGATCCCGTCGAGTTCGATCTCTCGCATCGTCGTCCTCTCCGTCGCAGCCTGGTCGGTGGCGTGCAGAAGTCTAGGCAGCGACCATATCCCGTAGCAGTGCTCCCCGGCGGCGTCCGCGCCGGGAAGCAGGGCGTGTTGCGCCCCCGAATGTGACGTCGGTTGCCGAGCACAGACCTCTCTGCAATAATGCCGCCGCATTCAGCGTTTCGATCCGGACCGGCCCAGAGGGGGCGAGGGCGATCGCGATGTGCTGGATGACAGCAAGCCTCCCCAGGTCGGACGACCGCCGCGAACCACGAGAACGGACCGTAGATGGCCACAGATTACGATGCCCCGCGCAAGAACGACGATGAGTCGAACGATGATTCGATCGAGGAGCTGAAGGGTCGCCGCAACGAGTCGGCGGCCCCCACGGTCGACGAGGACGAGGCAGAGGCGGCGGACTCGTACGAGCTCCCCGGCGCAGACCTCTCCGGCGAGGAGCTCTCGGTGCGGGTCCTGCCCCGTCAGGCCGATGAGTTCACCTGCGCCAGCTGCTTCCTGGTGAAGCACCGCAGCCAGATCGACCACGTCGAGGGAACCCTCATCATCTGCAAGGAGTGCGCGGCCGCCTGAGCGACCGGAGCCTCCGTGCATCACGGCGCCGCACCCTCGGGGTGCGGCGCCGTTCGTCATGCCGGGTGCGTGCACTGCGGTGACGCGTGGTGCGGTGTCTCTCGTGGGCTCTCGTGGGCTCTCGTGGGCTCTCGTGGGCTCTCGTGGGCTCCCGTGCTCCGCCCCGGAGGCGTCCGGATCGGCGTGGGTGGGTGGTCAGGCGTGCTGCTGGGCGGTGCGCAGCGCGAGGGCGAGATCCTGCGGGTGGCGCGAGGAGGCGACCCAGGCGCTCGTCGGATCCTCCTCGTCGTGGACCTCGACACGGATCCCGCCATGGATCCAGCCGCGCACGCAGTGGTACGCGAGAGGTTCGAAGTCCTGACCGACCAGCAGGCGCCACTCCTCGCCCTCGAGCACCACGGGGTCTCCGAGCTGGTCGACGTCGATCTGGGCGCTGCCCAGGGAGAGCTTCCCGTCGGAGACCGTCACCACGGGGGAGTAGAGCACGGCGAGCACGATCGCGATCGCGATGCTCACGATCGCCACGATGAGCGCGAGCATGCTGTTCAGCGGCACGATGACCAGGCCGACGATCGAACCGAGCGCGATCACCACGATCCAGGCGCCGGGGCTGGGCAGCAGCCGCTCGCGGTACGGCGGTGCCGTGGGGGCCGTGGGGGCCGTGGGGGCCGTGGGGGACGCAGGGCGCGGGGGCGACGAGGCGGCGTCGTCCGCCGTCGTCCCGGGGACGGGATCGGGTGCTGCGGTCATGCTCCGATGGTCTCACGCGCGTGCTGGGAGCTCTCGGGCTGGACGGCATACCCTGTGCCCATGCCTGAAGAGTCTGACACCACGAACGCGGCCGCCCGCGCCGCCGCCCCTGACGCGCCTCCGCTGCGGATCGCGCTCGCTGCGGGGACCGAGATGCCGCGTCGAGCCCACGCCGATGATGCTGGCCTGGACCTGACCAGCGCCGTCGATCTCGAGATCCCCCCCGGCGGGCGCGCCCTCGTCGACACGGGGACGTCCGTCGCCCTGCCGGGAGGAACGGTGGGCCTGGTCTGCCCCCGTTCCGGTCTGGCCGCTAAGCATGGGATCACCGTGCTGAACGGCCCCGGTGTCGTGGACGCCGGATACCGCGGCCCGATCAAGGTCTCCCTGCACAACACCGATCCTGTGGAGAGCTTCACGCTCCGAGCCGGTGACCGGATCGCCCAGCTGGTCGTGGTCCCCGTGATGACCCCCGTGCTGCAGCAGGCCGACGACCTCGATGCCACCGACCGGTCCACCTCGGGCTTCGGCTCCAGCGGCGGTTTCGGGCACGCAACGGCAGCGACCGCCACCGACGAGAACCAGGAGGGTTGAACAATGGGACTGTTCTCCCGCAAGAAGCGTCAGGACGTCGACGCCGTCGACGCCCACGAGGACATCGAGAAGAACGCAGCAGCAGACGGCGCCGCAGCTGACGGGACTGCAGCCGACGGGACCGCGGACGACGGCGCATCCACCGCTGTGGGTGACGAGGGCTCCGCGGCCGACGTCGTGCAGGCCTCCCCCGAGCAGGAGGCGGACGAGCAGGAGGTCGGGGCCCCGTCGGACGGGACCGCAGATGAGGCCTCCGGTGAGACCGGCGACGCAGGCGCCGAGGAGACCACCGGGCGCGGTGATCACCTCGCCGAGGGACCGTTCGACGAGAGCGACGCGCCCGAGGAGGATCGCATCGACCTCGGCGGCCTGCAGGTGCCGACGATCGACGGCATGGAGCTGCGGATGGAGGTCGATCAGCGCACGAGCGCCGTCACCGGCGCGAACCTGGTGATCGGCGGATCCTCGGTCCAGGTGCAGGCTTTCGCCGCTCCGAAGTCCCGCGGCCTGTGGGACGACGTCCGGACCTCGCTGCGGGACTCCGTCGTGAAGCAGGGCGGGACGGCCGAGACCCGTCCCGGAGCGTTCGGGACGGAGCTGATCACGCGCCTGCCCGTGAAGCGTGCCGACGGGCGCACGGGGTACCGACCCGCCCGGTTCATCGGGATCGACGGCCGACGCTGGTTCCTGCGGGCCATCCTCACCGGCAAGGCCCTGAGCGACGCGGAGCAGGCCCGGGCCATCGAGACCGTCATCTCCCGCCTGGTGGTGGTGCGCGGCGGTGAGGCGATGGCCCCGCAGGAGCTGATCCCGCTCAACCTTCCCGGTCAGCGTCCCGGTCT
>NZ_JBQSYW010000014.1:0-100076 GCF_052379725.1 Brachybacterium sp. 107 | reverse complement strand
CTCCGCGATGAACAGCGCGCAGAGCTTCTCAGATCTGCTGCACATGTCGAAGCAGGGGCTGTTCGACCAGCTCACCTCCGAGTATGCGGATCAGTTCTCCGACGAGGCCGCGCAGTACGCCGTGGACAACGTCGACGCGGACTGGAATGCGAACGCGCTGGCCTCCGCCGAGTGCTACTCCGAGACCCTGCACATGTCCAAGGCAGGCATCTATGACCAGCTCACCTCGGAGTACGGCGAGCAGTTCCTGGCCGAGGAGGCGCAGTACGCCATCGACACGATCGAGGCGGACTGGAACGACAACGCTCTGCAGAGCGCCCGCTCGTACCGGGACTCGATGGACATGTCCCCGGAGGCGATCCGCGATCAGCTGACCTCCGAGTACGGGGAGCAGTTCACGCAGGAACAGGCCGACTACGCCGTCGAGCACCTCGACGAGTGATCCGCGGCGGCCCCGGGCCGCACCGAGAACGCGGAGTCCCTGCCACGGCAGAGGCTCCGCGTTCTCGTGTGTCAGCCGAAGGAGTCGACGAACGCCTCGACCTCGGCGCTGACCTCCGTGTCCATCTCCTCGTCGGAGATGCTCGCCGTGCCGTCGCCGTCCTGCGGCCCGTCGTCACCGAAGCTCGCATGGCCCGCGCCCTCAATCTCGACCATGGTCGCCGTCTCGGGCAGCAGGTAGCGTGCGTCGGCGATCTTCTCCGGGGTCGATAAGCGGTCCTCGCTGCCGGCGAGGCTCAGCACGGGCAGTTCCCTCTCGGAGAGATCGTTCGCGCAGTAGGAGCCCAGCAGCAGGAGGGCATCGGCGTCCGGCGCGACCTGGCAGGCGCGCACCCCGCCCGGGGAGTGCCCGCCCACGATCCAGGTGCCCACCTCGGGCAGGTCGGCGGTGAACGTGTCCAGACCGCGCCGATCGAACAGCGACAGGTGCAGCCACGGCTTCACGACCACCACGGTCATGTTCTGTTCGGTCCGGAGGACCCGGTCCCCGCGGGCTGCAGGATCAGTGAGGCACTCGACTCGGTGACTCTGATCCCGGAGTCCTCGAGGACCTGCCCGACCGGCTCCGGCTCCGCCTCCATGATCTCGAACCGGCTCCACACCAGGAGCGCTGCGACGGCGAGCACCACGAGTGCGAGCAGCACGACGAGCAGGCGGAGCGCCCAGCGGCGGGCCGGACGGGCGGTGGTCATGGACCCACGGTAGGGCACCCGCGTCTCGACCACGTTCTCGATCTCGTCCTCGCCGGGCCGGCCCGCCGGATGCCGTCAGCCATCGCTCCCGGAACCCGCGGGCAACGACGGGTCCGGCAGGTACACGGTGCCGCCCGCCTCGCGGAACTCGCGAGCCTTCGCCTCCATACCGGCCCGGGCGATCTCCGCCTGCTCCGCGGCGTCGCCGTAGGTGTCGCGGATGTCCTGGGACAGCCGCATCGAACAGAACTTCGGGCCGCACATCGAGCAGAAGTGCGCGGTCTTCGCGGGTTCCGCCGGCAGGGTCTCGTCGTGGTACTCCTGCGCGAGCTGCGGATCCAGGGACAGCCCGAACTGGTCGCGCCACCGGAACTCGAAACGCGCCTTCGACAGGGCGTCGTCCCGGGCGATCGCCCCGGGATGCCCCTTGGCGACGTCGGCCGCATGGGCCGCGATCTTGTAGGTGATCACCCCGGTCTTCACGTCATCGCGATCCGGCAGCCCCAGATGCTCCTTGGGAGTGACGTAGCAGAGCATCGCGGTGCCATAGCGGGCGATCTCCGTGGCGCCGATCGCCGAGGTGATGTGGTCGTACGCCGGGGCGATGTCGGTGACCAGCGGACCCAGCGTGTAGAACGGCGCGCCGTGGCACAGCTCCTGCTGCCGCTCCACGTTCTCGCGCACCAGGTGCAGCGGGATGTGTCCGGGCCCCTCGACCATCACCTGCACATCGTGCTCCCAGGCCCGCTCGGTGAGCTCGGCGAGGGTGTCGAGCTCTGCGAACTGGGCGGCATCGTTCGCGTCGGCGAGGGAGCCCGGCCGCAGCCCGTCGCCCAGCGAGAAGGACACGTCGTAGCGGGCGAAGATCTCGCACAGCTCGTCGAAGTGCTCGTACAGGAAGTTCTCGCGGTGATGGGCCAGGCACCAGCCGGCCAGGATGGACCCGCCACGCGAGACGATCCCGGTGACCCTGTTCGCGGTCAGCGGCACGTACCGCAGCAGCACCCCGGCGTGGATGGTCATGTAGTCCACGCCCTGCTCGCACTGCTCGATCACGGTGTCGCGGAAGATCTCCCAGGTCAGCGCATTCGCCTCCCCGTCGACCTTCTCGAGCGCCTGGTAGATCGGCACCGTCCCGATGGGCACCGGAGAATTGCGCAGCAGCCACTCGCGGGTGGTGTGGATGTCGTCCCCGGTGGACAGGTCCATGACCGTGTCCGCGCCCCAGCGGGTGGCCCATTCGAGCTTGGAGACCTCCTCGGCGATCGACGAGGTCACCGCCGAGTTGCCGATGTTCGCGTTGATCTTCACCAGGAAGGCCTTCCCGATGATCATCGGCTCCGCCTCCGGATGGTTCACGTTCGCCGGGAGGATCGCGCGGCCTGCGGCGAGCTCGCTGCGCACCAGCTCGACGTCGCAGTTCTCCCGCAGGGCGACGTAGCGCATCTCCGGGGTGATCTCGCCGCGCCGGGCATAGTGCATCTGCGTGACCCGGGTGCCGACGGGGGAGCGCAGCGGGGCGCGACGGGCACCGCGCCATTCGGCGCTAGCCTCGCCCCGACGCACGGCGCCGCGGCCGTCATCGGCGAGGGCGCGGTCTCGGCCCGCGTATGCCTGGACGTCACCGCGCTCGGCGATCCAGGTCTCCCGCATCGGCGGCAGCCCCACCTCCGGTACGCAGCCGGGACCGGCAGTGCGGTACACCGCCAGAGGAGGGTTCGCCGTGCCGTCGGGGGCATCGTCCTGGAGGACCCGGGTGATGGGCACACGGATGCCATGGGCAGGATCCTCGAGCACGTCGAGGCGGTGGGTGGGGTAGTTCTCGGGTCGTGCGAACTTCTCAGGGCGTGCGGACATAGCGCTGCGCTCTCCTTCTTCCTTCGCCGGCATTATCCGGGGCAGGTTCATTCGGTACTCGGACAGCGACAGTCCGATCTCAGCCCGTTGCATCGGGCACCCGAGGGATCGGCGACGATAGTAGCACCCGTCTCGACCGTGAGGATGCTCGAGCGGCTCGCCGCTGCCTCCCCTCGCGGTCGCCGGCCGCGAGGGGAGGCAGTGGATCTGGTGTGGCGCGTGCGAACGGTCCGGACTGCGATCCCGGAGTGGGGGAGGTGGGCCTGGTCGGCGACGAGGTGCCCTGCCCGTCGGCCTGGAGCGTCAGGACGGTCGAGCGTCCGCGCAGGCAGTGTTGGCTACGCTGGGAGTCGCGGCGCTGCCACCCCGGCGCGACCCTCCGTGGAAGGCGGCCCCATGACCCTCACCGACCTGCTGGACGCCCTCGATTCCGGCCAGGCCATCCCGGCGAACTCCCCGTTGCACGCGGTCATGCACGCCACCAGCCAGGAGGCGCTGAAGGTCACCGGAGAGCTCAACGGCGGCTATCACGAACCCTCCCGGGTGCGAGAGCTGCTCGCCGAGCTCACCGGCCGTGAGATCGACGAGAGCGTCACCCTGTTCCCGCCCTTCACCTCCGACTTCGGCAAGAACATCCACCTGGGCAAGCGCGTGTTCCTCAACGCCGGCTGCCGCTTCCAGGACCAGGGCGGGCTGCACATCGGCGACGACTGCCTCATCGGGCACAACACCGTGATCGCCACCCTGAACCACGATCTCGCCCCGAGCCGCCGCGGCGACCTCCACCCGGCCCCCGTGACGATCGGGAACAACGTGTGGATCGGCGCGAACGTGACGATCCTGCCCGGCGTCACCATCGGGGACGACGCCGTCATCGCCGCCGCCTCCGTCGTCACCAAGGACGTGCCGGCGAAAGCGCTCGTCGTCGGTTCGCCGGCCCGGGTGATCAGGACCGTCGAGGACTGAGAGCTACGCGCCGAAGGCCGTCGCCTCGCAGCGACGGGATGGCACCCATCAATTGGCGGGTGCCCCGCTACCTTGGGGCTTATGGCTCTTGAATTCCAGCGTTCGACGATCGCGGCTGTGCGCGCCGCGCTGCCCGAGCACCAGGTGATCGAGAAGCCACCCACACCGGCGTGGCTGAACCGGCCCGGATCGACCGACTGCGGAGACGCGTGGCCCCTGGTGAGAACGATCTACCGCCAATTGGCTGCGGCGGACCTCCCGGAAGTCATGCCCCCACGGGAACGGCGCAGCCTCGATGCAGTCATTCTCGGCCCCGACGGGCACAGCCGCATTCTCGAGGTCGACGAGACACAGCATTTCAATGAATTCCGTGCGCTCACCCTTCAGCCCTACCCGGCCTCTGCACGGACCGCGTTCGATCGACAGGACTGGATCGATCGCTCGCGGGCCAAGACGCGGCTCGAGGGCGGCGGTTTCGGGGCGCGGAAGCCTCCGCTCTTTCCTGGCCAGCACGGCCGTCATCGGCAGCGGGCGTTCCGTGATGCGCTTGCTGATCTGCTTCCGCCCCTCCATGGCTGGGAGCCGACGCTGCGCATCCACCACGGCGAAGCACAGAGCTGGATAGACGACGTGGACGCCCCGGGGCGGATGCGAGAGCTGCTCGCCGAGAAGCTGCCTCGGGAACAGAACTCCTAGGAAGCACCCCGGGCGTTGACTGCGGCGTCGCCATCGGTGGACGACACTGAGGGAACCCACCGCCTGCCACCGAGAGAAGGACCGCACCATGCCCGTCGAAATGGGACTCTGGCGAATCGATGGAGATCGACCCCGTCGACTTCCGGCTGCGACCCTGCCCAGCGAGGCGACCCTCGAGGACTTCCTGGAACATGACCCATCCCTGCTCGGAACACCGCTGCTGGTCATCGGCCGACAGGTGCGCACCCCGTACGGAAAGTTCATCGATCTGCTCGCGATCGACGTCGACGGCAACCTGCACGTCCTGGAGCTGAAAAGGGACAGGAGCCCGCGGGACGTCGTCGCCCAGGTTCTCGACTACGGATCCTGGGTGACCACCTTGACCCGAGAGGAGGTCATCGATCTTGCGAACGATCACCTCGAGGCTCCGTTCGAAGCGGCATTCGCCGACACTTTCGGCGACTCGCTCCCGGACGAGGTCAACGTCGAGCTGCAACTCACCGTGGTTGCGACAGAACTGGATTCCAGCTCCGAGCGGATCGTGAACTACCTGCGCGACTTCGGCGTCCCGATCAACGCGGTGTTCTTCTCCTACCTCCAGGACGAGGATCGCCACTATCTCGCCCGCTCCTGGCTGGTCAGCCGCGAGGAGGGCCCATCGCTCGCTGTCGGTAGCGGACGAAAGAGCAAGCGGGCGGACTGGAATGGTCTGGACTGGTTCGTCGCTTTCGGAGAGGAGTCCGGGAGCCGCAACTGGGAAGACGCACGCCACTATGGATTCATCTCTGCGGGAGGCGGCGTCTGGTACTCGCGAACACTGCGGGCGCTTCCGCTCGGAGCGCGGGTCAACGTGCATATACCCGAATCCGGGTATGTCGGCATCGGAACCGTCATCGGGGAGGCGGAAAGATTCGACCGCGCGAAGACCACGATCGAAGGAGAGCAGGTGCTCCTCTCTGATCTCCAGCTCGCAGGCCGCTACTCCCATGGCCCAGGTACGGAGCAGGACGACGACATGGCCGAATGGGTCGTGCCCGTGCGCTGGCAGACCGCGGTGCCCCGTGAACAGGCCTACTGGACCAAGGGCATGTTCGCCAACCAGAACAGCGCCTGCAAGCTCCGCCAGGAGTTCACACTGGAGCGCCTCGCCGAGCACTTCGGCGTGGAGGACGCATAACGGCTGCCATCTGCGACATGGATCGGGTACGCCGAGACGACGTGGGCTCACGTCCATCGGGGCGGGCCGACAGCGCGGCGTGCACTCCTTATCGCCCCGCCTGCCCTGCCTGCTGCCGGTACTGCCGCGGCGGCATACCGCACGCGGCGGTCACGTGGGCGTAGAAGCTGCTGAGCGACCCGAATCCACTGCGCTCGGCGATGTCGGCGGTGGGCAGCGCGGTGGTGATCAGCAGGCGCTGCGCCTCCGCGACGCGGCACATCGTGAGGTACTCGCCGATGGTGGCGCCGACGGTGTCCCGGAAGACGGTCATCGCATGCGAGGGCGTCAGATTGGCGGCGCGCGCCACGTCCTCCACACTGAGCGCGGAGCGGTAGTTCTCGATCACGAACTGCGCCATCGCCATCATGTGGTCGATGCGCTCCGGCGGCACCCGACGGGAGCCGCCCTCACGGAACGCGCTGGCCACGGGACTGATCTGGGTGCCGGGCGAATCCGGATCGTCGGAGGAGCACGGGATCCCTGGGGAGCGAGGCCCCTCGTCGGCCCCTGCGCCGTCCCGCGCCGGTGCCGCCTGCAGGATCCTGCGCAGCATCGCCTGGATCTCCAGCAGCGCGACCGCGGAGCCGCCTGCCGTCTCGTACTCTGCGAGCCAGGAGGGGATCATCGATTCCATCCGCGCCCGCACCAGCGCCGAATCGGTGACCACCGGCCAGGGCTGCAGCAGCGCGCCGAGCTCCGCCTCCGGCAGGTTCCAGCCCATCACCGTGCTCACCGGGACGTGCACCCAGCACACGTCCCCGGCGCGGGAGTCGACCAGGCCGTGAGGCTGCGCCGCCCAGAACATCGCGACC
This sequence comes from Brachybacterium sp. 107, assembly GCF_052379725.1. NCBI lineage: Bacteria > Bacillati > Actinomycetota > Actinomycetes > Micrococcales > Dermabacteraceae > Brachybacterium > Brachybacterium sp. 107. Next base: position 93,333 of record NZ_JBQSYW010000014.1, on the reverse strand, counting down.
TGCCCCTCGCGCACCACGAACGGCCGGCCCGCGAACACATAGCGCAGCTCGCCGCGCAGCACCACGTTGATCTCGACGTCGTTGTGACGATGCATCGACTGCATCGTGGGCGGATCGCCACGACGGCACCACAGGGCGGGCGCCATCGTCTCGACAACGGGTTCGGTGAGGGAATGGGCGGGCATGGGCCCACAGTAGGCGCAGATCGAAGGATCCTGGAAGAACATCGCAGAATCAGGCGAGACGTCCTGGTGCCTGGCTACCTAGCGTGGACCCATGACCCAGAGCGCCTTCCTCACCCACCCCAAGATCACGATCATCGGAGCCGGCGGCTTCGTGTTCCCGTTCCGCCTGATCGGCGACATCCTCAGCTTCCCCGCCCTGCGCGACGCGACACTCACCCTGATGGACGTGCGCCCCGAGAAGCTCGGCCCTGTCGCCGCCGCCACCCGTGAGCTGATCGCCCACCACGGTTTCGGCGCGACCGTCGAGGAGACCGGCGACCGCCGCGCGGCGCTGGACGGCGCCGACATCGTCATCATCACCTTCCAGGTGGGCGGCCTGGAGTCCTACGAGCACGACGTGATGATCCCGCGGAAGTACGGCATCGACCAGGCCGTCGGTGACACCGTGGGCCCCGGCGGGGTGTTCCGCTTCCTGCGCTCCGTGGGCGCCTACGACGCGATCATCGACGACGCTCTCGAGGTGTGCCCGGAGGCCACCTTCATCAACTACGCCAACCCCATGGCGATGGCCACCAGCTATCTCAACGCCCGGGGTCTGCACGCCGTGGGTCTGTGCCACAGCGTGCAGGGCACCACCCGCATGCTCGCCCGCACCCTCGATGTGCCCTATGACGAGGTGCGCTACCGCTGCGCCGGCATCAACCACCAGGCCTGGGTGCTGGAGTTCTCCCGCGGCCGCGAGGATCTCTACCCGCAGCTCCGCGAGGCGATGAACGCACGCCACCTCCGAGGCCGCGGCGCCGCGGACCTCGCAGGGGACGACGGCGACCACAGCGAGGCCGCCGAGCAGTCCAACGTCTACGAGGGCGGCAACGAGCAGGTGCGCACCACTCTCATGAACGCCTTCGGCTACTTCGAGACCGAGTCCAGCCACCACGCCTCGGAGTACCTGCCCTACTTCCGTAGGACCCCCGAGCTCACCGAGTCCTACATCCCCGAGCGCTGGGACTACTTCGAGATCTGCTCCGCGCACGACGACCAGGGGGACATCGACACGCAGCTGCAGCAGCTGAAGGCCGAGCTCGCCCCGTCGGTCGAGTACGGCGCCAGCATCATCAACTCGATCGTCACCGGGGTGCCCAGCGTGGTGCACGGCAACGTGCCCAACAACGGTTCCCTGATCACGAACCTCCCGGCCGACGCCTGTGTGGAGGTGCCCTGCCTGGTCGACGCCAACGGCGTGCAGCCCACCGCGGTCGGCGAGCTGCCGCTGCAGCTGGCCGCACTGAACCGCACCAACGTCAACGTGCAGACCCTCGCCGTGCAGGCCGCGCTGACCGGGAACCTCGAGAACGTCTATCACGCCGTCGCGATGGACCCGCTGACCGCCGCCCAGGTGACCCTCGAGGACGCTCGCGCCATGACCGACGAGCTGCTCGCCGCCCACGCGGATCTGCTGCCGGAGTCCTTGCGGGCCTGAGCACCCGCAGTCGCACGGTGCGATCAACTGCGGACTGACCGTCATAGCCAGCTGGACGGCTCAGCGTGTGACCGGTGCGGACTCTGCGGACTGGCGGTCGAACTCCTCGAACGTGCTGGTCAAGGGTCCGGGGGAGTCATCACAGAAGAGCAGGTCCAGGCTCCCGGCCGACTCGCGGGCAGAGTCGGCAGAACGCGGGAAGAGATCGGCCTCGTACGCGGCGAGGGCTTCCTCCGTGCTGCCGGCGTTCTCCGTGATCGCCAGGGCGAGCTGAGCGCCGTCGTACATGGCGAGGTTGGCGCCCTCGCCGGCGAACGGGGACATCACGTGCGCCGCGTCGCCCAGGAGCGTGGTGCCGGGTGTCCGCTCCCAGGAGTGGCCGACGGGAAGGGCGTGGATGCGGCGCGGCGTCAGCGGGGTGTCCGCGTGGGCGATCAGGCCGCGCAGCGCGTCGTCCCAGCCGTCGATCCGGGCGAGGAGAGCCGTCTTGGAGGCCGCGATGTCGGCGAAGTCGATCGTGTCGATCCAGCTCTCCGAGACGCGCAGGCCCAGATAGACGTGCAGGGTGTCATCGATCTCGCGGTGGCCGAGCACGCCGGTCGGGCCGTTGAAGGCGAACAGCATGCCCCGGCCCATCGCCGCAGCTTCGGCGGGGTGTCGCTCGTCGGCGTCGAACAGGTCGGCCTCGACGAAGGAGATCCCGGTGTAGACGGGGTGGGCGCCGGACATCAGCGGACGGACCATGGACCAGGCGCCGTCCGCGCCGATGAGCAGGTCGGTGGTGATCGCCTCGCCGTCCGTGAACTCGACCTCGTGCCGCCCGGGGAAGCCGTCCACCGTTCGCACCGCGCAGACCTTGCGACCCCAGTGAACAGTACGGGCGGGCAGGGAGTCGAGGAGGATGTCGCGCAGCTGGCCGCGGTCGACCTCCGGGCGGATGAGCTGACCATCGTCCGCCTCGTCACGCAGCACCGTCCCACGGTGGTCGAGGATGCGCATGGCTTCCCCACCGCGATGGATGAGCGGGGTGAACTGCTCCCATAGGTCGGCGGCATGGAGTGCCCGCTGCCCGGTGTCGTCGTGGATGTCGAGCATGCCTCCCTGAGTGCGGGCGTATCGGCTGGCTTCCAGCTCGAACACCGCAGCCTCGATCCCTCGGGCGTGCAGGACACGGGCTGCGGTCAGGCCGCCGAGACCGCCACCGATGATGGCGATCGGGAAATGCGTTGTCATGGTGAGTCCTTCGTGGTCCGGGTGCGAGTGATGTCGGGTGCAGCGATTCAGGCGTGGTCGCCCGTGCCGTCGGTGGTGGGAGTTGCGGTGATGCCGGCGACCAGCGCACGGATGGCCCAGGTGGTGCGCTGGCTCGGCGTGCCCGAGATGACCGTCTCGGCGTGCGCGGCGAGGTGAGGGGTCACCTGCGGATCGGCCGACGCGACGGCTGCGGCCAACGCGTTCTCATCGTCCGCTTCGCGCTCGTCACCTCCGATGTCCTTCGGCGCAGGCGGGCTGTGCTCGGCGGCCGAGGACGTGACGTACTGCAGCAGCAGGTCCACACCCCAGGCCGCTCGGCTCGGAGCGATCGAGCCTTCCAGCAGCAGGCCCAGGAGCTGGTCGTACAGCCGCAGGGCATGGGGGCCGGTCGGGCGCAGCATCAGTGCGGACCGGGCCAGGCCCGGGTAGGCGTACAGCACCTCGGAGTACCCGGCGAGCAGCGACTCGAGCCGGGTTCGCCAGTCCCCGTGTGCACCGGGTGCCAGCGTCCCGATCAGCTCGTCCAGGACGGCTGAGTGCAGGTCTGCGGTGTTCGCGACGTACACGTACAGCGACGCAGGGCCCGTGTCGAGGGCTTTCGCGACGCGTCGCATCGTCGCTTTCTCCAAACCCTCGCGACGCATGATCTCGATCGTCTCCGCGACGGCCCACTCGCGGGACAGGGCGGGCTTGGCCGGGCGCTCTCGTCGGCTGTTGTTCAGTGTCATGCACCCACTGTAACGAACATGTTCGCGACGAACATGATCGGGTGGTGTGGTGCCGGACTCCTGAGCGGCCGATCACCCGATCGCCTGATCGACGGAGGGGCTGACCGGGGCGGCCAGGGTGTGATGCACTGCAGGAGGAGACCGTACCGCCGCTCCCTCCCCATCGAACGGATCAGTCGTGACCGCACCGAACATCCTCCTGCTGTGCACCGACCAGCAGCGATATGACGCCCTGGGCGCGGCGGGCAATCCCCACATCAGCACCCCGAACCTCGACCGGCTGGCCGGTGACGGGGCGCGCTTCACCCGCTGCTACACGCAGTCGACGGTATGCGCCCCATCGCGCGCGAGCCTCATGACAGGGGTCTACCCGCGCCACCACGGCCTGTGGGCCAACGGAGTGGATCTCGACCCTGCCCAGCAGCTGTTCACGAAGGTCCTCGCCGACGGCGGGTACGACTGCGCCCTGGCGGGGAAGTTCCATCTCGGATCCGCCTTCGGAGGCCGGATCGAACCGCGCCTGGACGACGGGTTCCGGATCTTCCGCTGGGCCCACGACCCCTACGTGCGATCCCCGGGGAACGAGTACCACCACTGGTTGCGCCGCACCCATCCTGAGCTGTACGAGCAGGCCGTGGTGCGGAGGGAGCGCTCGATCGACGCCCTCCCGCAGCAGGCCCACTACAGCCGCTGGATCGCCGAGGAGACCATCGAGTTCCTCTCCGAGACCCGCGACAAGAACCGGCCGTTCTGCATGGTCGCGAACTTCTTCGATCCCCACCACGGGTTCGAGGCACCGTCGGAATTCCGTGCCCTGTACGACGCCGGCTCCCTTCCCGCCCCGGTCACCACGCCGGACGAGCTCGCCACGAAGCCCCCGGTCTACACGCAGGAATCGCAGCGGTCCTACGCCGGGCAGATGGCGGGCTTCGCGGAGCACACCGCGGCGCAGATCCAGGAGATCAAGGCCCAGTACTACGCGATGGTCAGCCTCGTGGACCACGAGGTGGGACGGGTGCTCGACGCGCTCGAGCGCGAGGGTCTCGCGGAGGAGACCCTGGTGGTGTTCTCCAGCGACCACGGCGAGATGCTCGGTGATCACCAGATGCTCCTCAAGGGCCCCATGATGTTCGACTGCTCCGTGCGGGTGCCCCTGCTGATCCGCTGGCCCGGCCGCATCGCCCCGGGCACCGTCCGGGAGGAGCTCGTGGACTGGCTGGACCTCACCCGCACACTCATGGCCGCTGCCGGGAGCGACGGCCTCGTCCGAGCCCAGGGCCGTGACCTGATGCCGCTGGTGAGCGGACAGGACTGGGAGGACCGGGACTGGATCCTCACCGAGTACCGGGACAGCTGCTGGGAGTACGACCCGCCGGTGCACTGCACGATGGTGCGGCGCGCCGACGTGAAGATCGTCGTGCACCACGGGTCACCGGCCACCGCGCGAGAGCGCACCGGTGAGCTCTACGACCTCGCAGCCGATCCCGACGAGCTCGTGAACCTGTGGGATCTGCCGGAGCATCGCGAGCTGCGCGCGGACATGGAGGGCTTCCTGCTCGATGCCCTGGTCGCGACGGAGATGCGGGAGCGGCCGCGCCTCGCCCCGTTCTGAGGAGACGGTCCGCGGCTCTCGCGGTGGGGCACGATGATCCGCGGGTCTAAGGTCGGGGTCACACACCCCACGCTGTCGACGAAGGAGACACCATGGCCCCCTGGGTGCTTGCCCTGCTCGCCGGACTCGTCGCCGGCGGCGCGCTGCTGCTGGGCAGCGCGATCGCCTGGTTCGTGAAGGTCCCGCCGGCCGTGGTCGCCGGGATCATGGCCTTCGGTGCCGGGGTGCTGATCTCCGCGCTCACCCTCGAGCTCGTCTCCGACGCCATGGATCAGGGCGGGCTGCTGGCCACGAGCGGCGGGTTCCTTGCCGGGGCCGTCATCTACGTGGGCTTGAACATTCTGCTGGCCCGCCGCGGCGCCCGGGACCGCAAGCGCTCCGGGGACCAGCAGACCTCCGAAGGTGAACAGAGCGGCAGCGGGGGAGCGATCGCGATCGGCGCCCTGCTCGACGGCGTCCCCGAATCCATGGTGCTCGGGCTGAGCGTGCTCGCCGGGCCAGGATTGAGCGTGCCGATGTTCGCCGCCGTGTTCATCTCCAACGTCCCCGAGGGCCTGTCCAGCAGCGCCGGCTGGAAGACGGCCGGCCGCAGCCGCCGCTATGTGTTCGGGATCTGGAGCACGATCGCGCTGGTCTCCGGGCTCGCCTCGCTGGCCGGCTACGTGCTGCTGGACGGGGCGGCGCCGGCCACTCTCGCCGTCGTCAACGCCCTGGCGGCCGGGGCGATCCTCGCCATGATCACCGACACCATGATCCCCGAGGCCTTCGCGAAGGACTCCCTGTACACCGGGCTCCTCGCGACGCTCGGTTTCCTCGCGGCGCTGACGCTGCACGCGATGGGGTGAACCGCCCGGCTCGAGGTCATGACCCTGGCCTGAGAATGACCGGCCGGCGATGACCGGCTCCCGGCGGATCCGTGAACATCCGCTGCTGAACGGGCAGAACGTCGGTTGCGACGTCGTGGGGTCCCTAGGGTGATCGCGGCCCTTTCCCTGATCCCAGGAGCATCTCCATGTCCTCGTCGTTGAACCGTCGCACCCTGTTCGCCACGACGGCGGCGGTCGGCACAGCTGCCGCAGCAGCCGCTGCCCTCGCCGCACCGGCGTCGGCCGCGCCCGCTCGTCCCTCCGGCGCAGGAGGCGGCCGGGCTCTGATCGGCAGGGCGAAGCGCGATCAGCTGCACGTGATGACCTTCAACATCCGCATGGAGAACGAGGCGAACACGGAGCCCGGCGAGCCGGACCACTGGTCGGACCGCGAGCCGCTCCTCATCGCACTCCTCGAGCGGGAGCAGCCCACCCTGCTGGGCATCCAGGAGGGCAAGTACGGGCAGCTCGGCGCGATCGACGAGGCGCTGCCGAGGCACCGGATGGTCGGCTACGGGCGCCAGGGCGGCAGCAAGGACGAGTACTCGGCGATCTACTACGACACCACCCGCCTCGAGGTGCTGTCCTGGGACCAGTTCTGGCTGTCCGATACTCCCGACGAGATCGGCTCCGCCACCTGGGGCAACAGCGTCACGCGGATCGTGGTGTGGGCGAGGCTGCGCGATAAGGCCAGCGGCACCGAGTTCGCGTTCATCAACACCCACTTCGATCATCAGTCCGAGCCCGCGCGCATCAAGAGCGGCGAGGCGATGATCGACCTGTTCGAGGGCGGCGAGCTCGACGAGCTGCCCACGATCGTCACCGGCGACTTCAACTCGGTGGCCCACGATTCCGGCGCGTACACGACGCTGGTCACCGACGGTCCCACGCTCGACACCTGGGACGTCGCGGAGGAGCAGGTGACCCCGGCGTGGGGCACCTTCCCCGGCTACGACGACCCGGTCGACGGCGGTACCCGCATCGACTGGGTGCTGGTCACCGAGGAGTTCACCACCGACAAGGCCGCGATCAACGTCTGGCGCGACGAGGTGGGCGCCTACCCGTCGGACCACGCCCCGGTGCAGGCGCTGATCTCCCTGCCCTGAGGGCGACCCGGCGCGGATCAGCGCTTGTGGTAGAGCGACTTCCGCTGGAAGCGGGGCTCCGAGGTCACGAAGATCCCGAGATTGCGGAAGATGTCCTCGTCCACGGTGCCCAGGATGGTCGTGGTGTGCACATCGCAGCCGGAGAGGTTCCGCAGCTCGTCCAGCGCACGCCGGGCGTGCTCGTCGGAGGAGGCGGAGACGGACAGGGCGATGAGCACCTCGTCGGTGTGCAGGCGCGGATTGCGCGAGCCCAGGTGCTCCGTCTTGAGGGTCTGGATCGGCTCGATCGAGCTGGGGGAGAGCAGGTGCACGGTGTCGTCGATCCCGGCCAGGTGCTTCAGCGCGTTGAGGACCATCGCGGCCGAGCAGCCCAGCAGGGGTGAGGTCTTCCCGGTGATGATGGTGCCGTCGTGCAGCTGGAGCGCGGAGCCCGGCTCTTCGGTGGCCTCCTCGATCGCGAGCGCGGGGCCCACGACGGACCGGTCCTCGACCCGGCAGCCGGCCTTGCTCATCACCATGGCCACGCGCTGGGAGACCACGTCGTCGTGGTCGTTGATGCGCTCGTCCACAGCGGCCTTGTAGTAGCGCCGGATGATCTCCTGCCGCGAGGCCTCGCGGCACACCTCGTCGTCCACGATGCAGTTCCCGGCCATGTTGACCCCCATGTCCGTGGGGGAGGCGTAGGGCGAGGCGCCGGTGAGCTTCTCCAGCAGCGTGCGCAGCAGCGGGAACACCTCGACGTCGCGGTTGTAGCTGGTGACCTGCTTGCCGTAGGCGGCCAGGTGGAACGGGTCGATGAGGTTGATGTCGTCCAGATCCGCGGTGGCGGACTCATAGGCGAGGTTCACCGGATGCTCGAGCGGGAGGTTCCAGATCGGGAAGGTCTCGAACTTCGCGTAGCCGGCCGGGATCCCCCGGGCGTGGTCGTGATAGATCTGCGAGAGGCACGTGGCGAGCTTGCCCGAGCCCGGCCCCGGTGCCGTCACTACGATGAGGTCGCGCTGGGTGGTCGAGTACTCGTTCGCGCCGAGCCCCTGCTCGGAGACGATCCGGGCGGTGTCCTGCGGGTAGCCGGGGATCACGCCGTGGCGGGCCACCTTCAGCCCCAGCCGCTGCAGGCGCTCGATGAAGGCGTGGGCGACGTGGTTGGACTGCTCGAGCTGGGTGAGCACGACGTTCTCGACCAGGAAGCCGTGCTCGCGGAAGACGTCGATGAGGCGCAGCACGTCGTCCTCGTAGGTGATGCCCAGATCGGCGCGCACTTTCTGCCGCTCGAGGTCCTTGGCGTTCAGGCACACCAGGATCTCCAGCTCGTCCTTGAGCCTCTCGAGCATCGCGATCTTGTTGTCCGGGGTGAAGCCCGGCAGCACCCGAGCGGCATGGTGGTCGTCGAAGAGCTTGCCGCCCATCTCGAGGTACAGCTTGCCGCCGATCTGCTCTCGGCGCTCCTGGATGTGGCGCGACTGCAGCGCGATGTACTGCTCCGGGTCGAAGCCGACGCTCCCGCCTCCGCGGCCCTCCGGGGTGGAGGAGGTGGACAGGGCGGGAGGGCGAGATTCCGAGACGGTCACCCCGGCACGCTAGCACCGAAGGGTGCCGGCGCAGCGGCGGCGCGGCCCGTCTGTGAGGGGAGCCGCCCGCGTCAGACGGGACTCCTCGACGTCTGCGGCGCCTGGCGAGGTCCAGGTGATACGAATCGACATGTTCTCTCCGTGGGCCTTGCGCCTCCCGGGAACGTGCGCCATGATGGCTCGACCTCGCCGCACGAGACCCGCACCACAGCCGATGTGTGGAGCGTGCGGATATCCCGACCGACAATCCGCCCGCCACTGACGGCGACCGCGCACCGGTATCGATTCGAATCGACAGCCGGGCGTCCCCAGGAAGCAGGACGACGATGCCCACGACACCGACGACATCGCTACGAGACATTCCCGGACAGGGAGCCTCCGACACCCTCTTTCCCGGAGTGGGGCGACAGCTGACCCGTCGATCTCTCGGACGGGGCGCGATCGCTGCCCCTGGCCTTCTGGCGCTGGCCGGCTGCGGCGGTTCCGAAGGGAACGGTGACCCGTCCGCGATCCGGATCGTGGACTACTACAACACCCCGGCCGACGACGTCGCGATCAACGGCACCTTCACGAAGTGCGCCGAGGAGCTGGGACTGACCTTCTCCCGGGAGCGGGTCCCCGGCGACCAGCTCATCGCCAGGGTGCTCCAGATGGGCTCCTCACGAACCCTTCCCGACCTGCTCATGCTCGACAACCCGAACGTCCAGCAGGTCGCAGATTCCGGGGCCCTGGCACCGCTGGAGCAGTACGGGATCAGCACCGAGGGCCTCACCCCGGCCGTCGCCGACCTGGGCATGTACGACGGGACGCTCTACGGGATCGCCCCCACCGTGAACACGATCGCCCTGTTCTACAACGTCGACATGCTCGAGGAGGCCGGCGTCGAGCCCCCGAGCACCTGGGACGAGCTGCGCACCGCAGCCGAGGCGCTGACCACCGAGGACCACTACGGCTTCGCCTTCTCCGCGATCGCGAGCTACGAGGGGACCTGGCAGTTCATGCCGTTCATGTGGTCCAACGGAGGAGACGAGACCGACCTCGACTCCGAGGGCGTGCTCGGCGCCGCCCAGCTCTGGTCAGATTTCGTGGCCGACGGGCTCACCTCGCGCTCGGTCGTGAACTGGGGACAGGGCGACGTCATGGACCAGTTCAAAGCGGGCAACGCCGCCATGGTCATCAACGGCCCCTGGAACATCGCCGGGCTCGAAGCAGACACCCCGGACCTGCACTGGGACGTGGTCACCATCCCCGTGCCGACCGCCGGCGCGGACTCCGTCGCGCCGCTGGGCGGGGAGGTCTGGACCGTCCCGATCACCGGCGACGAGGAGAAGCAGGCCAAGGCCGCCGAGCTCCTGAAGATGTTCGTCGCCCCGGAGAACCAGCTGTACATGGCCGGCGAGCGCTCCACGATCCCCGGAGACGTGGAGGCCGCGACGCAGTTCGCGAGCGAGAACCCGGACCTGGGCACTTTCGTCGACCAGGTCTCCACCGCCCGCTCCCGCACCGCGAAGCTCGGCCCGGACTGGCCGCGCACCGCGAAAGCGATCTACACCGCCAACCAGCGCGTCCTCGTGGACGACACCGACCCGGGAGAGGCCTACGACGAAGCCGCCCGGACCGTCAGCTGAGGCAGGGGAGAGACATGACCACCACCCAGAACCCTGTGGACCTGCAGGCGGCCACCGCGCCGACGGACGTATCCCGTCGTCGGACCCAGCGGCGCAACGACCTGCTGGTGCGCTACGCCTTCATCGCCCCGGCCGCGATCTACATGATCGCGTTCTTCGGCTACCCGATCCTCAAGAACGTCGTCATGAGCTTCCAGGCCTACGACTTCGCGACCTTCTTCAACGGCCATGCGCCGTTCGTCGGCCTGGACAACTACGCCGCGACCCTCAGCGATCCGATCTTCCTGCGCGCACTGGGCAACACCGGGCTGTTCACGATCGGGTCGATCATCGGCCAGTTCGTGATCGGCATGGGCCTGGCGCTCTACTTCCGCAAGCGGTTCCCGCTCTCGGGCTTCCTGCGCTCGCTGCTCCTGCTGCCGTGGCTGCTGCCGATGATCGTCTCGGCGGCCGTGTGGCGATGGATCCTCGAGCAGGACAACGGGGCGCTGAACGAGTTCCTCTCCGGCATCGGCCTGATCTCCGACCCCATCCCGTGGCTGAACAGCTCCGACACCGCTCTGATCGCCGTGATCATGGTGAACATCTGGCTGGGCATCCCGTTCAACGTGGTGCTGCTCTACAGCGGGCTGCAGTCCATCCCCGACGAGCTCTACGAGGCCGGCCAGCTCGACGGCGCCACCGGCTGGAAGTCCTTCTGGCACATCACGCTGCCGATGCTGCGCCCCGTGGTCTCCGTGGTGCTGCTGCTCGGGGTGATCTACACGATCAAGGTCCTGGACCTCATCATCGGCCTCACCGGCGGCGGTCCCGCCAACGCCACCCAGACCCTCGCCACGCGCAGCTACGAGATGAGCTTCATCGAGTTCGACTTCGGCCAGGGAGCCGCGCTGAGCAACATCCTGATCCTCATCGCCCTCGCCTTCAGCCTCGTCTACCTGCGTGCCAACGCCCGCGCCGCGAAGAACGGATGACCCCGATGAGCACCGCCACCACCGCACCCGCCACATCGATCGCACCCGTCCCCGTCCCCCGGCGCCGCACCAAGACGAAGAGCCGCTCCTGGCTGCACACCGTGATCGGCATCGTCCTGGTCGCGATCATGCTGTTCCCCGTCTACTGGATGCTCAACGCCTCGCTCGCGCCGGCGGGCAACAGCCTGAACACCCAGTGGCTGCCGCTGAACCCTGACTTCTCCGGCTACTCCCGGGCGATCGCCGACCAGGGCAAGAATCTCATCACCTCCCTGATCGTGGCGGTCGGCGCCTGCCTGCTCTCGATCGTGATCGCCGCGCCGTGCGCCTACGCGCTGGCGCAGTTCAAGATCAAGGGGACTGCCGTGCTCCTCTTCGTCGTGCTGATCAGCCAGATGATCCCCGGCATCGTGATCGCGAACGCCCTGTACACCGTGTACACCCCGCTGGGCCTGATCAACTCGATCCCCGGGCTGATCCTCGCCGACGCCTCCCAGGGCATCCCCTTCGCGATCCTCATCATGCGGGCCTACCTCGAGACCTTCCCGACCTCGATCGTCGAGGCCGCCCGCGTGGACGGCTGCGGCCACGTGCGGGCGTTCTGGTCGATCGTGCTGCCGGTCTCGAAGAACTCGCTGATCACCGCCGGGATCTTCTCGTTCCTCTTCGCCTGGAGCGACTTCCTGATGGCCCTGACGCTCACCACCGGCGAGTCCATCCGACCCGTCACCCTGGGCCTGTACACCTATATCGGCACCAACGACACGGACTGGAGCGCCGTGATGTCCACGGCGGTCCTCTCCTCCCTGCCCGCGGTGGTCCTCATGATCGTCGCCCAGAAGTACGTCGCCGCCGGGGCCACCGGCGGAGCCGTCAAGTGACCACCGTGCCCGCCCCTGATCCCTCCCTCGACCCCGAACCCTCCGTCGGACCGGCCCTCGCCGGCCCGTCCCTCTCCGAAAGGACCACTCTCATGACCAGCACCCCCGCCGCAGCCTCGCTGCGCGTCACCGTCTGGGGCGAGAACCGCCACGAGCAGCGCGACCAGCGCGTGCGCGACCACTATCCCGAGGGCATGCACGCCGCGATCCGCGACGGCATCGTCGAGAACCTCGGGGACGACGTCACCACTCACATCGCGCTGCTGGATGATCCCGAGCACGGGCTCACCGAGGAGGTCCTCGCCCGGACCGACGTGCTCACCTGGTGGGGTCACATGGCCCACGACGAGGTCTCCGACGAGGTCGCCGAGCGCGTCCAGAAGCACGTGCTCGCCGGCATGGGCCTGGTGGTGCTGCACTCCGGGCACTGGTCCAAGCCGTTCACCCGCCTGATGGGCACCACCTGCACGCTGCGCTGGCGCAACGAGGCCGACCGCGAGCTGGTGTGGACCGTGAACCCCAGCCATCCGATCGCCGAGGGCGTTCCCCACCCGATCGTCATCCCCGAGCAGGAGATGTACGGCGAGCACTTCGACATCCCCGTGCCCGACGAGCTGGTGTTCGTCTCATCCTTCAGTGGGGGAGAGGTGTTCCGTTCGGGCTGCACCTTCCGGCGCGGCAAGGGCAAGATCTTCTACTTCAGCCCCGGTGACCAGGACTACCCCGTCTATCAGCACACCGATGTGCGCCGCGTGATCGCCAACGGCGTGAGCTGGGCGCGCCCGGCCACGGGCGACCGCACGGTGCCCTTCCTGGACCGCTACGAGGCCGACTGGTTCCTCACCGGCTCCGGCGGCCAGGGCCTGGGCGACGCCGAGGCGGCGGGCAAGAGCGCATGAGCACCACCGCCTCGAACCCCACCGAACGGACCTCCGTGCCGGTCGTCGTGGTCGGCGCCGGCGGCATGGGCCGGGCGTGGATGGGCACCGTGCTCCGCAGCGCCGACGCCCTGCTCGTCGGCGTGGTCGACGTGATCGACGGCGCCGCCGCCCGGGCAGTCCAGGAGGTGGTCCCGGACGGCCGCCGCGACGGGATCATCACCGGCACCGATGCGGTCACCGTCGCCCGGGAGGCCGGCGCCGAGGCCGTCATCGACGTGACGATCCCCGCCGCCCACCACGCCGTCACGGCCGACGCGCTCCACGCCGGGTTCCCGGTGCTGGGCGAGAAGCCCTGCGCGGCGACCCTCGCCGAGGCCCTCTCCCTGGCGGGTCACGCCGAGGCGACGGGGAGGCTGTTCATGGTCTCCCAGTCCCGCCGCAACAACCCCCACCTGCACGAGACGAGGCGGCTCGCCGACGAGCTCGGCGGTGCCGGGATCGTGGACACCCGGTTCTACAAGGCGCCCCGCTTCGGCGGATTCCGGGACGAGATGGACCATCCCCTGATCGTCGACATGGCGATCCATGCCTTCGACGCCGGGAGGGTGCTGCTGGACGGCAACCCCGTCTCCGTCACCGCCAGCTCCTCCAACCCGCCCTGGAGCTGGTATGCGGGTGACGCGGCGGCGACCGTCGCGATCACGTACGACACCGGCGCGGTGCACACCTTCTCCGGCTCCTGGGCCGCTCCCGGCGCCGAGACCAGCTGGAACGGCGACTGGCTGCTCAGCTGCGCGACGGGCACCGTGAGCTGGGACGGGGAGACTCCTCCCACCGCCAGCCCCGAGGGAGGCGAGGAGTCCGCGGGTCGGGCCCCCGCCGCCGACGAGCTCTGGGAGCTCGACGCCTCCCTGGCGGGTTTCTGCGACGCCCTGCGCGGCGGGGACGTCCCCGCCTCCGAGGTGCACGGCAACGTGTGGACCCAGGCGATCGTCGAGGCCGCGGTGCGCGCCGCGGACACCGGAGCACGTGTGGAGCTCGCGGCGATCCTCGACGAAGCCCTTCAGAGCGCCCGCACCCTGGATATCGCCGACGGGCGCAGTCAGGCGCTGGCCGCATGGAAGACTGGGACATCTGGTCTGACCGCCGTGTGAGTGGTGGCCCGAAGGAAGGGTGGAGGCACGGTGAGGAAGAAAGCACCGACGAGCCAGGACGTCGCCCGGCTGGCAGGGGTCTCCCAGTCCACCGTGAGCTATGTGCTCACGGGATCCCGACCGATCTCCGACGCCACCCGGGCGCGGGTGGAGGACGCCATCGAGAAGCTCGGCTACCACCCCAACTCCGGGGCCCGCACCCTGCGTTCCCAGCGCAGCGGTGTGATCGGTCTGATGGTCCCGGAGGCGGAGTCCGATGACGGTGTGCTCATGGTGTTCATCGGCGCCATCGCCCGGGAGGCCCGTCGCTACGGCTACGACATCCTGCTGGTCACCGCCCAGGAAGGGGCGCAGGGCATCCGCCGCGTGGTGCGCACCGGCGTGTGCGAGGCGCTGATCCTCATGGAGCTGGGACGGCACGACGAACGGGTGGCCCCGGTGATCGACTCCGGGCTCCCCTTCGTGACCATCGGCAAGCCCGACGAGTTCCCTCAGGGATCCGTCGTGGATCTCGACTTCGAGATGCTGGGCGGGATGATCGTCGAGCGCGCTGTCGAGGAGCAGTGCGACCGGCTGCTGCTGTTCGGCGAGCCCGGGCGCAAGCGCTCTCGCAACGATGTCGCCCGCTTCCTCGCCGGGGTGGAGGATGCCGCCTCGGAGGAGGATCTCGAGGTGGTGCTGGACGCCGTCCCGCTGGCCGACGTGCCGGATCAGGCGCTGCGCATGACGCTGCCGAATCAGCGCACCGCCCTGTTCGGGATCACCGGGGTGCGCCAGGTGCTGTTCGCGATGGCGGCGACCGGCGCCCTCGTGGACGATTCCCGGTTGTTCATCGCCCTCAGCGGGGAGGATCTCGTGGACGTCAGCCCGCTGCTCGCCTCGGTCCCGCAGGTCGACCCGCGGCGGGTCGAGATCAGCGAGCTCGCCGTCACGGAGCTCGTGCGGCTGCTGCAGGTCGAGGGCGCCGCGCCTCGTGTCACCCTCGTCGAGCCCCGCTGGCTCGAGGGCTGACCACGGGCCGTCACCTTCGGGGTGTTCCTCTCAGGACGGCTCGAGTCCCGCTTCGTGCTCCCGTACATCGGCACCCAGATCGTGGGTGGCCTGATCGCCGCGGGTCGCCCTGTTCGTGATCGCCAGTGGCCAGGCGGATTTCGCGATCGACCTCTCCGCCGCCGGCTCCTTCGCCACCAACGGGCACGGGGATCACTCGCCCGGCGGGTACAGCCTGCTCTCGGCGCTGTTCATCGAGGTGATCCTGACTGCGGTGTTTCTCTGGGGGATCCTTGGAGCGACCGACGGCCGCGCCCCGGTCGGCTTCGCGCCGATCGCCGGGCTCAGCTGTACATTCCTCTTCGCCGCGAAGAGCTGACCACCTCGTGCGCACGACAGGCCTCGCTGCTGGCTATGGCCGCTGCAGGCTCCGATCGAGCCTCAGCACGATCGTGCGGACCACGCCGTCGGGATCGATCGTGAGGGCGACGCTCGCTGCACCGTTGCCCCAGGTTCCCTCCCGGGGAAGCGGCTCGTAGCCCTCCTCCGTGAGCGGGGGAGCGGTGACCGTGTCCCGATCGATCGACACGATCCACTCCTCGATCCGTTCCTCGGCCGCGCCGCCGTCCTCATACGACGTGGCCGGGTGGTCAGTGCGGGCCATGGACGCGGAGAGCCTGCCGCACCCGATGTGCGCAGAGGTGCCCAGCAGAGTCAGGGAACTGAGACGGAAGTCCGTGGTGACCTCGGGAGAGATCCAGAAGAGCAGCTCCCCGAGATCGACGGACAGGCTGTGGTCCTGAGGCTCGGAGGCGCTCTCGGTCACCTCGACGGTGAGCTGGCCGTGGCCGCCTCCATCGACCTCGTCCTGGGGCATCGAGGCATCTGCCGAGGGATCTCCCGAATCGACCGAGAACCTGGCGGCGAGGGGTGGCGGCGATGGCATGGGACGACTCTAGAGGTGACGGAGTGCGAACGGGCGCCGACGAGGCATTCCGCTGTGAGCGTGCAGCGATGCGGGCCTGATTCCGGAGACCGGCACCGTTCGGCCCGGACTCCCTGCAGATCAGCGCACCACAGCAGCAGAAGCCCAGGCCGCAGGTGACTGACCGGTCACCGGACGGGTGACCACTGACACCTCACCCTTCCGCAAAGGTGATCTTGGGTCGTGCATAAGATGTCCTCATGTCCGACGTGATGATGTCCCTCGACGCCCATCAGATCCTCACCGCTGTCCTCACGGATGCCCCGGAAGATCGTGAGGCGCTCACGGTTTTGCGACCCGAGGTCCTCGCCCACACCCGGGAGGCCTACGACGCGCTGTACCGCAGCGAGCAGCCTCTTCCCGCTTCCGTGCTGCACGCCCTGGCCGCCGTCACCGCGGACTGGCAGGGCAGCGGCCCACTCGCCCAGTGGCACCGTGCCCAGGGCGCCGACGCACAGCTCACCGCCGCCGATCCGGTCGCCACCGACCTCCGGGGTCCGAGCGGCGCGACCCTCGATGCCGCGACGCTCAACGCCCTGCGGGATCACGTCGACCTGCTGTCGATCTCTCCGGCGCTGACCACCCGCGCCGACCAGCAGCGACTGCTCGACGCCGGTGTCGGCTCGTCGGTCGCCGTGCTCATCAGTCAGCTCGTCTCCTTCGAGAGCTACCTCCAGCGCCTGGTCGCCGGCCTCGCCGCGCTCCGTGGCCTCGAGGTCCCGTCGGCCGACGCCCCCGTGCGCCTCCCGCGCACCCACGGCCGCACCGCCGAGCACGGCGGGACCACTGTCACCGGCCGCACCCGCCCGTCGGCCTTCACCCGCGAGCAGCTGCAGTGGGAGCCCTGGGTGGCGGTGCCCGCCGAGGACGAGCTGACCGAGCTCCAGCGCGACTCCTTCGCCTCCAAGGCCAGCACCAACAGCGTCTACTTCCGGATGCTCTCCCAGACCCCCGGCATCACGAAGGCCCGCAGCGCCCTGGACAATGCGATCTTCCTGCCGCGGGATGGCGCGCCCAAGGCCGAGCGCGAGCTCGCCGCCGCCGTGACCAGCAAGGTCAACGACTGCATCTACTGCGCCTCCGTCCACGCGAGGAAGTCCGCCGGCTTCTCCAAGCGCCCGGAGGACGTCGACGCCCTGCTCGCCGCCGCCCTCGATCGCGACGCGAACTGGATCTCCACGGACCTCGACCCGCTGGTCGCCGAGCAGGACGAGCGCTGGAGCGCGGTGGTCACCGCGGCCGCCGAGCTCTCCCGTCCGCGCGCCCACGTCACCGCTGAGGCGATCCACGCGCTGCGCCGCCTGGAGCTCACCGACCCCCAGATCGCCGATGTGCTCACCGCCGCCGCCTTCTTCGCCTGGGCGAACCGCCTCATGCTCAGCCTCGGGGAGCCTTCGCTGCCCGACGCCGAGCAGGCCGCCGCCTGACCCCGCCGCACCCCTCCCCGTCCTCCCGCCGCACCCCTCCCCGTCCTCCCGCCGACCCCTCGAGGAACCCCCATGACCCCCACGCGTTCAACCCACTCCACGGGCCGCGCACTTCGCCGTCGCACCCTGCTCGGCGCCGCTGTCGCCACCCTGCCCGTCCTCGGCCTCGCCGCCTGCGGCGAGGTCACCGTGGAGGGGGAGTCCGCCGTGAGCGACGAGGACACGTCGATCACCATCACCGATGACCAGGACCGAGAGGTCGTGCTGCCCGGCCCCGCGCGGAAGGCCGTGGTGCTGAACAGCTACACCAACGAGTTCGTTCGCGCCATCGGCGCGGGCGACAGGGTGGTGGGCGTGGACCGTGCCTCGCTGGACCGCCTGCCCTACCTGCCGCTCGAGGAGAGCCAGGTCATCGCCGAGGGATTGGACCAGCTCAACTACGAGGCG
This sequence comes from Brachybacterium sp. 107, assembly GCF_052379725.1. NCBI lineage: Bacteria > Bacillati > Actinomycetota > Actinomycetes > Micrococcales > Dermabacteraceae > Brachybacterium > Brachybacterium sp. 107. Next base: position 75,164 of record NZ_JBQSYW010000014.1, on the reverse strand, counting down.
ATCGCGAAGCTCTCGCCGGACGTCGTGATCCTGCCCCGCAACGCCGTCTGGCAGGAGGCCGCCGAGCAGCTCGAACCCTTCGGCATCCCGCTGGTCGTCGCGACCGCCTGGGACACCGAGGTCGTCGACGCCACCATCACCCTGCTCGGCCAGGTTTTCGGGGCCGACGACGCAGCTCGGACCGTGCTGTCCTTCAAGGACGAGATCTCGGGCCTGCTCACCGAGCGCCTCGCGGACGTCGAGCCCGTCCCGGTCTACTTCGAGACCGTCGAGCCGTACCTCACCACCCTGCCCGGCTCCGGCTTCCACGCCATGATCCTCGCCGGCGGCGGCAGCAACATCTTCGACGACGCCTCCGGCAGCGACGCCCAGGAGGAGCTGACCGTCGACCCCAGCGAGGTCGTGCTGCGCGACCCCGAGTTCGTGATCCATGAGTTCGAGCCCTCCGCCGAGCCCGTGGACCGCTTCGAGGACCTCCGCGCCGATCTCGCCGCCCGCCCCGGCTGGAGCGGGATGACCGCCCTCGCCGAGGGGAACGTCGCGATCGCCAACGGCTGGGCCACCAGCGCGCTGGGCAAGTCCATCGGCGCCCTCTACCTCGGCGTCTGGCTGCACCCCCAGGAGATGGCCGACGTGGACCCCGATGAGTACCTCACCCGCTGGGTCACCGAGTTCCAGGACACCGAGCTCTCCGACCCGGCCGACTACGTGCAGGGGCCGCAGTCATGACCACGACCCTCGCGACGAAGCCCGCTCCGGCTCCCGCCGCTGCGGCGGCATCGGCCCCCGCCCGCCGCCATGAGCTGCGCAAGCGCCTGGTCATCGCTGCCGGCCTCGTGGTCTCCGTGCTCGCCCTGATCACCTCGGTGACCATCGGCACCGCCGGTGTGGGCTTCACCGACGTGGTCCGCTCGATCCAGGTGAGCATCGTCGGCGGCACCATCAGCGCCGATTTCGCGTCCTCCTACGCGGTGATCACCCAGCTGCGTCTGCCGCGGGTGCTGCTCGCCTTCACCGCCGGCGCCGCGCTGTCCGTCTCCGGCGTGCTCATGCAGGGGCTGCTGCGCAATCCCCTGGTCAGCCCTTTCACCCTGGGCGTCTCCCCGGCGGCGGCCTTCGGTGCCGCCCTCGTGATCACCCTCGCCGGCACCAACCAGCTCCCGGCCTGGGCCACGATCGCCGGCGCGATGGTCATGTCGCTCATGGTCTCCGCGCTCGTGCTCGGCATCGCGACCGCCCGCCGCATGGCCGTCGCCACGCTGCTGCTGCTCGGCATCGCCATGACCCAGATCTTCGAGGCCCTCACCTCGGCGCTGCAGTTCACCGCGAACGAGAACACCCTGCAGGCGATCATCCGCTGGACCTTCGGGTCGGTGAACGACGCCAGCTGGCAGGACGTGCTCATCGTCGGCGCCGTCACCGTGCTCGCCCTCCCGCTGACGATGTGGTTCTCCAAGGACCTCAACGCGATCGCCTTCGCGGGCGACGACGCCGCCCGCAGCTTCGGCGTGAACGTGGGCCCGCTGCGCGTGGGCCTGATCGCCCTGTCGGTCACGCTCGCCGCGATCGTGGTCAGCTTCTGCGGGATCATCGGCTTCGTGGGCCTCGTCGGCCCGCACATCGCACGCCTCGCCATCGGTGCCGACCACCGTCACCTGCTGCCCTTCGCGGCACTCTCCGGCGGGCTGCTCCTGCTGGTCGCCGACGCCGTGGGGCGTACGGTGATCGCTCCCGCCGTCGTGCCCGTCGGCATCGTGGTCGCCTTCATCGGCGGCCCCGTGTTCATCTATCTCATCCTCACGCGAAGGAACACCCTGAAGTGAGCCTCTCCGTCGACCACCTCTCCTTCGCCTACGGCAAGCGCAGGATCCTCGAGGACATCTCCTTCGAGGTCGCACCGGGAGCGTTCTGCGCCCTGCTGGGCCCCAACGGCTCCGGGAAGTCAACGCTGGTCAAGGCCATCGCCGGGGTGCACCGGGCGAAGGCCGGCCGAGTCACCGTCGAGGGCCGGGACACCTCCTCGCTCGGTCGCCGTGAGCTCGCCAAGGTCGTCGGCTACGTGCCGCAGGCCGGCGACGCCCCCTTCGACCTCACCGTGCGCGAGGCCGTGATGCTGGGCCGCACCCCGCACTTCGGGATCGCCCCGCGCCAGGAGGACCGGGCGACGGTCGAGGACGCGATCGTGCGCATGGGTCTGATGGACCTCGCCGAGCGCAGCATGTCCGAGCTCTCCGGCGGTCAGGCCCAGCGCGCGCTGATCGCTCGGGCGCTGGCCCAGGAGACCCGCGTGCTGCTGCTGGACGAGCCCACCAGCGCCCTCGACCTGCGCTACCAGATCGAGACCCTGCAGCTGGTCCGCCAGATCACCCGCGAGGAGGGCATCAGCGCCCTGATCGCCATCCACGACCTCAACCACGCCGCCCGCTACTGCGACCAGGTGATCGTGCTGCACGACGGGCGCATCACCGCCGACGGCAGCCCCGCGAGCGCCCTGCAGGCGCAGACCCTGCGCACCGTCTACGAGGTGGACGTCGAGGTCGGCATCAGCGACGGCACGGTCGAGGTGCGGCCCCGGGTGGACGAGCACGGTGTAACCCGCACCGGCTCCCGGCTCGACGAGCTCGTCGCCGACGCCCGATGAGCACCCTCGACGCGATCATCGTCGGCGGCGGACCGCGCGGCGTCGCGACCGTGCTGCGCGCCGCAGCCCGCGCGGAGGCCGACGGCGCGCCGCCCGCTCGCCTGGCCGTCATCGACGCGACGTCCGTGGGCGCCGGCGCCACCTGGCGGATCGACCAGCCCGGTGAGTACCTCAACAACACGCAGGCCGACGCGACCACCATCCATCCCGACGACTGCACCCCGATGAGCGGCCCGGCCGCCCCCGGTCCGGACCTCGTGCAGTGGGCCCGCACCGTCACCGCCTCCGGTGGCCATCCGCAGGGATCCTGGGTGCTCGAGGAGGCCCGCACCCTGGTCGGGGCGAGCTTCCCGACCCGCCGGCTGCAGGGCGTCTACTTCCGCGATCAGCTCGACGCCGCGATCGCCGCCGGGCACGTCGAGGTCCAGGAGATCCACGGACTCGTCGTGGACCTCGCGCGCGACGGGCAGGAGACCGTGGTGGTGCTGGCCGACGGCCGCCGTCTCGCCGCCCCCACCGTGGTCCTCGCCCAGGGGATGGTCCAGGCGCGTCGCGACCCAGAGGTCACCGCCTTGATCGAGGCGGCCGACCGCCACGGCCTGCGCTGCGCAGAACCCGGCATGCCCGCCGAGCGCCGCTACACGGGACTGCCCGCCGGGGAGACCGTGCTGGTGCGCGGCCTCGGAGCGAACTTCTTCGACGTGATCGGACAGCTGGTCGACGACTGGGGCGGCGCCGCGCGGCGCATCCCCGGCGATCCGACCGGCCGCCTGCGCTATGCACCCAGCGGACGCGAGCCCCGCCTCGTCGTCGGCTCCCGCCGCGGTGTGCCCTACCGGTCCAAGCCCGACGGCGGCCGCTCCGTGCGACCCTTCACCGCCCGCTGGGCCACCCGTGCATGGTTCGGCGAGCTGGCAGAACGCTCCGACGTTGACTTCGCCGCCGAGGTGTGGCCCGTGCTCTGCCGGGAGTTCGCGCGCGCCTACCTCGACGCCCTCACGGACCACGTGCCCGGCGCCGTGCGCGGAGGCTGGCTGCCCGCCCTCGACGCCTCAACCACGCAGGACGCGGTCGACGCAGTGCTCAGCGCGGCGATCACCGACCCCCGCTGGACCTGGACGCTCGACGAGCTGCACCGCCCCACCCACGGCCGGCCCGTCACCGGCGAGGCCTGGGACGCCCTGGTCGCCCGCCTGATCGAGGACGAGCTCGGCTCGCTCTCCGACCCCGCCCACCACCCCCGCGCTGCGGTCAACGGGGCGATGGGCGCCCTGCGCCGGCACGTCGGCCGTCTCACCGGGCTCGGCGCCTTCCACGGCGAGTCCCTGGCCCGGGATGTGCTGGGCTGGTTCGACGGCGACTCCCTCGCGCTCGCCTCGGGTCCTCCTGCGGACCGGGTCCGCCTGGTCCTCGCCCTGATCGAGGCCGGGGTGATCGAGCTGCTGGGGCCCGAGCTGAGCATCGGGGTCGACGAGACCCGCGGCCGGTTCTTCGGCCGGTCGGCGATCACCGGCCGCTCCGCGTCCTCACGCGTGCTGCTGGAGACACGGATGTCCAAGGGACGGATCCCGCAGACCGACGACCCGCTGCTGCGGGAGCTGCTCCGCACCGGGCGCGCCCGCATCCACACCGTCGACGGTGTCCCCACCCAGAGCCTCGAGGCCACACGGGCGGACGCCGCGGAGTCCGCCCGCGGAGGGCACAACCTGGTCGCCGCCGATGGCACCGAGGATCCCGCCGTGATCGTGCTCGGCATCCCCGCTGCGAGCACCCAGCCCGGCAGCGCTATCGGGGCCAGCCCGGGCGTGCCGTCACCCCTGCTCGCCGGCGCCGACGTGGCCGCGCGGCAGATCATGGCCCGTCGACGGGTCGCCCTCAGGAACTGACATCCTCGTCGTCGGCGTCCTCGCCGCTGGTGCGCAGCATGACCCGGTCCACGCCGTCGAGCTCCATGAACTGGGGGATCAGGTCGCGCACCGGGGGCCTGCCGTGGAACCGGACGTCCATCACCACGAATCGATGACCGTCCCGCTCGGTGCGGCGGCTGTGCTCGATCGAGCTGGTGAACCCCATCGCGGTCGCGAGAGCGAGCAGGTCCCGCAGCACGCCGGCGCCGTCGGCGTAGGTGATCCGCAGCAGGCGCTTCGCATCGGGGGAGGGGAGCCGGCGCAGCAGCGGTGCGACCACGAACAGCGTCAGCAGGTGCAGCGCCGTGAGCAGCACGGCCAGCGACAGCATGCCGGCTCCGCAGGCCATGCCCACGGCGGCGGCGACCCAGATCGTGGCGGCCGTGGTCAGCCCCCGCACCACATTGCGTCCTTTGAAGATGACGCCCGCGCCGAGGAAGCCGATGCCGGAGACGATCTGTGCGGCGATGCGCGACGGGTCCAGTCGCACGTCGTCCCCGAGCACGGCGGCGAAGCCGTAGACCGAGACCAGGGTGAAGGCGCACGAGCCGAGGCCGACGAGCACGTGGGTGCGGAAGCCGGCGGCCTTCTGCCGGAACTGGCGCTCGAGCCCGATCAGCGAGCACAGCACGAAGGCGACGAGGAGCAGCTGGCTCTCCACGAGCGACGTGCTCGTGATCGCGCCGACCAAGGGATCCATGCGGGCGCCTGCCTCCGTCGTTCCTGTCGTGGCTCTGGCCTGCACCGGGGATCCGCGCAGGCGGTCGTGCCGATGCCAAGTTAGCAGAATCACGCCCGGGCGCCGGGAGGCCGGGAGGGCCGGTCGACAACGGGGCAGGCCAGAGCCTCTTTGTCACCTCAACGTTTTACGCCGTGAAGCTCGCCACAATCGTTATCGGACCGTAACGCCTACCAGTGGATGTTTTCTGGCGGGGGAGGGTTCAATCAGTGTCATGGATCACTGATGATCCGACGCTCCAATGGGGGAGCGCGAACAGAGAGGCAGGTCTGCCATGACCGAACTTGGATCCCGTCGACTCCCCGGCGGAACATCCCGCCGCCGCTTCATGGCGGGTACCGGTGCCCTCGGCGGCGCCGCGGCACTGGCCGCCTGCGGCGGTGCGACCGGTGGTGGAGGCAAGAGCGGCGGTGGCGGCGGCGAGGAGCTCGTCGGCGTCGGCAACAACGGCAAGGCCGGGAAGGGGCGCAGCGGCGACGGCGCCGACCAGCTCTTCATCGCCGGCTTCCAGTGGAGCCCGCCCACCAACTTCAACACCTTCGCGGCCGCCCCGGCGTGGCCGGCCTCCAACAACGTCGCCCAGTACGTCTACGAGACCCTGCTGCGCTTCGACATCGTCTCCGGCGAGCTCCTCGCGGGCCTCGCCGCCAAGCACGAGGTCTCCGGGAACGAGTCCATCACCCTGACCCTCCAGGACGGCATCACCTGGCACGACGGCTCTGAGTTCACGGCGGACGACGTGCTCTACACCTTCGAGCTGGGCAAGATCGACGAGGGTCTCGGCGTCGCGTCGTTCTGGACCGAGGTCGACGAGATGACCGCGGACGGCAACACCATCAGCATCGCGATCAACAAGGAGCGCAAGAACGTCGGCTCCGTGCTGACCTCGCTCGCCCAGCAGTTCATCGTGCCCAAGGCCGTGTTCGAGAAGGTCGCGAAGGAGACCGGGAACAAGATCGCCTCCTGGGAGACCGACACCGCGATCGGCACCGGTCCCTTCAGCCTCGAGCTCGCGGACCAGACCCAGATCATCCTCGCGCGCAACGAGGACTACTGGGGCAAGGACTTCTACGAGGGCCTGCCGGCGATGACGAAGATCATCCACCCGATCTTCAAGTCCAACGAGGACGGCAACCTCAAGTTCCAGAACGGCGAGCTCGATGTCATGCAGCAGTTCGTGCCGCAGATCTGGAAGATGTGGGAGGCGGACAAGCCTGTGGGCACGTACCTGCAGGACAAGCCGTACTTCTCGCCCGGCTCCATGCCGATGTTCATGATCAACACCACCAAGCCCGGGCTCGATGACGTCGAGGTCCGCAAGGCCCTCGCCCACGCCGTGGACTACGCCTCGATCGCCGAGACCGCCATGTCCGGCTACTCCTCCCAGGTGCTCGCCTCGCTCGTCGTCCCGGACGGCGCCGAGGACGCCTGGCTGGATCGGGACAAGGCCAAGGCCGATGGCTGGACCTTCGACGCCGCGAAGGCCGAGGAGATCCTCCAGGGCGCCGGCTATGCCAAGGGCGACGACGGCTTCTACGCCAAGGACGGCGTGAAGCTCGGTCCCTGGAAGCTCATCACCCCGCAGGGCTGGACGGACTGGAACGCGGCGCTCGAGATCGTGGCCAAGAACTTCCAGGCCATCGGTGTCGATGCCGCGACCAACTTCCCGCAGCAGGCCCAGACCTCGACCGCCTTCCAGAACGGCGACTTCGACATGGGCTGCTGGTCGGTGGCCGGCACGAACCCTGCCGCCCCGTGGCAGCGTTTCAGCGACGTCATGAGCAACGTCGACATGGCACCGCTGGGTCAGACCGCCTACCGCAACTTCGGTCGCTGGGAGAACGACAAGGTCAACGACCTCCTCGAGACGGCTGCCGCCGCACCCGACGACGCCTCCAAGAAGGACGCGATCACCGCGCTCGACGATCTGTACCGTGCGGAGGTCCCTGCCTTCCCGCTCATGTACCGCCCTGATGAGTTCTTCGAGTTCAACGCCTCGAACTGGTCGAACTGGCCCACCGAGGACAACGACTACGCCCCGCCGATGTTCCGCGGCGCCGGCAACGAGTGGATCTTCCAGCTCAAGAAGATCGGCGGCTGAGGGAACCTGTGAATCTCGGCCGCTACATCGCCCAGAAGACGGTGTGGTACCTGGTCGCGCTGGTGGCAGCAGTAGGTCTCAACTTCCTGCTGCCCCGGCTCGTCCCGGGCAACCCCGTCGACGTCATCGTCTCGAACCTGTCCCGCGGCGGCTCCGTCACCAGCGAGCAGCAGAAGCAGGTCTATGAGAGCTACGTCCAGGAGTTCGGTCTCGACCAGCCCCTGTGGCAGCAGTTCTTCACGTATCTCGGGAACGTGTTCACCGGTGATCTGGGGACGTCCTTCGCGTACTACCCGGCATCGGTCAACGACCTCGTGGGCCAGGCGCTGCCCTGGTCGATCGCCGTGCAGCTGCCGGCGATCCTCATCGGCTGGATCCTCGGCAACGTCGTCGGCGCGATCGCCGCGTTCCGCGGCGGCAACTGGGACCGCAGCGTGTTCACCTCGTCGCTGTTCCTCTCGGCCATGCCGTACTACTGCCTCTCGATCCTGCTGCTGTACGGACTCGCCGTCGTCGCCGGGGTGTTCCCCGTCGGCGGGGCGTACTCGCTCGGGCTGACACCGGAGTTCAGCCTCGCGTTCCTCTGGGATGCGGTCAGCTACTACTGGCTGCCCTTCCTCTCGCTCGTGGTCGTCTTCATCGGCGGCCAGGCCGTGGGCATGCGCTCGATGGCCATCTACGAGCTGGGCGGCGACTACGTGAACTACGCCCGGGCCATGGGCATCCGGGACAACAAGATCACGCAGTACATCTTCCGCAACGCGATGCTCCCGCAGATCACCGGCCTCGCTCTGGCGATCGGCACCCTCGTCGGAGGCGCGCTCATCACCGAGCTGGTCTTCAGCTATCCGGGCGTCGGTCTGCTGCTGTTCAACGCGATCTCCGCGAATGACTATCCCGTCATCCAGGCGGTGACGCTCATCATCACCGTCGCCGTGCTGGTGGCGAACTTCGCCGTGGAGATCGTCTACGGAATCGTCGACCCGCGCATCCGCGCGGCCAAGTCCGGGGAGAAGTGATATGTCGACGGTGAACACCTCCATGGCCGAGGAGACGGCCGCTCCGCGCGCGAACACCCTGCGCTCCTTCAACTTCTCCGGACGCTTCTGGATCTCCCTCGTGCTGGTGGTCTTCGTGGTCGCCCTGGGCCTGGCCGGGTACATCTACCCGACCACCGCCGGGGAGAAGGTCGGCTCGCTCTACGATGCGCCAGGTGCCGGCCTGCTGCTGGGCACCGACAACTTCGGGCACGACGTCCTGGCCGTCCTGATGGCCGGCACACGCACCTCGCTGATCATCGGCCTGGTCGCCGGGACCGTCGCGACGACCATCGGCGTGGGCGTCGGGCTGCTGGCCGGTTATGTCGGCGGCTGGTTCGAGGAACTGCTCATGGGCGTCACCAACGTGGTGCTCGCGATCCCCTCGATCGTCGTGCTGATCCTCATCTCGATGTCGCTGCCCGAGAGCACCATCTGGTCCCTCGCCATCGTCATCGGGATCACCTCCTGGCCCTGGACGGCCAGGGCGGTGCGCGCGCAGGCGTCCTCGGTCGCCACCCGCGAGCACATCGACGTGGCCCGGCTCTCCGGGGCGCGGCTGGCCGGGATCCTGCTCAAGGACGTCCTGCCGTACATCCTGTCCTACGCCGTGATGGCGTTCGTGCTGCAGGTCGCCGGCGCCATCCTCGCCGAGGCCGCGCTCTCGATGCTGGGCCTGGGCCCGTCGGGCGCGAACTCCCTGGGCACCCAGCTCCACTGGGCGCTCGCGTTCCAGGCCGTCGCCAGCGGCGCCTGGTGGGCATTCCTCCCGCCGACGATCATCCTGACCCTCGTCTCCTTCGGCTTCCTGCTGCTGCAGGCCAGCCTCGACGAGGTGTTCAACCCGCGCCTGCGCCGCGGCAAGCGCAAGCAGATGAAGCAGGCCGCCAACCGGCGGATCGAGGAGGCCCGGCAGCTCGCCGAGCAGGCCGGCCCCGACCGAGCGAGAGCAGGTGAGAAGGCATGAGTACGAACGACACGAACGGCACGACCGGCGCGACCGGCGCGGCGTCATCCCCCTCGCGGTCAGGCATCCTCGCCCGCGCCGAGAACATCCGCTGTGTCTACGGCGGCGGCGAGGAGGACTTCACCGCCGTCGACGGAGTCTCGATCGAGCTCGGCGAGGGCGAGATCCTGGGGCTGGCCGGGGAGTCCGGCTGTGGGAAGACCACGCTGGGCAACGCGCTCGCGATGATCGCCACCCCGCCGCTGTACGTCCTGTCCGGGACCCTGGAGATCGACGGGGAGACGATCGATCTGTCGACCCTCCAGCCGTCGGATCTCACGCGGCATCGGCCCTACCGGGGGCGCACCGTCTCGATGCTCCCGCAGGGCGCGATGAACTCCATCAGCCCCACGCTGCGGATCAGCAGCCTGGTCAGGGACGTGATGCGGGCCCACGACCCGAAGATCACCAAGGACGAGGCCCTGGACCTCGCCCAGGACCGGCTGAAGATGCTGGACATGCCCGTGCGGGTGCTGGACTCCTATGCGCACCAGCTCTCCGGCGGCATGAAGCAGCGCATGATCACCGTGATCTCGACGCTGCAGAACCCGCGCCTGCTCATCGCCGACGAGCCGACGTCGGCCCTGGACGTCTCCAGCCAGCGCATGCTGGTGGAGATGCTGCTGGAGATGGTCCAGCAGGGGATCATGTCGGGCGTGGTCTTCGTGACCCACGATCTGCCGGTCCTCTCCCAGGTCTCCGACAAGCTGGCGATCATGAACGCCGGGAGCATCGTCGAGTCCGGCCCGACCCGGCAGCTCGTCGAGAACGCCCAGCACCCGTACACGCGCAAGCTGCTGTCCTCGGTGCTCGATCCCAGCCAGGAGACGCGGAGGCGCGGCGTCGCCCGTCGCACGAGAGGCTCCACGACGCCCACGACCACCGAGGAGGTGGGGACGCCATGAGCGAGTCCACCGCAGCTGCTGCGCAGAACGCCCCGCAGGACGACATGATCACCCGCAGCACGACCGATGCCGAAGTCCTGCTGTCCTGCCAGAACGTCACCAAGGAGTTCAGCGTCGCGGGGTCGAAGATCACCGCGGTCGACGATGTCAGCCTCGAGTTCCCCGAGTCCAGCGTGCTGGCCGTGGTGGGGGAGTCCGGCTCCGGGAAGTCGACCCTGGCGCGGATGCTGCTGCGCCTGATGCCGGTGACCTCGGGGACGATCACCTACCGCGGGCAGGACGTCACCCATCTCCGGGGCGGCGACCTGCGGGAGTACTGGACGGACGTGCAGGCGGTCTTCCAGGACCCCTTCTCCTCGTTCAACCAGTTCTTCACCGTGGGGTCCCTGCTGCGGCGCGGCCTCGCCCTCGCGAAGGTCCCCAAGGACGAGGCCGACTCCTTGATCGAGGAGTGCCTCGGCTATGTCGACCTGCGGCCCAAGGAGGTGCTGCACAAGTTCCCGCACCAGATGTCCGGCGGTCAGCGCCAGCGCGTCATGGTGGCCCGTGCCCTGATGATGCGCCCCAAGGTGCTGCTCGCGGACGAGGCGACGAGCATGCTCGACGCGACCCTGCGCGTGAACGTGCTCAACGTGCTGCACGATCTGAAGAACGACCTGGGCCTGACGGTCCTGTTCATCACGCACGACATCGGCCAGGCGTGCTATCTCGCCGACCGGGTCGCGGTCATGGAGCACGGCAAGGTCGTCGAGCGGGGCACGACGGAGGAGGTCATCTTCTCCCCCCAGGGCGACTACACCCGGCGGCTGCTCTCGGACGTGCCCGACCTGCGCGGCAGCCTCAAGACGTAGGGGCGAACAGCACCGCGAAGGTCTCCAGTGTGCGCTCGAGCTCCACGGTGGGCTCGAGCAGCCACTGGACCTGCAGGCCGTCGGACGCCGCGATGAGGAGGGCCGCCATATCGGCGGGATCCACATCCTGACGCACGCTGCCGGCGGCCTGCCCGGCCGCCAGGCGCTGCGTGAGATCTTCTCGGATCCGCGCGAATCGTGAGCTGAAGAAGGTGTTCGACGGTGAGCCGTCCACCGCGAGGGCGGTGGCGACGAGCGTCGTGTACAGCTCCACCATGCCCGGCACGCCGATGTTGATCACGGCCGCCGTGACCAGCACGTCGAGCGCGGATCTGTCCTCGTACATCTTCGCGGTGTCGCGCTGGGACTCCGCGTGCTCGTAGACCGCGACCAGGAGCTGCTCACGGGAATCGAAGTAGTGCAGCAGCGCGGCATGCGAGACCCCGATGGCCGTGGCGATGCGACGCAGCGAGGTGCCGTCGGCCCCTCGCTCGCGGAACACCTCGATCGCTCGATCGAGGATCTCCTGGCGTCGAGCCACGCCTTTCGAATACGAACCGGCGCGGCCGATGACGGTGGGCTCGGCGGCGGCGCTGGCTTCATCGGTGCACATGTCCAGATGCTACCCGGACAAAACCTCCATGTGGAGGATTTGCGTGCTAGCGTTTCCCCCACGCCCCCACCGTGACGTGCGGAACAGCGGGTGATAACCGCCAGAAAGAAGGTTCGTCGTGGCCCTGCCCATCGCTTCCATCCAGCTCTATTCCTTGGCCTCCGAGTTCTCGGCGGACATGGACGGATCCCTCGACAAGCTCGCCGGCATCGGTCTGCGCACGGTCGAGGCCTTCGACTTCGTGCGTCGCCCCGCGGAGATCCGCGCCGCCCTCGACAAGGCCGGCCTGACCTCCCCGACCGGCCACGCCCCGCTGCTCTCCGACGAGCTGTGGACCCCGGACGGCTCGATCCTCACCCCGGCCAACGAGATCGTGTTCGAGGCCGCCGCCGAGATCGGCATGAAGACCGTCATCGAGCCGATGGTCGCCGCGGACCGCTGGCTCACCGAGGACGGCGTGAAGGACATCGCCGAGCGGCTCAACGCCGCGTCCGAGAAGGCCAAGGAATTCGGCCTCACCGTCGGCTACCACAACCACGCGCAGGAGTTCGTCGCCTCGTTCGACGGACAGACCGCCTACGAGCGCTTCCTCGATCTGGTCGACCCGACCGTCGTGATCGAGCTGGATCTGTTCTGGGCCCTCGCCGGCCAGCAGGACGCCGTGGGCCTCGTGAAGAAGCTCGGCGACCGCCTCGTCGCGATCCATGTCAAGGACGGCGTCGCGCCGGCCTCGAACCCGTTCGCGCCCGACGCCCCCAAGTTCGACTCCTCGAGCCTGGACCAGCGCCACGCCGGGGACGGCGAGGTGCCCACCATCGACGCCCTGAAGGCCGCGACCGCCCTGGAGTACGCCGTCATCGAGTACGACAACGCCCCCGGCGACGTCTTCGAGGACATCGCGGACAGCTACACCTTCCTCATCGAGAACGGCCTCGCAGCATGAGCGCCTCCACCGGGCCCGTCGGCGTCGGCTTCATCGGCGTCGGCGTCATCTCCGACACCTACCTCGAGAACCTCGGCTCCTTCCCGGACGTCGACGTGCTCGTGCTCGGCGACATCGACACCGATCGTGCCCGCAGCCAGGCCGAGAAGCACGGCATCGCCACCTGGGGAACCGCACAGGACGTGCTGGACCACCCGGGCGTGCAGGTCGTCGTGAACCTGACGATCCCCGCCGTGCACGCCGAGATCTCCGCCTCGGCGATCGCCGCCGGCAAGCATGTCTGGACCGAGAAGCCGCTGGGCCTGGACCGCGAGTCCACGTCGGCGCTGCTGAAGGCCGCCGGCGAGGCCGGGCTGCGGGTGGGCTGCGCGCCCGACACCGTGCTCGGCCCGGGCGTCCAGACCGCCAAGCGCGAGATCGCCAAGGGGACCATCGGTCGCCCGCTGTTCGCGCAGACCTCGATGCAGTACCAGGGCCCCGAGGTGTTCCACCCGAACCCCGGCTTCCTGTTCGCCCAGGGCGCCGGCCCGCTGCTCGACATCGGCCCGTACTACTTCACCACTCTGGTGAGCCTGTTCGGCACCGTCGAGAAGGTCGCAGCCGTGGGCCTGAGGGCCACGAAGGAGCGTGCGATCCAGGTGGGTCCGAACGCGGGGGAGACCTTCCCCGTCGAGGTGCCCTCCACGATCTCGGTGCTCACCCAGTTCGAGGCCGGCCAGACGGGCACGTCGCTGGTCAGCTTCGACTCGCCGCTCGCGCGCCAGGGCGTCGTGGAGATCCACGGCACCGAGGGGTCGCTCGTGGTCCCCGACCCGAACATGTTCGAGGGTCGCATCGCCTACGTGAAGCCCTTCGACTCCTTCGGCGAGCAGCCCCCGGAGCAGGAGTGGATCGAGGTCCCGCAGGAAGGCATCGTCGCAGGCCGCGGCACCGGCCTGCTGGACATGGTCCGCGCGATCGCCGAGGGCCGCCCGCACGTGGCCAGCGGCGAGCTCGGCTATCACGTGCTCGACGTGATGCTCTCCGCCGAGGAGTCCGCAGCCTCCGGCGAGTTCGTCACCGTGAACAGCTCCGTCGGCGAGGTCCCGCTGGTGCAGGAGGGCTTCGACCCCTTCGCCAGCACCCTGTGAGCTGACCGGCGAGGTGTTCTCGACCTCGTCATGGACAGGCCCCTGTCACCCCCGCCGTCGGCGGGAAGAGGCAGGGGTCTTGTCGCCTGCGGGCGCCCTCGGAAGGCTCCGGTCTGCGCCGACGGCTGGGCGCCGGGCCCCGGTCAGAGCGCGGCGAACATACCGCGCCCCAGAGCGAGGAGGGCTCCGGCCATCGCGATCAGGACGACGACGCGCATCGCGGCGGCGCCGTCGATGCGACGCGAGAGACGATCTCCCACCAGGAGGCCTACGAGCAGCGAGACCAGCAGTGCGATCCAGCCCGAGGGCTCGAAGGACGGCAGAGCACGCTTGGCGGCGAGCGAGACGATGCCGAGCGCCACTCCGTGCAGCTGTGCGGTGGCGGCGAAATGGCGATGCTCCCAGCCCGTGGCGCGTGCATAGACCACCACGCCGGGCCCAGCCACACCTGCGGTGACGCCCATGAAGCCCGAGGTGAAGCCGCCCGCCGCTCCCAGCACGGCCGACGGGGGCACCGTGCGGCCCCGCAGCAGGTTAGTGACGCCGAGCCCGAGCACGACCAGGAGGCTGACCACGATGGTTAGCGGCGCCTCCGGCAGCAGCTCGACGGCGACGGCGCCGGGCAGGACGCCCACCACCCCCATCGGGACCAGCAGCTTCGCGCGCGGCCAGTCCACGTCCCTCCACACCTGCACCAGGATCAGCGAGTTGGCGAGGACGGAGGCGGCGTTGACCGCGAGCATTCCCTGCAGCGGTCCCAGCACGAGCACGAGGAACGGGGCGGACAGCAGCGCGAAACCCATCCCGTTGGCACGCTGGGAGACGGCGCCGATGAACACGCTCAGCGCCATGCTGAGAGTGAGGAGCAGACCGGGATCGTCCACTCCGCACCTCGCTCTCCGATGTCAGGGATCCGTCGCTCGTCGGCGGCACCGCCGACCGGGCTCGCACACCGCGCATCGCTCTGCACGGCGGCTCGCGGGACTGCCCGCTGTCGGGCGGGTGCCGCGTACCGGATGGCCGGACGGTTCCCAGCGCACGAATTCCGAGACCGATCGATGGTCCATTCGGAGAACTCCGCACCTAGGGGGAGCGCTCCCCCTAGTGTGGATCTCCCATGACGACAACCTTCAGGAGAAGACCATGGACATGTCGATCGCCCGCCGCACCTTCGCGACCGGAATCGGGGCAGCCGCCCTCGGAGGAGCTGCCGCAGCGCTTGCCGCTCCCGCCTCGGCTGCACCCGTGAGAGCCGACGGCGACAGTGCTCGACCGCTGATCGGCAGGGCAGGCCGCGACCGCCTGCATGTAATGTCGTTCAACATCCGCCAGGACACCACCCCCGAGACAGAACCAGGGGACCCGGATCATTGGCCGGACCGTGAACCGGTGCTGATCGATCTGCTGGCCCGTGAGGAGCCGACCCTTCTGGGCGTGCAGGAGGCGCAGTACACCCAGATGAGCGCGATCGACTCCGCCCTGCCCCGGCATCGGATGATCGGCTACGGGCGCAAGGGCGGCAGCAAGGACGAGCACTCGGCGATCTTCTACGACACGACCCGCCTCGAGGTCCTGGCCTGGGACCAGTTCTGGCTCTCGGACACCCCGGAGGTCATCGGCTCCGCGACCTGGGGGAACCGCATCACCCGCATCGTGGTGTGGGCGCGGCTGCGGGACCTCGCCAGCGGGGCCGAGTTCGCGATGATCAACACCCATTTCGACCACGAGTCCGAGCAGGCACGGATCAAGAGCGGCCAGGCGATGATCGACCTCTTCGACGGTGGTGAGCTCGACCAGCTCCCCACCATCGTCACCGGCGACTACAACTCACCCGCCCACGACTCCGGCGCCTACACGACCCTCGTCACGGACGGCCCCACCGTGGATTCCTGGGATGCCGCGGCCGAGCAGCTCACCCCGGCCTGGGAGACCTGCCCCGGATATGCAGAGGCAGTCGAGGGCGGCGACCGGATCGACTGGGTGCTGACCACGGAAGACATCACCACGCATCAGGCCGCGATCAACGACTACCGCGATCCCAGCGGTGCCTTCGCGTCCGATCATCTGCCGATGCAGGCGTTGCTCTCCCTGCCCTGAGAGTCCTCGCGCAGGCACGGCCCGCCGCCCCGGGGGAACCGGGGAGGCGGGCCGTGCCGTGCCGGGGTCCGACCGAGTGAGCTCAGCCGTCGGCGCGCAGATCGGTCCCGTACGTCGCGCCCGGATCGGCGACCGCGACGGCGAGCGTGGTGTCGGACTGGCCGTAGTAGGCGAACCACGTCCCGCGGAACTTCACGAGCCCCTCCACGAAGGTCACGTTCGAGACCAGCCCGTGCGTGTCCTCGAAGGTCTGCGGGCGCAGCCACGGCTCCTGGAGGCGGGCGAGGACCGTCGTCGGGTTCGCGGGGTCGATGACGATCTGGCCGCAGCGGTAGTCGACCTCCCGCGTGCCGTCCTTCAGGTAGCGCCGGGTGGCGCCGTTGGTGAGCATCAGCAGGAGCCCGTCGTCCGTCAGCACCGGAGAGGTGCCGATCTCCACGAGGGCCTCGTCCCAGGTGCCCGGGGTGGGGGAGTACATCGGCTCCTCGTCGCTCGTGCCGGGGGTCCAGTGGATGAGGTCGTCGCTGGTCGCCCAGTAGATCCCGCCCTCTCCGAAGTACATCCACCACTTCCCGTCGATCTGCTGAGGGACGATCACGCCAGCCTTGGACCAGTTGAAGCCGCGCGGGTCCATGGTCTTGAAGGTGTCGAAGTCCTCGAAGAGCGGGCCGTGCTTGGTCCACGTGCGCAGGTCGGGAGAGGTCGCCAGGCACAGCTGCGCGGAGCGTCGGTCCCAGCCCGTGTAGGTGAGGTAGTAGGTGCCCTCGATGTATGCGATGCGCGGGTCCTCGCAGCCGAAGCGCTCGTAGTCGTGCTCGGGCGAGAGGATCGGAGCGTTCTCCCGCTCGAAGTGGTAGCCGTCGTCGCTGAACGCGATGCCGACGTGGGAGACGATGTCCTCCGCGTGGGCCCGATACAGCAGCACCACCTGGTCATCGACGACCAGCGCCGCCGGGTTGTAGAGGTTCGAGGACTCCCAGGAGTCGCCCTTGGGCCGCAGGATCGGGTTGTTCTCGTAGGGGGTGAAGGGGCCCAGCGGGAAGCGGGCGTCGCCGAAGAGGCTGGTGGTGGTCATGGGGAGGTCCTTTGCAGTGGGGGTCGAGGAGGAGAGCAGCGGCGGCTCGGCGCGGTGGCGCCGATCGCCTCCGCTGCTGCGGTCGCTTCAGCTGCGGCCGTATCAGTCGTATCGGTGGCGTCAGATGCGTCGGTCGTGTCGGCCGATCACCCCTTCACCCCGGCGCCGATGTCGGAGGCCGTGAAGTACTTCTGGAACAGGCAGAACAGGATCACGACGGGCAGCGCGAGGGCGCAGGCTCCGGCGAGGATCGCGCCATTGGGGTTCGCGACGGTCTGGGCGATGTTGGCGATGTAGTTCGCCAGCGCCACCGCGAGGGGCTGCATCGAGGCGTCCTTCGTGATGAGGAACGGCCAGAGGAATTCGTTCCACGGGCCGATGAAGGTGATCAGCACGACCGTCGCGATCGCCGGGCGCACCAGCGGGATCGCGATGGCCCACAGCACCCTCAGCTCGCTCGCCCCGTCGATCCTCGCCGCCTCGAACATCTCCTCGGGCAGGGCCAGGAAGAACTGCCGGAAGATGAACACCGCGGTGGTGTTGATGAAGAACGGCAGGATCATCCCGGCGTAGGTGTCCCCGAGCCCGTACGAGCCGGCGACCTGCACGTACAGGGGGATCATGAGCAGCTGGAAGGGGACCATCTGCACCCCGAGCATGACCACGAACAGTACTCCGCGGCCACGCCAATGCAGCCGGGACAGGGCGTAGCCGGCGCTGAGGCCGAAGGTCAGGGTGCCCAGCAGGACACCGGCGGTGAACACCACCGAGTTCAGCAGCGCACGCAGCAGCGGGAGCCGCTCGTTGATGCTGGCGAAGTTCTCCAGGGTCCAGCCCCCGGTGGGGAACATGCCCGCCGGGGTGGTGGTCGGGTTCTCCTGCAGGGCACCGACGATCATGAAGTAGAAGGGGAAGATGAACACCAGCGCCGCGAGCGCGAGGATCACGTACAGCGCGATCCGGGTGGGGGTGCGGGACCTCATGTCAGCTCTCCTTCGTCAGGCGGGTGGAGGCCAGGGACAGCAGGCCGACGCCGATCACGAGCAGCACGCCGATCGCAGAGGCGACATCCGGGTTCCCCTGCTGGATGCCCTTCTGGTAGATCATCAGCACCGGTGAGGTGGAGGCGCCATCCGGTCCGCCGCCGCTGGTCAGCAGATATGGCTCGGTGAACAGGTTCGCGCCGGTGATGATCGAGAGGATCAGCACGAGCATCGTGGTGGCGCGCAGGCCCGGCACCGTGATGTGTCGGAAGCGCTGCAGGATCCCGGCCCCGTCGGTCGAGGCGGATTCGTACAGCTCTTTCGGCACGTTCTGCAGCGCGGCGAGATACAGCAGGATGTAGAACCCCAGTTGCTTCCACGTCACGTACAGGGCGATCGACGGCATCGCGAGGGCGTCGTTGACCAGCCACGAAGGATCCGGGGCGAGCGGCCCGAGGATCGTGTTGACCAGGCCATCCTGCGAGAACAGCAGCATCCACACGCCGATCAGCGACACGCTCGCCGTCACGTACGGGACGTAGAACGCCACGCGGAAAGCACCGGCCCAGCGGGTGACCGCGTTCAGGGCCGAGGCGAACCCCATCGACAGGATGACCGTGAGAGGCACATTGATCACGAGGAACACCGCGATGTTGCCGAAGGACTGCAGCACGCGGGGATCGGTCAGGGCGGTGCGGTAGTTCTCCAGCCCAACGAACGGATGGTCCATGTCCATGCCGGGGGCGGTGAACACGTAGTCGAAGAACGAGATGTACACGGCGTAGGCCAGGGGATATGCCATCACCGCGGCGAGGAACACGATGTACGGCAACGAGAGTCCCAGACCGAGGGGCTGCTTCCCGAGCAGCCGACGCAGCGGGCTCGTCGGAGGGCGTAGGGGCGGGGCGGTATCGGGGGTGATCATCGTGCTCCCTTCTGCACCAGCTGGTCGATCTGCTCGGCGGCATCGTGCAGGCCGTCCGCGACCGACTTCTTCCCGAAGATCGCGGAGGCGGAGAACTCGTCGCGGAATCGCTGCCAGATCTCGATGGCACCGGACAGGTAGGGCACATCGGCCACTCGATCGGCCTGATCGGCGAAGCTCGTGTAGTCGGGATGCTCGGCGAAGTAGTCCGGGTAGGTGGCGAGCAGGTCGGTGCGCAGGGGCATCTGACCGGAGAGCTCGAGCAGCTTGCCGTCCCACTCCTCGCTGGTGGCGAAGGACAGGAACTCCCAGGCCGTGAGCCGATTTCGGCTCGAGCTGAACATCGCGACGTTCTTGGAGTCCGCGAAGGTGATGGTCTCCTCGGGGGCGATGCCGTCCGCACTGGGAACCGGCATGAATCCGTAGTCGAGCTGATCCTTGTAGGTGGCGATCGCCCAAGGCCCTGCCAGCTGCATCGCGGTGGTGCCCATCGTCATCGCGTCGTCCGTGGACTCCTCCCGTGGGGCGAGCCCTTCCTCGTACATCGCGCGCCACAGCTCGGCGACCGCCAGGCCGTCGGGGGAGTCGAAGGTGGTCGCGTCATCCTCCACGAGGAGCGTGCCGTGGGTCTGGGCGAGGTACATCGGGTAGAAGTCGAACCACGGCTGGTAGAAGTCGCTCGTGGGTGCGGGCCAGACGGCTGATGCCGAGGCACCTGAGCTGACGATCTGCCGTGAGCCCTCGAGGAAAGTCTCGAAGGTGTCCATTCCTGGGGACCCTGGATCGATCCCGGCGGCCGCGAAGATCTCCTTGTTGAACATGACCATCACCGGGTTGGACTTCCAGGGCAGCTGGTAATAACCGCCCTGGCCTCCGTCCTCGGCGTAGTCGCGGGCGCGCTGTCCGGTGCGGCTCTCGATGTGCTCCCGGCCGCCCTCGAACGTGGTCAGATCGACCAGGCCGCCGGCGCGCACCCAATCGGGCAGCGCCGCCGGGGACGCGTTGAAGACGAGATCTGCGGTGGTGCCGGCCACGATCGCGGCGGAGATGGCCTCCTCCGAGCTGGCTCCGGCAGGGACCTCCTGCAGCGTGACCTGCTCATCGGGATGCTCGGCGTTCCAGGCGGCGGTGACCGCCTCGCCCCAGGCGAGCTCCTGCTCGTTGTTGGAGACCCAGATCCGGATGGCGCCACGGGTTGTCGCCGCCTGCACAGGGTCGACCGCGCTGCGTGAGCAGGCTCCTGCGGCGAGGGCCAGAGGAACTGCGAGTGCTGTGGCGCCGAGAGCGCGCCGGGTGAGGGTCATCGTCGATCTCCTCGGTGGTGGTCGTGGTGGTGGGCGGATCGTCAGGGCTGAGAGGGCGGAGCGATGCTGCCTCGGCGCACGACGACAGTGCCGTCGACGAGGACGGCGCGGTGGGCATCGCCGCCGAGCGCCGCCAGCAACGTGCGGGCCGCGACGGCGCCGCGCACATCGGCCCCGGTGGAGACGCTGGTCAGCCCTGGGGAGAGGTGCGCGGAGAGCTCGCTGTCGTCGAAGCCCGTGACGGAGAGGTCCTCGGGGATGCGCAGCCCGGAGCTGCGCGCGTAGGAGAGGCCGGCGATCGCCATCACGTCGTTCGCGTAGACGATCGCTGTCGGGTGGTCGTCGCCGTCGAGCAGTGCAGCGGTCGCATCACGACCGGAGGCGGCGGTGAAGTCGCCCTCGACGATGCGGTCGGGGAGGAGGCCATGGCGGGTCATCGCAGCCGCGAAGGCGTCCCGGCGCGCTGCGGCGTGGACGTAGCGCAGGGGCCCGGAGACGTGCGCGATGGAGGAATGGCCGGCATCGACGAGCAACTCCACGAGCTCGCCGACGGCGGCGGCGTCCTCGGTGTAGACCACGGGTGTGTCGACGGGCTCCTCCTCGTGGGGTGCTTCGGCGCTGAGTATCACGGCGGTCAGTCCCAGCTCGCGGACGAGGTCAGGGCGGCGGTCGCCCTGCTCCACATCGAGCAGGATCACACCATCGACGCGTCCCGCGGCGTATCGCTCGTAGGCCGCCGTCTCGGCGTCGTCATCAGCAACGACGTTGAGCATCAGGCCCATCCCGGCCTCGGCGAGGACGGCCTCGCAGCCGGCGATGAAGCGTGGGAAGAAGGTGTCGGTGGCGATGATCTCCGGTCGCCGTGCAATGACGAGACCGATTGTGCTGGTGCGAGACGTCGCGAGCGCCTGGGCGCTCGAGCTCGCGGTCCACCGCAGCGATTCAGCCGCTGCGAAGATACGGCGACGAGTCTCCTCTGCCACTGGGCGCTTGCCGGAGTATGCGAGGGAGACGGTGCCCTTGGAGACGCCGGCGGCTCGCGCGACGTCCCCGATGGTGGGTCGTGCACCGTGCATGGTCTTCCTCCTCCGGGCGGGGTGAGCGCAGTCGGCTCGGTCGAACCGGTCGGTCGTTCTTGGGTCTGGCGGTCTCAGCAGCTGTGCTGGCGCTGACGCCAGCACCGATGCGCAGACCGGTTTGAACAGAAAGCAGTTAAACCGGTTTGTGGATTCCTGTCAAGCTGATCGGGAGGAAGGGCCCCTATGGTCGGCACGCACTAACACGCGGTCCGGGCCCCTTGTGCAGCCGCCTGGGTGTCCCCTAGTGTTGCTGATCACGCACAGGGGGAGCGCTCCCCCACTGTTCGACCAGAGTTCACATGGCGATGCCTTCGGCGTTGCGTCGGATCCACTTTCGATGACGAGAGTTCCTACCGGTGGGGGAGCGCTCCCCCTGGCGTGGCCTCGACGTGACGCCCGTCCGCAGTCGTCCGCACCTCCGCCCTCCGGAGGGCCTCACCCCTTCGTGTACAGAAAGTTTTCCCATGCGACAGCTCCTGAAAGCCTCCGCAGTCCTCGCGACCGCAGCCCTTGCCCTGACCGCCTGCGGAAGCGCCGACAGCGGCGCCGACTCCGGCGACACCCTCATCGTCTACACGAACTCCAACGGCGACGGCCGGGGGGACTGGCTCACCGAGCAGGCTGCCGAGGCCGGCTTCGACATCGAGGTCGTCGGCCAGGGCGGCGGGGACACCACCAACAAGATCCTCGCCGAGGCGGGCAACCCCGTCGCAGACGTCGTGTTCGGGCTCAACAACGTCTACTTCAACCAGCTCGTGGACGCCGAGACGATCGAGCCGTACACCCCGGTGTGGGCCAACGAGATCGACGCCGAGCTGGGCGACGCCTCCGGGGACGGGAACTACTGGCCCGTCGTGCAGCAGGCCATCCTGCTTGCCTACGACGCCGACAGGATCGATGCGGCCGACGCCCCGAACGACTGGCTCGACCTCTGGAACGACCCCGCCTTCGAGGGCCGCTACCAGTCCGAGACCAGCATGGGCAACGCCACCATCCAGATCGTCATGTCCGGCATCCTCACCCGCTATGCCGATCCTGAGGGCGAGATGGGCATCTCCGAAGAGGGCTGGGCCGAGGTCGAGAAGTACTTCAGCACCGGCAGCCCCGCCGTCGAGGACGTCGACGTCTTCCAGCGGATCGTGGACGGGGAGGTCGACTACGGGCAGCTGCCGTCCTCCGGCCTGCCCGGCCGCGAGGCCAGCTACGACATCACAGCCGGTGTGGTGGAGCCCGAGGTGGGCGTGCCGTTCGTGGTCGAGCAGGCCGCAATCATCAAGGGCACCGACCAGCTCGAGGAGTCCCAGGAGTTCATCGACTGGTTCGGCGGCGCCGAACTGCAGGCCGCCTGGTCCGCGGAGTTCGACTCCATGCCCGTGAACCAGGGCGCGATCGACCAGGCCGAGCCATCGATCGTCGAGTTCCACGAAGGTCTCGTGCGGCAGGACATCGACTGGGAGTTCGTCACCGAGAACCTGCCGGGCTGGGTCGAGAAGATCGAGCTCGAGTACGTCGTCTGACCGGCTTCGCACCACCACCACCCACCGCACCCTGACGGAAGGCACCGAGATGATCCGCTACGACGGGATCCGCGTGGACTACGGCGATTTCACGGCGATCCACGGCCTCGACCTGCACGTGCGCGACGGCGAATTCTTCACCTTGCTGGGCCCTTCGGGCTGCGGCAAGACCACTGCTCTGCGCACGCTGGCAGGTTTCGTGAGTCCCTCGGCCGGGGACGTCCACGTCGCCGGCCGGCGCGTCACGCGCCTGCCCAGCGACAAGCGCCAGATCGGCATGGTGTTCCAGAACTACGCCCTGTTCCCGTCGCTGAACGTGCGGGAGAACATCGCTTTCGGGCTCAAGGTCCGCAAGGAGTCCCGAGCCGAGGTGGAGCGCAAGGTCCGGGAGATCGCCGAACAGGTCGATCTGTCCCCCACCCAGCTCGAGAAGAACCTCGCCGATCTCTCCGGGGGGCAGCAGCAGCGCGTGGCGATCGCGCGCGCGCTGGTGCTGCGCCCCAAGATCCTGCTGCTGGACGAACCGTTGTCGAACCTCGACGCGAAGCTCCGGGCCCAGCTGCGAGTGCAGCTCAAGGACCTCCAGGAGCAGTTCGGCATCACCACCGTCTACGTCACGCACGATCAGGACGAGGCGCTGAGCATGAGCGATCGCATCGCCGTCTTCCACGACGGCCGGGTGGAGCAGATCGGCACCCCCGAAGAGATCTACGACGCCTCCGCCACCGAGTTCGTGTGCCACTTCATCGGCGATGCGAGTCGCCTGTCGCCCGCTCTCGTCACGGAGGTCGCAGCCCGGTCGGGCACGGCCCTCGACCCCACGCGCGTCTCGTACGTGCGCGAGGAGAAGGTGAGGCTCGGCACCGGGACGGCGAGCGGCGGATCGGTCGCGCTTCCCGGCACCGTGGTGCGCCGTCGGTACCACGGAGTGCGCTCGAGCTACGAGATCAGCACGCACGGCGCGATCGTCAAGGTCATGCAGCCCGAGGACGGCTCCGCCCGCCCTCAGGCCGGCGACGTCGTCACCGTGCACATCGACCCCGCCACGATCCTCCAGTACGAGGGCAGGGCCGCCTCTGGCGCCGCCGAGGACGGGGCGCCCGCGACCGCCGTGACGTCCGTGGCCGCGCGATGAACGGCGCGAGCAGCATCTCGAGGATGATCCGCTCGCCCTTCGTGATCGTCACCGGCGCGATCGTGGGCTGGTTCATCGTCGCGTTCCTGATCTGGCCCAATGCGAATCTGCTGGTGCAGACCTTCGTCCCGGACGGCGAGCCCACCCTGCGGGCGGTCGAGAAGCTCGCCTCGTCGGAACGGGCTATGACGTCCCTCGGCAATTCGTTCCTGCTGGCGTTCGTCCTCTCGGTCACCGTGAACGTCGTCGGCATCTTCGTCGTGCTGGTCACGCGGTACTACGACATCAGGGGTGGCAGGATCCTGTGGCTGGGATACGCCACCACCCTGATCTACGGAGGCATCGTGCTGGCCGCCGGGTACAAGTTCGTCTATGGCGCCGACGGGATCATCACCGGGTTCCTGCTGCGACTGTTCCCCGAGATGGACCCCGACTGGTTCAGCGGCTTCTTCGCCGTCGTCGTCGTGATGACCCTGGCCACCACGACGAACCACCTCCTGTTCGTCTCCAGCGCCCTGTCCAAGGTGGACCATCAGACCATCGAGGCGGCACGGAGCATGGGTGCTTCGGAGTGGACGATCCTGCGCCGAGTGGTCCTGCCGATGCTGAAACCGGTGCTCTTCGCCGTCACGATCCTCACGTTCCTGGGCGGGCTCGGGGCGCTGTCGGCCCCGCAGGTGCTCGGCGGGCGCGACTTCCAGACCATCACCCCGATAATCCTGACGTTCGCCGCAACTCCCAGCTCGCGGGACATCGCCGCGCTCCTCGCGCTGGTGCTCGGCATCGCCACGGTGCTCCTCCTGATCGTCCTGACCCGGATCGAGAAGGGCGGCACCTATTTCTCGATCGCCAAGGTCTCCTCGCAGTTGGTCAAGCAGAAGATCCGCAATCCGGTGCTGAACGTCGCGGTGCACGTGGTCGCCTACGCACTGTTCGCGGCCTATCTGCTGCCCGTCATCCTCATCGTCCTGTACTCCTTCCAGGACTCTCGCGCGATCGAGTCCGGGCAGTTCCGCTTCTCGACCATGTCCCTGGACAACTATGTGCGCGTGCTCGGGGAGTCCGCGAGCCTGCGGCCCTTCGTCATCAGCATCGTCTACGCGGGCCTCGCCTCCCTGATCAGCGTGCTCGGGCTGCTGTTCGTCGCCCGCATCATCGCGAAGCACCGCAACGCGATCACGCTCGCCGCCGAATACCTGCTCCACATCCCGTGGATCCTGCCGACCACCTTGATCGCGCTGGGCCTGATCATCAGCTACGACCATCCGAGCCCTCTGGTGGGCGGCCGCGTACTCACCGGGACCACCGTGATCCTGCTGATCGCCTACGTGATCGGCAAGATCCCCTTCACCCTGCGCCTGCTGAAGGCTGCCTTCTCGGGGATCAATGACAACCTCGAGGAAGCCGCCTCGCTGATGGGCGCGAGGACACTGTACGTCTTCCGCAGGATCCTGCTGCCCGCGGTGCTGCCGACGGTTCTGGCGATCGGGGCGCTGAACTTCAACAGCCTGCTGGACGACTACGACACCTCCGTATTTCTCGCGCACCCGCTGTTCCAACCGCTGGGCCTGGTCATCAAGGCGAGCACCGAGGGTGATGCCAACCTCGATGCGCGCGCGAACACCTTCGTCTATACGGTGCTGCTCATGATCATCACCGGCGCGACGATGTACCTGGTCTACGGGCGGGGTGCCCGGGATCGCAGCGGCCGGCGCGCCCGAGCACGCCGTCAGCGCGATCGCGACGGGGCCGAGCGATGAGCGCCGCCTTCCGGCACCCGCAGCGGGGAGGCACCGACCGGCTCCTGCACCGGCGCCTCGCCGAGCTCGGGACCCTCGTGGTGGCGCATCGCGGCACGGCCGTCGGCAGCATCGCCGAGAACACCCGCGTGGCGGCGATGGCCGCTCTCGTCTCCGGGGCCGATGTGGTCGAGATCGACGTCTCGACCTCCGCGGACGGAGAGTTCTACGCCTTCCACGACGGGACCGAGCAGCGGCTGCTCGGGATCGGCGCGAACCTCACCACGCTCACGGCGCGGCAGATCGACGAGCTGCGATACGTGCACGTGGACCGCCCGGGCCGTCCGGCTGGTGTGGAACGCCTGCTCGACCTCCTGGCCGCGCTGCGTCCCACTGAGCTGGGTGTGGAGGACGAGGCGGCGCCCCTGGTGAACGTGGACCGGTCCTGGGGGTCATGGGCCACGCTCCTCCCCGCCCTGGACGGTCTCGGGATGACCGAGCAGCTGCTGCTGAAGAGCCCGGCCGCTCTGCCCGGACCGCTCGACGTCCTGCGGCGCCACGAGGTGAAGTACCCCTACCTGCCGATCTGCACGGATCTCGCGCAGATCGAGGACCTCGTCGAGGACGATGACCTCGACGTCGTGGGCGTCGAGCTGCTGGCCGATGGCCCGGACCACCAGCTCGCGGACCCCGACCTGTTCGTCGAGCTGCACGCCCGCGGACTGTTCGTGCTGGTCAACGCCGAGGTGCTGACGAACGGGATCCCGCTGTTCGCGGGCTATGACGACGAGGCGGCGCTGCTGCACGGGCCCGCTGCCGGGTGGGGACCGCTGTTCGACCTCGGCGCCGATCTGATCCAGACGGACTGGCCCTGGCTGCTGCGTGCCTATCGTGGGACCCGAGCAGCCCGCGGCACCGCCGGGGCGACAGCCGTCGACCAGGAAGTCCGTTCATGAGCACCTCCGCCTCCGCCTCTCCCGAGCCACGTCCCCCCGGTCGCGTCCGGCTGGAGGACGTCGCCGCCGCCGCCGGGGTCTCCCGCACCTCCGCCTCCCGCGTCATGCTCGGCCAGGGAAAGGTCTCCGACCGGACCCGGCGCCGAGTGCTCGCGGTCGCCGACGAGCTCGGATATGTCACCAACGTCGCCGCGAGCGAGCTCGCCTCCGGAGGCTCGTCCACCGTCGGCCTCCTGCTGCGCGACGCCTCCAACCCTGCCTACGGTCTGCTGTTCAGCGAGCTGCAGAAGGCGGGCCACGCCGCCGGCGTCACGCTGCTGTCGATGACCATCAAGCATGACGACCAGGGCAGGCAGCAGGTGGCCAGCCTGCACCGCCTGATGGGCATGCGCGTGGCCGGTCTGATCGTCGCCACGGGCGGAGTGACCAGCGACCAGCTCGAGCCCTTCCGCGACCGGCTTCCCATCATCCGGGCCGGACGCCCGGAGAGCAGCGGGCGGATCCACGCCGTCTCCTACGACGAGGAGGACGCGGCCCGTCGCCTCGCCGAGCACATTCTGGAACTGGGCCACACGGATGTGGCCGTGCAGACCGCCCGCGCCGAGGACTCCTACCCCGAGTTCGTGCGCAGCACTGTCATGACCCAGCTGCTCGAGAGCCGCGGAGCCACGGTGCACCGGCTCGAGTACCGACGAGGTCACGACGCGATGGACGAGTCCGTGGACCTGGCCCGTCGCGGCCGCGTCAGCGCCGTCATGGTCCCCTCCGACCTGCGGCAGCTGACCCTGATCCGTCGTCTCCACGAGGCGGGCCTGCGGACCCCCGAGGACGTCGCCACCACCGGCTGCGACGGGATCCTTCCCGGGATCGACCTGCTGGGCTTGACCACCATGCGCATCGCCGTCGAGGACGTCGCCGAACGGACCATCGCGAACATCGCCCGGATGATCGGGGCGACCGGCATCGGGGACGATGCGGGGTCGGGCGGATCCGCGGAGGCCGGGCCTGGAGATCCCGCAGGAGGCAGGGTCGTGCACGAGAGACTGCCCGGCCGATTCATCCAGGGGCGCACCGCCGGGCCGCCCCGCACCACCGGAAGGACACTCGCATGAACGCACTGCGCGCCGCCGAATATCCGAGGGCGAACCACACCCTGGTCCACCTCTCGGACACCCATTTCGTGCCCCCGGGCGAGCTGCTGTCCGGGGTCGCCCCGGTCCGTGAGCATCTCGAGGGGCTGCTCGAGGACCTGGTCGCCACCAACCTGCGACCCGAGGCACTGATCTTCACCGGCGACCTCGCCGATCGCGGGGAGGCACCCGCCTATCGGCAGCTGCGCGAGCTGGTCGAGCCGCTCGCCGAGCACCTCGGCGCCGAGCTCATCTGGGTGATGGGCAATCACGACGATCGCGCCACGATGCGCACCGAGCTGCTCGATGCGGAGGCCGACGACGCCCCGTACGACCGGGTGGTCATGCTCGGAGGCCTGCGGATCATCGTGCTCGACTCGACCGTGCCCCGCAGGGCCTACGGCGAGATCCGTCCGGCCCAGTACGCCTGGCTGCGAGAGGTGCTCTCCGAGCCTGCCCCGGAGGGAACGATCCTCGCCCTGCACCATCCCCCGGTCCCGTGCGTCCAGGACCTCGCCATCACCGTCGAGCTGCGCGACCAGGACGCCCTGGCTCAGGTGCTGGCCGGCAGCGATGTGCGCGCGATCATCGGGGGTCACTTCCACTACTCGACCTCCGCGACCTTCGCGGGCATCCCGGTCTCCGTCGCCTCGGCCACCTGCTACACCCAGGACCTGCAGACGCCCGACCGCGGCACGCGGGGCCGGGACGGCGCGCAGGCCTTCAACCTCGTCCATGTGTACAACTCCACGATCATGCACTCCGTGGTGCCCCAGGGCGGCGGCGCGAGTGTGAGCCGCCATGTCGATGGTGCTGCCACCGCCCGCAAGCTCGCCGAGCAGGGCCTGTACATCCCCGACGCCCCGGCGCTCGCGAGCTGGACGGGGGCCCGGTGATCCTGGACCCCGGACGACGCATCGTCTTCCTCGACGTCGACGGCACGATCATCGCCCACGACGGAATCCTCCCCACCTCGACGGTCGACGCGATCCGCTCCGCCCGCGCCGCGGGGCACCGCGTACTGCTGGCCACCGGCCGTTCCCCGAGCGAGCTGGACCCTCGTCTCGCGGAGATCGGGTTCGACGGAGCCGTCCTCGGCGCCGGCGCATTCGTGCACCTCGGCGAGGACTGGGTGGTCCAGCACGCCATGCCCGTCGCGAAGGCGAGACGCATGATCGAGGTCTTCGGACAGCTCGATCTGGACTACGTGCTCCAGGCTCGCGACGGCGTCTATCCCGTCGCCTCGCGTCGGGAGGAGATGCGCAGGATGCTCGGCATCGAGGACCGGCCCGGGCTGGGGCCGGGCGAGGAGCTGGACATCGAGCAGGTCGCGGAGAAGGCCCCGCTCGACGCGATCGCCAAGGCGATCTTCCTCGGCGTGACCCCGGACGCCTTCGAACGGGTCCATCAGGCGCTCACGCCCGAGGGCTTCAGCGTGATCACCGGGACCATCACGCATCTGGGCACCGGTGGGGGAGAGGTCTCACTGGCCGGGGTGAACAAGGGCTCGGCAATCCTGGCCCTGCTCGACCAGCTCGGGCTGGACGTGGCCGATTCGATCGGGATCGGGGACAACAACAACGATCTGGAGATGCTGCGCATCACTGGCGTGGGCATCGCGATGGGTGAGGCGACCCCCGAGGCGCGGGCCGCGGCCGATGAGATCACCGGCACGGTGCACCAGAGTGGGATCGCGCAGGCGTTCGCCCGGCACGGTCTGCTGGATGGGACAGCTCCCGAGGGAGAGGGGTCAGCGACTGCGGGCGCCGCGCAGCGGTGAGTGCAGTGCGACCAGCACGGCCGCGGTGAAGATCACTGCAGCAGCGTCAACTGGCCCCACCGTACCCACGAGCGCTCCGCCGAGCGCGGGCCCGGAGGACTCCGCGACCGTCAGCGACTGGCCCACCCGGGCATCGGCGAGGACCCGGGTCCTGCGCGGCACCAGATCGGGCAGGTACGGCTGCTCGGCGGCGACGACGAACACTCCGCCGCAGCCGACGGCGAACAGGATGCCTGCCGTCGCACCGATCGAGAGCCCGCCGGCCACGAGCACGTCGACCGCGACGGTCGAGATCCCGAGCGCGGGGAAGCCCGACGCGCTCGCCGGCCAGTAGCTGCGGAAGCTCGGAGGGCGAGGGGCTCCCTCACCGTTCGGTGCCGAGCGGCCTCGCCGGCCCATCGCCCCGCTATCGCGGGTCGAGTCCACGGAGCCGAGTGGAGGAGCGGGGCCCAGCTCCTACTCAGATGTCCTTGAACGTCTCGATGCGCGCACCGAGCTTGTTGAGGCGCTCGGCGAGGTCCTCGTAGCCGCGGTTGATGACGTACACGCTGCGCAGCACCGAGGTGCCCTTCGCGGCGAGCATGGCCAGCAGGATCACGACGGCGGGACGCAGCGCCGGCGGGCACACGATCTCGGCGCCGCTCCAGCGGGTCGGCCCGTCGATGAGCACGCGGTGGGGATCCATGAGCTTGACCTTGGCCCCGAGCTTGTTGAGCTCGGTGAGGTAGATGGCGCGGTTCTCGTACACCCAGTCGTGCAGCAGCGTCTGGCCCTCGGCGGTCGCGGCGATCACGGCGAAGAAGGGCAGGTTGTCGATGTTCAGCCCCGGGAACGGCATGGGATGGATCTTGTCGATCGGTGCCTTGAGCTGCGAGGGGTGCGTCGTGATGTCGACCAGACGGGTCTGCCCGTTGCGGGCGAGGTACTCCTCGGACCGGTCGTAGCGCAGCCCCATCTCCTCCAGCAGCGCCAGCTCGATCTCCATGAACTCGATCGGCACGCGCTGCACGGTGATGCTGGAGCTGGTCACGATCGCGGCGGTGATCAGGCTCATCGCCTCGATCGGGTCCTCGCTGGGGGCGTACTCGACATCGGTGCTGATCTCGGCCTTGCCGTGCACGGTGAGCGTGGTGGTGCCGATGCCCTGGATGCTCACGCCGAGCTTCTCGAGGAAGAAGCACAGGTCCTGGACCATGTAGTTGGGGCTCGCGTTGCGGATCACCGTCTCGCCCTCGTACCGGGCTGCGGCCAGCAGGGCGTTCTCGGTGACGGTGTCGCCGCGCTCGGTGAGCACGATCGGCCGACGGGGGCCGACCCCGGGGG
The DNA here is from genome assembly GCF_052379725.1 of Brachybacterium sp. 107. Lineage (NCBI taxonomy): Bacteria > Bacillati > Actinomycetota > Actinomycetes > Micrococcales > Dermabacteraceae > Brachybacterium > Brachybacterium sp. 107. The sequence continues at coordinate 44,248 of NZ_JBQSYW010000014.1, read as the reverse complement.
AGACTGTCGCCTGGTAGTCGCCCTCGGTGGCGACGACGTCGAGGCCGAAGGGGCGCAGCGCCGTCATGTGCGGCTCGACGGTGCGCGTGCCGAGGTCGCAGCCGCCGGCGTAGGGGAGCTGGAAGGACTCCTCACGGTGCATCAGCGGGCCCATGAACATGATGATGCTGCGGGTGCGGCGCGCCGCATCGGCATCGATCGAGGCCAGGTCGAGCGAGGTGGGGACCTTCAGCTCGAGGTCGTTGTCCTCGTTCATCCAGCGGGCCTTGACGCCGATCGAGGTGAGCACCTCGAGCAGGCGGTTGACCTCTTCGATGCGGGCCACCTTGCGCAGGATCGTGGTGCCGGTGTTCAGCAGCGACGCGCAGAGCAGGGCGACGCCGGCGTTCTTGGAGCTCTTGACGTCGATGGAGCCGCTGAGGGTCCGCTGGCCCTCGACGCGCAGATGGCTGGGGCCCGAGGTGCCGAGGCCCACCAGTTCGGAGTCCAGGGCGGAGCCGATCTTCGAGATGGTCTCCAGCGTCAGGTTCTGCTGACCCTTCTCGATCCGGTTCACGGCGCTCTGGCTGGTGCTCAGCTGATCGGCGAGCTGAGCCTGGGTGAGGCCGGAATGCTGACGGGCGTCACGGATCAGGGTGCCGATACGGGCCAGGTAGTTCTCGTTCTCAGTCATGGATCGACCGTATCTCATAGATGAGATACGGGGTGGAGGTCGGCGTGCGGAGCGGGTCACACCGCGAGAAGCACCGGCAGCGCCTCGACCTGACCGCCGACGCGATAGGCCAGCGCCGGATCGTACGGCTCGAAGCGCAGATCCATGCCCGCCTCCAGCGGCGTGAGGGCGCCTTTGCGGTTATTGCACTCCTTGCAGGCGCTCACCAGGTTCCACCAGGAGGACTCCCCGCCCCGGGAGACCGGCTGGATGTGGTCCACCGTCGCCAGCAGTGCTTCGCAGGGCGGTCGTTTGGAGACGCTGCGCCCGCAGTAGGCGCAGGTCCAGTGGTCGCGCTCGTGGATCGCCCGATAGGAGAAGCCGACGGAGCGCTGTCCGGCACCTTCGACCCAGGCACCGCTCAGCTCGCGGGTCAGCTCGAGCGCGGTGGGGAGGATGCGGTCCTCGACGATGATCAGCTCCACCGGGCTCGCGACCTCGCGGCGGATCATCCCGAAGGCGTGGCGCACGGACGTGGTGTGCAGGAGCTCGCCGATCCCGGTGTCGACGTCGTACCCGCGGTTGTAGACCCTCACCACGCTCATCGTCACCACCGCCTCTCCGGACCACCCGTCATAGTGTGGTCCGCTTCACGTCCGGTTTCCACTGAATTGTGCTCCCTGGCGGCGACAAGAGTGTGACGCGAGGCCGTACGACCTGGAAACTCTGCGTGTCGGGCGCGACGTCGCCCCCCCGTCCTGAGGGAAATCCCAGCCGGGCGAGACGATCGATGAGAAAATAGGCGCACGGCCCGGAGATCGGGTGTGCCGCCGAACGGTGGAGCGAAGGCCACCGGGAGGACACTCCATGGGTTTGGAACAGTTCGAGGTCGTCGCCGTCCTGGCCGTGCTGATCATCGTCGCTGCGTCGTACTTCTCGAGCCGTTTCGGACTCGCCACTCCGATCATCCTGGTGATCGTGGGTCTGGCCGTGAGCGTCATCCCGGGGATGCCGCTGATCGCCCCGGAGCCCGAGCTGATCCTCGCGCTGGTGCTGCCGCCGCTGCTCTATTCGGCGGCCGTCAACATGCCGGTGATGGACTTCCGACGCGATCTGAAGACCATCGGCGCGCTCTCCGTGATCCTCGTCCTGGTGTCCGCCTTCGGCGTCGGGACCCTGCTGTGGGCGATCTTCCCGACTCTCAGCTTCGCCGCCGCCGTGGCCGTGGGCGCCGTGGTCAGCCCTCCCGACGCCGTCGCCGCGACCGCCATCGGCAAGCGATTGGGGCTCCCGCCGCGACTCCTGACGATCCTCGAGGGCGAGGGCCTGGTCAACGACGCGACCGCCCTGGTGCTGCTGCGCACCGCCGTCGCCGCGACGGCCGGCGCGTTCTCCTTCTGGCAGGCCGCCGGGGACTTCTTCTACGCGGTGGTGGTCGCCATCGCGATCGGTGCCGCCGTCGGGTTCGTCGCGGTGCGCATCCGTTCCAAGATCGACCAGCCCGTGCTCACCACTGCGATCTCCTTCGTCGTGCCGTTCATCGCGTTCCTGCCCACCGAGCTCGCGAACGCCTCCGGGGTGCTCGCCGTGGTCGCCGCCGGCCTGGTGACCGGCGCGAGCAGCGTGCGCCGCCTCAGCGTGGCGGACCGCAATGCCGAGCGCACCAACTGGCTCACCGTCCAGCTGCTGCTGGAGAACGGCGTGTTCCTGCTGATGGGTCTGCAGCTGCGCACGCTCGTCACGGACGTCTCCGAGGGCGGGCTGTCGGTGTGGCACGCCGTCTGGGTGGGTCTCGCCGTCACGGTGCTGCTGGGCCTGATCCGGGTCGCCTTCGTGGTCCCCGTGGTGTTCACCGCCCGCCGCCGACGTCCGGACTACGAGGAGCAGGCCCGGCGCTTCGACGAGGCGCTGGAACGGGTCTCGGCCGACGAGCGCTTCCAGCAGCACCCCCGGAGTGCACGCTTCGAGCGCTGGCTGCAGCGTCGCCGCGCCGATGCCCGGTTCTACGCCGGGAACGGGCTGGGCTGGCGCGGCGGCGCCGTGCTCGCCTGGTCGGGCATGCGCGGCGTGGTCACCCTCGCCGCCGCGCAGTCCCTGCCCACGGACTTCCCGTATCGCACCCAGCTGGTGCTGGTCGCGTTCGTGGTCGCGCTCGTGACCCTCGTCGGCCAGGGCGGGACGCTCCCGCTCCTGATCCGCGTGCTCGGCATCCGGGGCACCGACGAGGAGCAGGCCCGACGCGAGCTCGCCCTGCTGCTGGTCGAGATCAACGAGGCGGCCGCCGGTCAGGTGCTCGACAACCCCGATCTGCGCCGCCGCGGCGGTGAGCACTTCGACCCGGGGGTGCTGGAGAAGGTGCGGGAGGTGCAGGCCCGGATCGCCGATCCCCAGCTCCGCAGAGCCACCGAGGATCCCGTCAAGTCGCAGTACGCAGAGCTCATGCAGCTGATCCTCGACGCCCAGCAGGATGCCCTGAACGAGGCCCGTTCGACGGGCTCCTACGACTCCAGCACGATCAAGACGGCCCAGAAACGGCTCGACCAGGGGTCGGTGCGCGCCTCCGGGACCTGAGCGGCAACCGCACCCGGCGGTGAGCGTCATGCGGGATCCGTCATGCCTGCTCCCCCTGAGCATGGTGCTGAGCCGGTGCGGGGGCACAATGGCGGCCGTCCCCAGGCACGCACCTCCCGGCACCGTCGTCGGCCCTTCCGGTGCGTCCTCGACCCCCTCGAGAGGTACCCATGAAGTTCTTCCAGCGCCTCGGCAGATCGCTGATGCTGCCGGTCGCCGTGCTCCCCGTCGCCGCGATCCTCAGCGGCATCGGCTACTGGATCCTGGCCGCCACCGGCAACGAGACGAATGTCGTCGGCGGCTTCTTCAAGATCGCCGGCGGAGCCCTCCTCGACCAGCTCCCGCTCCTGTTCGCCATCGGCGTCGCCATCGGCATGGCCAAGAAGCCCGACGGCACCTCGGCCCTGGCGGGCCTGGTCTCCTGGCTCGTGGTCACCAATCTGCTGTCGCCGGCAAGCGTGGCGATCTTCAAGGGGATCGCCGAGGAGGATGTCAACCTCGCGTTCTCCAACGTCGAGAACGTCTTCGTGGGCATCATGTGCGGCCTGATCGGCGCCTACTCCTATGACCACTTCAAGGACTCCGAGCTGCCCGACGCCCTGGCGTTCTTCTCCGGTCGTCGCTCCGTGGCGATCGTCGCCGCCGGTGCCTCGCTCGTGCTCTCCCTGGTGCTGTTCTTCCTGTGGCCGCTCGTGTTCACCGGCCTGGTCGGATTCGGAGAGTTCATCCTGACCCTCGGCCCGCTCGGCGTGGGCATCTACGGCTTCCTCAACCGCATGCTCATCCCGCTGGGCCTGCACCATGCCCTGAACTCCGTGTTCTGGTTCGACGTGGCCGGGATCAACGACCTCGGCAACTTCCTCAACGCCACCGGCACCTACGGCGTCACCGGCCAGTACATGACCGGCTTCTTCCCCGTGATGATGATGGGCCTGCCGGGCGCCGCGCTCGCGATGTATGTGACCGCGAAGTCCTCGCGCCGCAAGGTGGCGGCGGGCGTGCTGTTCTCCAGCGCCATCGCCTCGTTCTTCGTGGGCGTCACCGAGCCCCTCGAGTTCTCGTTCATGTTCCTCGCCCCGGGCCTGTACGTGGTCCACGCCCTGTTCACCGGCATCTCCATGGCGGTCTCCGCGATGCTCCCGGTGCGGATGGGCTTCGGCTTCTCCGGCGGCTTCATCGACCTGGTGCTGGGCTGGGTGAACCCCATGGCCCAGAACCCCTGGGCGATCCCGCTGATGGGCATCTTCTGGTTCGCGGTGTACTTCGTGGTGTTCCGCGCGATCATCCTCAAGTTCGACCTCAAGACCCCCGGTCGCGACGAGGGCGACCTGCTCACCGATGAGAACGCCGTGCTCTCCGGCGAACGGAAGCACCTCGCCGAGGCGACGGCCTTCCTCGCCGCGCTCGGCGGCAAGGACAACATCACCGACCTGGAGAACTGCACGACCCGGCTGCGGATGGAGGTCGCCGACACGACGCTCGTGGACGACGGTGCTCTGAAGCGGGCCGGCGCCGCGGGCGTGGTCCGCCCGGGCGGCCAGTCCGTGCAGGTCATCTACGGCACCAGCGTCCAGTTCGTGAAGGACGCGATGGAGTCGATCATGACCGGCCGGGTCGATCCGGTCGACGACGCGCAGCTCGCGGCGGAGGCAGGGACAGAGGCCGACGGCGGCGCCGACACCGCGGTGCGCACCAGCCACCTCGTGCGCCTGCGCCAGCCGATGGCCGGTGCGGTCATCCCGCTGTCCGAGGTCCCCGATCCGACGTTCGCCCAGGAGATCATGGGCCCGGGCGTCGCGATCGAGCCGACCGACGGCGAGGTCGTCGCTCCCGCCGCCGGCACCGTGGGCCATGTGTTCCCGACCGGGCACGCGGTCGCGCTGGTGCTCGAGGACGGCGTCGAGCTGCTGATCCACGTCGGCGTGGACACGGTCCAGATGAAGGGCGAGGGCTTCACCACCATCGTGGAGGCCGGCCAGAAGGTCTCCGCCGGCACCCCGCTGCTGCGCGCCGACCTCTCGGCCATCCGCGTCGCCGGGCATCCGGCGGTCACGCCGATCCTGGTCATGAACGACAAGGATGCGCGGATCGAACTGGTCTGATCCGCGCACCCTCCGCGGTCAGCGCCCGGCGACCTCCACCGTGGAGGTCGCCGTGCGGCCGTTGACCGTGACCGAGAGGGTCGCGGTGCCCGGGCGCATGCCCGTGATCTCGCCGGTCGTGGGGTTCAGGCGCACCACGCCGCGGCGATCGGAGCTCTTCGCCCCGTCGCCGAGCACCTGCACCCCCTCGCCGCCCCACTGGGCGGTCACCGGCCAGGCCACGGGCACGGTGCGTCCGTCCTGGGTGAAGCTCGCCGAGGTGCTGGCCACACCGCCCACCGTCAGCGTCCGTGGAGCCTGCACCGAGATCTCGTCGACCCACGGATGGGTCTCGGCGGCCAGCCAGTCCACTCGGTCCTGTGTGCTCGGAGCCGTGCCGACCGCGCCGGCGGCGGGATCGACGCCGAGCATGGTCCAGCCGGTGAATCCGCCGGTGGTGGGGGTGCCGGCCGGGCTCTTCCCGGAGTTGCCGTTGATCAGGGTGGTCACGCCCTCCGTGGCCGCGCCGTGGAAGGCGCCGACGTGTCCGTTGACCAGCGCGACGGACTTCCCGGAGGTGCGGCGGAAGTCCGCCAGCAGATCCTCGACGGCGCGGGCCTCGCGCTGATCGGTGAGCTGGCTGGTCATGCTGGGCAGGGGATCGGTGGGCGGGTGGTGGAAGAAGACCGTGACCCCGGTGAGGTCCGCGTCGCCCGCGGCCTCCTCGAGCGTGCTCTCCAGCTCGGCGATCTGGTCGATGCCCCCTCCGGCGAGCGTGCCCGAGGAGGTGTTCAGCGTGACCACCCTCGTTCCGCCGAGATCCTGCTGCGTGGTGACGGGACCGAAGGCGGCCTCGAAGGTCGAGATGTCCCCGCCCATCACCTCGTGGTTCCCGGGCACGTACACGTACGGGATCTCCTCGCCCCACTCCTCCTCGAGGATCTGCGCGGCCAGGGCGAAGTCCTCGGGGGCGGCCTCGTCGACGAAATCGCCGTTGATGACCAGCAGGTCCGGTTCGGCATCCTTGATCTCGCGCAGCGTGCGACGCGCGCCCTCGACGGCCCCTGACCCGGGATCGGCGGCGATGAACTGCGCGTCGCTCAGCACGGCGATCTGCTGGGGACGATCCACCACGCTCCCGGTGGACAGCAGGGCCGGGTCGTGCACGGGCGACTGCTCGGGGAGGTCCACCGCCGGGGTGGTGATCGCCTCGAGATTCGCGACGGCGATGTCACCGGAGTACTGCGCCTCGGGGCGGGTCTCCATCATCCGCACCCGCTGCACGGTGAGCGGCTGCGCGAGGCCCTCGGGCACGGTGAAGCGCACCTGCTCCCAGCCCTCGTGGTCGATCATGTCGCCGTCGAGGTTGGTGACGGTGCCCTCGGCGTCGGCCACCTGCAGGCGCGGCCAGGCGCCGCTGGCATCGCCGCGTACGTCCATCGTGAAGGCGAGTGCATCGCCCTGGACCGTCACCGGCTCCGTCGCCACCAGGTAGAAGCCGCGGGTGGCGGTAGAGGTGGTGAAGTCGTAGCTCATCCCGATCGCAGAGCCGGCTTCGCCGTCGGGGCCCTCGGCGGCGCTGATCGTGCCGGTCGCGCGGGCCGCGTCCGTGGTGAACGCGGAGAGGTCCGAGAGGTCCAGCACCGTGGTGATCTCGGTGCCGTGGGTGAGAGCCACCGTGGTGGAGAGATCGCCGACGGTGAGGGTCGCCGAGCCCGTCTCGGTGGCGCCGGTCGCGGTGACCGTCCACGCACCGGTCCCGTCCGGGGTGACCTCGAAGCCGCCGTCGACGGCGACCTCCACGTCGGCGGTCTCGATGCGGGCCCGCTGCCCGTCGGCGTCGACGCCGTCCAGGGTCAGCTCCGCGGAGTCCTCGGCGTCGGCCAGGTTCAGGGCGCGCACCGCCGGTTCGAGGCCGACGGGCGTGCCGAGCACGCGCAGCTCCAGGCGGTCCTCGAGCGTTCCCGTCGAGTACGTCACCGAGCCGGTCCCGCGCCCGGTGCCGCGCACGACCGCGCCCTCGGCGTCGGAGGAGACCAGGTCGAGGGGCCCGTCGGCCGCGAAGAAGCCCTCCGCCTTCAGCGGTTCGAAGTTCGCCCCGAGACCTGTGCCGCGCAGGGTGCGCTGCAGGCCGGGGAAGACGGCGTTGTCGTCCAGCGAGGTGGTGGTCTGCACGGCGGTGAGCTCCTCCAGCGGGGCATCGGAGTAGAAGACGAGAGCGTTGGGGACGTCACGGACCTTTCCGTCCGAGGGACTGTTCCAGATCGAGGAGCCCTCGGCGCCGGCGGTGCGCGCGGCGAGGGCGGAGGAGCCGCCGCCGTCGAGGTTCACCGCATTGTGCGCACCCATGTCCTGCAGGATCTTCCCGGCCTCCGGCAGCGTCATGCCGCGGGAGTCGGTGGTGCGGCCATCGATGACCATGACGAACAGCTCGCTGCCGTCCCGGGACACGCCCACCGCCGTGCGCGGATGGTCGCCCGTCACGAGCGAGTCGTCGCCCATCTCGGGCACGGCGCCGTCGGTGAGGATCTGGTGGGAGCCGGCGAGGCCGAAGTCCACGTCCGCACTCGGGCCCACCTCGATGTCGACGCGGTCGCCCACCTCGAGGTCGGCGATGGTCTCCGCGCCGTCCTCGCGGCCCAGGAGCACCTGCTCGCCCTCGGCGATGTCCGGTTCGCCGGCGCTGTCCTGGAGGCCGCTGACCTCGGTGACGACGCCGTCGACGATGCTCGCGCGGGCCACCTGCTCGGCGGGGGCGTCGGGGGCGCCCATCGGACGGTCCAGGGTGTACTCGCCCCAGGCGGCGGTGTACAGACCGATGCCATCCGCTGAGATCGAGGGGTTGTTCATCCCGGCGAGCTCGAGCGAGGTGCCGTCGGCGAGGGTCGCGGTGCCCGTCGCCGAGAGCGCCTGGATCGCGGCGTGGCCGTCGGCGATGGTGAGGGCCGGCTGCGGGGAGGGGGAGCCCATCTGCACGCCCTGCTGCGAGATGGAGGTGTAGATCGGGGCGTCGGAGTGGTTGATGTCGAAGAAGGTGCCGTTGACTGCGGCCACGGCCCGGTCGCCGTGCTCACCGGAGGCCATCACCTCCTGCAGCGGCGCGCGCCCGGAGACGGAGTCGCCGTGGGCCACGTCCAGCGAGAGCGTCGGGACGTCGAGGTCCGCGGTGAGCACGCTGCCCTCGTTCCAGCCGCCGTCCTCCAGGCGGGAGAAGTTCGTGAGGTCCAGGCCCGGGGCCACCTGATAGGTGCGGGAGTCGCGGAGCACGCCGTCGGCGGCGAGCTGGTCGTCGGTGACCTCGGCGGCTGCGGGCGGGGCCTGCATCGCCTGCAGAGCCAGGGCGGAGGGGGCGAGCAGGGCGAGGGCCGCGAGCAGAGCGAGGAGCCTCGCGGGTGGGGAACCCGCTGCCGGGGAGGAGGGGCGGGTGGGCGAGGAGTGGGCGACCATCACGATTCCGGGAGAGGTGGGGAGAATGGGTGGGGGCGCCCACACCGTATGCTCCCTGCGCTCCCGGGGAGGGGCGAACGGGTGAACGTCCGGTGGCAGGAACCGTCGTGGGCCGTCATGCTGGGGGGATGGCGGAGATGACGGACGAGCAGTGGAAGCAGGAGCGCGAGCTCGTGCTGTCCGAGTACGGCACCTGGCGCATCACGGCCGATGACGAGGCCCCGGTGGCGGGAGAGGTCAGCACCCTGGAGACGCTGCTGCGCCTGAAGGCCGAGCAGCAGGGGAGCCCGGAGCCCGGATGGTGGACGCAGGAGCTCGCCACGCAGCTGCTCACCGAGGTCGTGCCGCGCACCGTCGTCCAACCGCGCGAGCGCGTGATGGACATGGTGCCCACGCTGGTGCGCTTCTTCACCTATCTCGCGGAGACCGGTCGCTGGGAAGCCGGCGCGATGCCGATCACGGAGGCGCCCGCGATGGTGGAGTCGCTGGAGTTCGCGACCCTCGAGGCGGCGGATGACCCCTCGCGCCGCTCCTTCTCCACGAACGTGCTGGGTCACGGCATGGCCCTCGGAGTCGACCTCGAGGACGACGAGCAGCTGGCCGGCTACATGCACTGGTACAACTCGCTGCCCGACGAGGAGCGCGTCGAGCTCAGCGACACCGGACGCCTGCCCGCGCCGACGGTGGCCTTCGATCGCGAGGAGGAGATGCAGGCCGCCCGGACCGACAGCACCGTCTCGGGGACCTGGCCGTGGTTCCTGCCCGCGCTCGACGAGGACGACGGGATCGCCCTGGAGGACATGGTCCCCGGGGATGACCACGCGGTCTACGCCGGCAACGCCTTCGTGCGCCGGGCCGCGGCCCTCCTCGATCTCCTCGGGGACGGGGACCGTCCCGTCACCGCCACCGGCGCGCTGAACCGGGCGGACTGCATCGTGCTGCTGGAGGGCGAGCACGCGGGGACGGCGCCGGCGGTGCGGACGATGTGGGAACGTCCCGAGCTCGCCGGTCCCTGGGTCACCCTGCTGGACGGCGGCTGGCTCGAGGTCACCGGCTCCCGGGTGCGCCGTCGGCCGGGACCCGTGCCCTACGTCGCCCCTGATGCCGACTCCGAGGCCGCAGAGGGTTTCGTCGAGTTCGGCCATGCGGTGCTCACCGCGCACCTCTTCGGCAAGGACGCCCGGGAGATGGAGGACGGAGGGTTCCGCGGGATGCCCGACACCATCGCCGCGCTGCTCACTGCCTGCGGACCCTCAGGGCTCACCCTGCCCCGCCTGCAGTCGGCCGATCCGTACGCCCCGCAGGTCCCGATCGACCCGGCCACCGGGGAGTGGGACCGCGACGAGGTCAGCCGCTTCGTCGCCGTGCAGAGGGACCTCGGCGACCTCGCCGAGATCGGGATCCTCGAGCGGGACGGCGAGCACTACACCGGTTCCCCTGCCGTGATGGTCGCCCTCGTCGCGCTGATCAGGGACCAGAACGCACCGGATGACGGAACCGACGGCCGGATCTAGCGGGCCGGGACCCAGGCGGTGTCGGCGACGCTGCCGGGCAGGTACGCAATCGCGGTGAAGTCCGAGGCGGGCCGGGCGATGTCGCCGCGCTGCGTGACGGGTGCTGAGGAGTCGATCTTCCAGCCGAGGAATCGCCGGGGCCCGGGATGGGAGAACTCGGTGGTGAGGACGAACGAGTCGTTGCGGGCGGCGAGCGCCGCCTCCGTCGAGCCGGGCAGCACTGCGGGGAGCGGCACGGAGCGGTAGTCGTCCTCGCCGGTCGACGGGTCCACCGCCCGGCACATGCCCTCACCGCACAGGATGCCGACCGCGGCGTAGTCACCGCCGAGTTCATCGGCCAGAACCTGCCCCATCGCGGGCCCTCCGTAGAAGTCGGGGTTGATCGCCACGTGCTCGTTGTGGGCCCACAGCGCGGTGAGCCCGTTCGTCGGCCGCTGTTCGAGGAGGGTGGCGGCCATGAACCTGTCGCGGAGGTGGAGATCCGGAAGCTCTGGTGCATCCCGGTAGGCCTCGATCCAGCGGAGGAGCTGACGGGCGAGGGCTCCCGTCGACGGTTCGGGACCCGTGGCGAGCCGGCGGCAGAGACGGGTGAGGTTCGCCCGGGCGGGGCCGAGGGGATCGCTGCCGCCGGCGAGCTCGTGCAGCGGCGGTTCGTCGTGGCCGCGGTCGAGCAGGCCCTGCGCGGCGAGGGACGGCTTCTTGATGTCGATCCCGAGGAACGCGATGCGGCGATCCGGGGGCAGCGAGCGGTTCAGATCCCGGAGCGCGCCGAGACCCTCGCGGATCACCGGGGTTCTCCACACGGAGGTGGCCCGGGCCCAGGCGGCGTCGAGGTCTCCGTCACCGCGAAGCGCCCTGTCCACCTGCAGACCCAGTGCGTAGGACTCCTCGAACGCGAGGGCCGAGAGCTTCCCGCGACGAGCGAGCTCGAGCACCAGCTCCATCTTCGCCGCGAAGACGTTCGCGCTGCCATGGGTCGGTTCACCCAGACCGATCACCCCGTCCGCAGGAACCAGTTCGAGGAGATGGTCGGCGGGAAGCGTGGTCACCCCTCCAGTATTGCGGCCGCGCCACCTATCGTGGAGCCGCGCACTGCTGCCACACTCCCAGGAGCGATCGACGATGACGCTGCCCACCACCCGCCTGCACGCCGCCTCCACCGCCCTGCCGCCCGGCGTGATCAGGCCCCGGGGATGGCTCGAGCGCCAGCTGCGGCTCCAGGCCGAGAACATCACCGGGCAGCTCGAGGAGATCTGGCCCGACGTGGGCGCCGACAGCGGCTGGCTCGGCGGGACGGGGGAGAGCTGGGAGCGCGGCCCGTACTACCTCGACGGGCTCGTGCCGCTCGCGCACGCCCTCGGCGACGAGTCGCTGATCGCGAAGGCCCAGCCGTGGATCGAGTGGATGCTCGCCTCCCAGCGTGCCGACGGGTTCTTCGGCCCGGCGGCGACCGAGGACTGGTGGCCGCGCATGGTCGCCGCCAAGGTCCTCGTCCAGCACGCCGAGGCCACCGGCGACGAGCGCGTGGCCCCGTTCCTGCTGCGCTGGCACCGCTACCAGCGCGAGCATCTGCCCTCACGGCCGCTGACCGACTGGGGCAGGGCACGCGGGGCCGAGGACGTGCTCACCATCGCCTGGACCCATCGCGCCACCGGCGAGGACTGGCTGCTCGAGCTCGCCGCGCTGGTGCAGGAGCAGACCTTCGACTGGAACGACCACCTCACCACCGAGCTGATCACCGGGCAGGCCCAGGTGTTCACCCACTCCACCCATGGGGTGAACGTCGCCCAGGGTCTGAAGACCGGGGCGACCGCTCATCTGCTCGACGGCGACCCCGCCCACCGCGACCGCACCGAGGCCGCCCTCGCCGCCCTGGACCGCTGGCACGGACAGGCCCACGGCTGGTTCTCCGGGGACGAGTGGCTCGGCGGGCGGGAGGCCACCGCCGGCATCGAGACCTGCCTCGTGGTCGAGATGATGCACACCGCCTCGACCCTCTCCCGCGTGTTCGGGGACGCGAACCACGGGGACCGTCTCGAATCGCTCGCCTACAACCTGCTGCCCGCCTCGAGCGACCCGTCGATGCGCGGGCACCAGTACCACCAGCAGGGCACCCAGCTCGAGATCTCCGTGGCCCGGCGGGACTGGTCCTACTCGAGCGATGACGCGAACATCCTCGGCCTCGAACCGCATTTCGGGTGCTGCACCGCGAACCTCCACCAGGGATGGCCGAAGTTCGCCACCTCCCTGTGGGCGCGCGACGCCGACGACGCACTGCGAGCGGTCGCCTACGCCCCCGCCACGGTGAGCACCGAGGTGCGCGGCATCCCGGTGCGGATCGACGTCGAGACCGACTACCCCTTCGAGGACACGGTGCGGATCACCGTCGACGCCGACGAGCCCGGCGTGCGCTTCCCGCTGCGGCTGCGGATGCCCTCGTGGTGCGAGGACCCGACGCTTCGGGTCGACGGGGTGCAGATCGCCGTCGAGGCAGGAATCGCGAAGGCAGGCAGTGATGGGCACGTCGAGATCGACCGGGAGTGGTCCGGCGAGGTGACCCTCGAGCTGACGCTGCCCATGCGCCCGCGGATCGTGCGCCGGGAGCGCCAGGCCGCCGCGGTGCACCTCGGCCCGCTCGTGATGGTCGCGAGCCCCGGGGAGATCTGGACCGAGGTGCCCGACGCCCCGGGGCTGGGGGAGTGGACCGTGCATCCCCGCACCACCTGGAACTGGGCGCTCGCAGATCTCGAGAAGGCGCCCGAGTGGGCGGTGCGTCGCGGCGCGGTGCCGGAGGTGCCGTTCTCGCTCGGCGAGGCGACGACCGTGGAGGCCGTGGGTGCCAGGGTGCGGCAGTGGGGGAAGGACGGCGCCTCCGCCGCCGTTCCGCCGGCGAGCCCGGTGCTCGACCACGGGCCGATCCATGGGATCCGCCTGGTGCCCTACGGGACGGCGAGGCTGCGGGTGATGGAGTTCCCCGTCGTCGGGGCCTGGAGCAGCGCGGACAACCAGCAGCTGTTCTGAGCCGCGGCCCGGCTCCGCGGGCCACTTCCGGCGGAATTCCCCCTGCGTCCCCCTGCGCCGTAATCCCAGTATATGCCCTGGTGGGGGGCTTGCGGCAAGGTCCCCCCGGTGCGCAAGAATCACCGGTCGATCACATCGAGCACCGGGGGAACCATGACCACGACCAGTATTTTCTACCTGCGCGGGCAACGGGCTCACAAGGCCGCGCCCGCCCGCATCGCCGCTGACGACGCTTGTTTCCGGCAGGTCGCGGAGGCGCTCGCGGCGGATATCCGCGAGGTGCAGGGCAACCTCGAGGAGACGCTCCTCCATCAGACCGGGGACGCCGCGGGACGGGTCGAGCGCGAGGCGCGCGTGGACCACTTGCGCGCACGCCTGCACGGGCTGCGGCGCGTCGAGCTGGACGCCGTGCTGGGTCGGATGACCCCGCAGGACGGTTCGGCGCCGCTCTACGTGGGACGGCTGGCGGTCCACGACGACGGCGGCACCCCGCTCCTGCTGGACTGGCGTTCGCAGGCAGCCGAGCCCTTCTTCGCCGCGACCCGTGCGCACCCGCACGGGCTGCTCTCCCGCCGCCGGTACCGCTGGGAGGGCGGCCGGATCCGCGACTACTGGGACGAGACGCTGGGGGAGAGCGCGGAGCAGGGCGACGGCGCAGAGCTCGGGACCAGCCCGGACGAGGAGTCGGCGCTGCTGGACGCCCTGACCCGCGCGCGCACCCCGCAGATGGGCACCGTGCTGACCACCCTCGCCGCAGACCAGGACGCCATCATCCGCGCGAGCTCCCGTCGCCCGCTGGTGGTCGAGGGAGGGCCCGGCACCGGCAAGACCGTCGTCGCCCTGCACCGCACCGCCTACCTGCTGTACACGGACCCGCGCCTGCGGGACCGCCGCGGCAGGGTGCTCGTCGTCGGCCCCCATCAGCCCTACCTCCGCTATGTGGCCGATGTGCTCCCCAGCCTCGGCGAGGAGGACGTGCTCACCTGCACGCTCGCCGACCTTGTTCCCGAGGGTGCGCATGCGGTCCCCGAGAGCGATCCGCAGGTGTCGGCGCTCAAGGCAGGTCCTGCGCTGGTCGCCGCGATCGAGCCCGCGGTCGCCCTGTACGAGGAGCCGCCGGAGGTGGCGCACGTGCTCGAGAGCCAGTGGGGCCCCGTGCGGCTGGAACCCGAGCACTTCGCCGACGCCTTCGAGGCCGTGCATCCTTCGACCCCGCACAACCTCGCGCGCGAAGAGATCTGGCAGGAGCTGGCGGAGATCGTCCTGGCGCAGCTCGACCCGGGCGAGGATCCGGAGGAGGACCCGGTCGTCGAGCAGGTGCGCGAGGAGCTCGCCGCGGACGAGGAGCTCGTGGTGATCGTGCACCGGGCCTGGCCGCTGCTGGAGGCGACGGATCTCGTCGGGGATCTCTTCGAGGTCCCCGCCTACCTGCGGCGATGCGCGCCCACCCTGGGTCCGCAGGAGGTGCGGATCCTGCAGCGCGAGCAGCCTCGCGCGTGGACGCTCGAGGACCTGCCGCTACTCGACGCCGCCCGGCACCGGCTCGGCGATCCGGGAGCCGACGGTCGGCGTCGCCGGCAGGACGCGGCCCGCCGGGAGACCGTCGAGGAGGTGGAGCTGATGACCGACTACCTCATCGCCTCCGACAGCTCCGACATGAAGGAGATGTCCATGCTGCGCGGCGAGGACCTGCGCAATGCGCTGGAGGATTCCACCTACGTCGAGGTCGCGGCACCGGACGTGCTGGCCGGCCCGTTCGCCCACGTCGTCGTCGACGAGGCGCAGGAGCTCAGCGATGCCCAGTGGGCGATGATCCTGCGGCGCTGCCCGTCGGAGAGCCTCACCCTCGTGGGTGACAGGGCGCAGGCGGCGCACGGCTTCACCGAGACCTGGGAGGAGCGGCTCGCCCGGGTGGGCCTGGAGCGGGTGGAGCGTTCCACGCTCACGCTGAACTACCGCACCCCGGCAGAGGTCATGGAGCACGCGGAACCGGTGATCCGGGCTGCGCTGCCCGATGCGAACGTGCCGACCTCGATCCGCGAGTCCGGGATGCAAGTGCGCCACGGCCGACCCGACGAGCTCGGCACGATCCTCCAGCGCTGGCTCGCCGAGCACGAGGAGGGGACGGTCTGCGTGATCGGGGAGGACACCGGGTACCGGCAAGAGCGCGTCATGACGCTCCCGCCCCACCTGGTGAAGGGGCTCGAGTTCGACCTCGTGGTGCTCGTGGAGCCGGAGAGCCTCGGGGCCGGCATCGAGGGCGCGGTCGCGCGGTACGTCGCGATGACCCGGGCCACGCAGGAGCTGGTGGTGCTCTCGACGGAGTCCTGATTCCCACGTGGGCAGTGAAGTTGTGGCAGGCTGTGCGGGTACCGCTGGCCCCCTCTCCACCAGGAGCGAACGACGATGACGCTGCGCGCCACCACGCATGACGGCACCCACCCCCGCCCCACGATGATGCGCGAGGACTGGACGCTGCTCGACGGCGCCTGGGGATTCGCCCATGACGACGACGCGGTGGGCCTTGCCGAGCGCTGGTTCGAGCCTGCCCGCGACGAGCACTTCGATCGCGAGATCACCGTGCCCTTCGTGCCCGAATCCGAGGCCTCCGGGATCCACGACACAGCCTTCCACCCGGTGGTCTGGTACCGCCGCACGATCACCGCGTCGGCCGCTGCCGGCACTCGGCTCCTGCTGCACCTGGGCGCCGTGGACCACGAGGCCCACGTGTGGGTGGACGGGCACCTGGCCGGGCACCACGTGGGTGGGCAGACCGCTTTCACCTGCGATCTGACCGACCTCCTCGCCGAGGGCACGGAGCACGTGCTCGTGGTGCGCGCCCACGATGATCCGCACGACGTCGAGCTGCCCCGGGGGAAGCAGGACTGGCGCGAGGAACCGCACGGCATCTGGTACCACCGCTCCACCGGGATCTGGCGCAGCGTGTGGCTCGAGACCGTGCCCGAGCAGCACGTCACCGGATTCCACTGGGACTTCGACATGCCGCGCGCCCGTGTCGACGTGACCCTGCGCCTGGCCCGTCGGCCCGAGCCCGGCACCACCGTGCGGATCGCCTTCGCGGGGGAGGAGCAGAGCCTGGGCGCCGTCGAGGTCGCCGCGCACGACCCGCGCGTGCAGACCACCATCGACGTGCCCGCGGTGCGCAACACCCAGGACCGCGACCGCCTGCTGTGGAGCCCCGAGCATCCGCACCTCGTGGACGTCACCCTGCAGGTGCTCGTCGACGGAGAGGTCGTCGACGAGGCCGCGAGCTACCTCGGCCTGCGCACCACCGGCATCGACCGCGGCCGGTTCCTGCTCAACGGGGAGCCGTACTTCGTGCGCTCCGTGCTCGAGCAGGGCTACTGGCCCACCTCCCAGCTCACCGCACCGACCCTCGCGGCGTACAAGGAGGAGGTGGAGCTGATCAAGGAGCTCGGCTTCACCGCGGCCCGTATCCACCAGAAGGTCGAGGATCCTCGCTTCCTGTTCTGGGCGGACCGGCTCGGCCTGCTGATCTGGGGCGAGACCGCCAACGCCTACTCGTACTCACCCCGCGCCGTCGCCGCGATCACCGCGGAGTGGACGGAGATCGTCGAGCAGGTGCGCGCCCATCCGTCGGTGGTCACGTGGGTGCCGATGAACGAATCCTGGGGCGTGCGCGACCTCGCCGACCACGCCCCGCAGAAGGACCTCACGATCGCGCTGACCGCGATCACCCGGGCCCTGGACCCGAGCCGGCCCGTGGTCGCCAACGACGGCTATGAGATCACCGGCGGGGACATCCTCGCGCTGCACGACTACACGACCGACGCCGCGACCCTGGAGCGTCGTTATGCCGATGACACCGCGGTGCAGGACGTCCTGGAGGGCCGGGGTCCGCAGGGTCGGCGCCCGGTCGACGACGCCGCCCAGCACGTCACCGAGGGTGCCCCGGTGATGCTCACCGAGTTCGGCGGGATCGCCTACGCCGCCGAGAACACCTGGGGCTACGCGACGGTCACCACCCCGGAGGAGTTCGAGGCGAAGGTGGGCGGGCTGTTCGCCGCGCTCAACGCCAGCCCCGTGCTCGCCGGTCACTGCTACACGCAGCTCACCGACACCCTCCAGGAGGCCAACGGCCTCGCGGACGCGGACCGTCGGCCCAAGCTCGACGCGGCCACGATCCGGGCGTTCGTGACGGGGCGCGCTGAGCGGTGATCGCACGACGGTGATCGCACGACGGTGAACGCACAACGGTGCACGCACGATGTGATGGTGAAGGCGCTGCTCGGGACGCGCTGGTCCGGTGACCACTTGGACATCTGACCGAAAGTTCCTACGGTGAGGCCATGGAACCCGTCCCCGCGTCCCGTGCCCGCCCGCCGATCCATCGGACCCGTCGGACCGGAGAAGGCCGATGATCGCGCTGCTGAGCGCGGTCGGGGCCCTCGCGGTCCTCTCCTTCGTGCTCTTCGTCGCGCTGGGCCTGCTCAAGGGCTGGCACGACACGA
This sequence comes from Brachybacterium sp. 107, assembly GCF_052379725.1. Classification (NCBI taxonomy): domain Bacteria; kingdom Bacillati; phylum Actinomycetota; class Actinomycetes; order Micrococcales; family Dermabacteraceae; genus Brachybacterium; species Brachybacterium sp. 107. The sequence continues at coordinate 26,469 of NZ_JBQSYW010000014.1, read as the reverse complement.
CCGCCCGGACGCTGCTGCGCGTCGCGGGCGGTCTGGGCATCGTGTGCGCCGTGATCGGCGTGCTCATCCCCGTCGTCATGCCCTGACGGCGGGGGAGCGGGGGCGTCAGAGGACGCCGCGCATGCCCTGGTGCACCGGCTTCGAGATCGCCAGCATGATCAGGCCGATCGCGATGGTCACCGCGCCGAGGATGCCGAAGTAGGCGCCCTCGGTCTCGGCGGAGTAGAACTGCGCGAGCGCACCGGAGAGCGACGTGCCCAGGGCGATCGACAGGTTGTACAGCGCCATCATCATCACCGGGAACGCCGCGGGGGCGAGCTTCGTGGTGAGCGAGAGACCCACCGGGGACAGCGAGAGCTCGCCGAGCGTGGCGACCAGCATGATCAGGGCGATCCACAGCACCGGCACCGAGGCCACCGGGACCATCGGCAGGAACAGCAGGAATGCCGCGCCCATCAGCATGATGCCCAGGGCGAACTTCTTCGGGGTGGTGGGCTGGCGGGTGCCGAGCTTCGTCCACAGCGCCGCGAACAGGGGTGCCAGCGTGATGATGAAGAACGGGTTGAAGGACTGCGCCCAGGAGATCGGCATCTCCCAGCCGAACAGGTTGCGGTCCAGCCGGGTGTCCGAGTACAGCGTGATCACCGTGAACTGCTGCTGGAACAGCGCGAAGAACGCCGCGGTCCCGACGAACAGCGGGATGAAGGCGACCACGCGCGAGCGTTCGTCGCCGGTCACCTTCTCCGAGGTCAGCAGCAACGTGAAGATGACGACCGCGCCGACCACCGACAGGCTCACCATGATGGTCGCCAGGTTGCCGGGGTTCATCGCCCCGGTGAGCACGAGGATCAGCACCACCAGCACCACGACCACGGCGATCGCGGCCCACAGCGGGTACTTCGAGCGCGGCAGGGGATCGGGGACCACGTGCACGGTGCGCGGCAGCGACCTACGGGTGAGCAGATACTGCGTGAGCCCGACGGCCATGCCGATCGCGGCCAGCCCGAAGCCGAGGTGGAAGCCCCATTCCTTCTGGGCGAAGCCGGTCACGAGCGGACCGAAGAGCCCGCCGATGTTGACGCCCATGTAGTAGATGGAGAAGCCGGCGTCGCGCCGGGTGTCCTGGAGGTCGTACAGCGAGCCGACGAGCGTCGCGGCGGTGGCCTTCAGGCCGCCGGAACCGATCGCGACCAGCAGCAGTCCGGCGACCAGGCCTGGCACTCCCGGCACGAGGGCCAGGGCGAGGTGGCCGATCATGATCATCACGGCGCTGCCGAACAGGGTCTTCTCCGGGCCCAGCAGCCGGTCCGAGACCAGCGCGCCGAGGATCGAGAAGATGTACACCGAGCCGCCGTACGCGCCGACGATGCTGAGGGCTACGCCCTCGTCGATCCCCAGACCTCCGGCCGTGGCCGAGAAGTACATGTAGATCGCGAGGATGCCCTGCATGCCGTAGAAGCTGAAGCGCTCCCACAGCTCCACGCTGAACAGGTTCGCCAGCGGCCGGGGCTGGCCCATGAAGGTCTTGCCGGAGGGATTGTGCAGATCCGCCTCACGACTCTCGGCCGCGGGGGCCGACGGGGTCGGAGCGGAGGGGTCTGAAGAATTCACGGTCAATCATCCTGCGACACAGGACGTCCTCCGTCACGTTCAGGGACGCGGATGTGACGGGTCAGTCGCGGAGCCTGTCATGTCGGTCGCCTGCGGGGACAGGTCCGGCAGCTCGTGGATCCCGAACTCGTGGCGCAGCACCCGTCGCGCGGCGTGCCAGCCGTTCATGCCGTGCACGCCCGGGCCGGGCGGCGTCGCGGCAGAGCACAGGTACCAGCCGGTGTCGGCGAGCCGGTACGGATCCCAGCGGGCGGTGGGTCGGGCGATCATGCGCCACATGGTGACCTGCCCCAGCGAGATGTCCCCGCCCACGAGAGCGGGATTGTGGTGGGGCATGTCTGCCGCGCTCACCCCGCGAGAGGCGACCACCACGTCGCGGAATCCCGGCGCGAAGCGCTCGATCTGGCGCATGACCAGCTCGGTGGGGTCCGTGGTGTCGCCGGTGGGGACGTGGGCGTAGGCCCACAGCGGTCGCAGGCCGGCCTGGATGCGGGAGGGGTCGCCGACGGACGGGTCGCTGACCAGCGTCACCGGATGCTCGGGGACCCGGCCGGCCGCGACCTCGGCCTCGGCGGCCGCCATCTGCGCACGGGTCCCGCCCAGGTGCTGCGTGCCGGCGCGGCCCACCTCCGCATCGCGCCACGGCACCGGGCCGGACAGCACGAAGTCGACCTTCGCGGCGGCGTTGCCGTGCCGGAAGCGCCGCAGCGAGTCCTCGAGGGACCGGGGCAGTCGGTTCGCGAGGATGTCCGCCGCGGCGCCGGCGGTCGTGTCCAGCAGCACCGCTCGCGCCGACGGGACATCGCGCCAGGTGCTCACGTGGTGACCGGTGACGATCTCGCCGCCATGGGCGCGCAGGTCGGCGACGAGGGCGTCGATGATCGCCTGCGAGCCGCCGACGGGGATCGGCCAGCCGGTGCCGTGCGCCAGGGTGCCCAGCAGTGCGGAGGTGGCGCCGAGGGCGAGGGACGGAAGATCCCCGATCGCGTGGGAAGCGACCCCGGTCAGGAGGGCCCGGGCCCGCTCCGTGCGGAAGGGCAGGTTCCAGGCGGCGGTGCCCTGCAGGCCCAGCAGAGCACCGAACATCGGCGCCGCGGCGAGCGTGCGGGGGCTCAGCAGCGCCGACGGCACGGACCTCTTGTCGCCCAGGGACAGCTCGACCACCAGGTCCCAGTGGGCCGCGAGGGTGCCGAGGGTGGCGCGCCAGGCGGCGGCGTCGGCCCCGAGGCCTGCGGCGGTGCGCTCCACATCCCGCCAGGCGATCGCCGCGGGCTCGTCGTCCAGGGGCTGGGCGTAGGACGCCTCCGGGGTGCGCAGCTCCACCCCTCGGGCCCTCACGTCGAAGGCACGGAAGAACGGGCTCGCCAGGGCGAGCGGCTGCACGGCCGAGCAGATGTCATGGGTGATGCCGGGGGCGAGGCCGAGATCCAGGGTGCGGGCGCCGCCGCCGATCGTGTCCTGCGACTCCAGCACCTGCACCCGCAGCCCGGCGCGGGCGAGGGTGACGGCGGCGGCGAGGCCGTTGGGCCCCGAGCCGACGACGACGGCATCGAGCTCGGCGAACCGCTGTGCACTCATGTCCCCAGCTTAGACGTCGTGATCCGAAAGCCAGCAGAGACCAGCAGAGACCAGCAGATGAGATCCCAGCTGCCGTTCATTAACGAAACGCAGGTGTCGCGTAATGTGGAGACATGGAGACCACGCCTGCCCCGTCCGCCCCCGCGAAGCGCCCCCGGAAGCAGGCGGTGCTCGAGGTGAGGGACAAGACCCGTCTCTCCCCGCGCCTGCTCCGAGTGACCCTGGGCGGGGAGCAGTACGACCACCTCAACCGCAACGAGAACAGCGACGCCTACGTCAAGCTGCTCATCGCCGATCCCGCCTCCGGCCTGCACCCGCCATACGATCTCGACGCCCTCCGCGAGGAGCAGCCCGAGCTGCTCCCGGCACGCCGCACGTACACCGTGCGTCATTGGGACGACGAGGCCCGCACCCTCGACCTGGACTTCGTGCTGCACGGCCACGGCGAGGACAGCGGGATCGCCGCCCGCTGGGCGGACGAGGCCCTGCCCGGCGACCTGATCGCCCTCTCCGGAGCCGGCGGCGGCTACACCCCGCAGCCCGGCACCAGGACCCACCTGCTGATCGGCGACCACGCCGCGCTGCCCGCGATCGCCGCGTCCCTCGAGGCCATGGACGAGCAGGCCGAGGGTCTCGTGCTCCTCCACCTCGATCACGAGGAGGACGCGCTCGAGCTCCCACGGCCCGCCGGTGTCGAGCTGCGCTGGATCGTCGGTGAGCGCGAGCTGCTGCTCGAGGCCGTGCGCGGTCTGGACCTGTCCCGCACCGAGGGCCTGCAGGTGTTCTGCCACGCCGAGCGAGGGCTGACCAAGCAGCTGCGCCGGCTCCTCGTGAAGGACTCCGGGATCCCGCGCGAGCAGATCTCGGTCTCCGCGTACTGGGCGCTGGGTCGGATCGAGGACCAGTTCCAGGCCGAGAAGCGCGAGATCATCGGGAAGATCGACGACTGATGGCCGACGGTCTCGTCCTCGGGCCCGACGGGCTCCACCGGCCGGCCTGGGCCTCCGTGCACGAGGACCTCCGCCACTACTACGACACCGAGTGGGGCCTCCCGGTGCGTGACGAGCACGGAGTCTTCGAGCGCCTCGCCCTCGAGGGGTTCCAGTCCGGGCTGTCCTGGGCGACGATCCTGCGCCGACGCGAGGGGTTCCGGCGGGCCTTCGCCGGCTTCGAGGTCGAGGTCGTGGCCGATTTCGGTCCCGAGGACGTGGAGCGGCTGCTCCACGACGAGGGCATCATCCGCCATCGCGGCAAGATCGAGGCGACGATCTCCAACGCGCGGGCCACGATCGCCCTGCACGGCCTCGACGGGCTCGGCCCGCGCGGCGAGCTCGGGCCCGGCGCCGATCTGGCGGATCTGGTCTGGTCCCACCGGCCCGAGCGCACCCCGATGCCCGCGACCGCGCAGGACGTCCCCACCACCAGTGCCGAGTCGATCGCCCTGGCGAAGGAGCTCAAGCGCCATGGGTTCCGTTTCGTCGGCCCCACCACGATGTTCGCGCTCATGGAGGCGCTCGGCGTGGTCGACACCCATCTGCTGGGATCGCACCGCCGCGGATCCTCGCAGGTGTGGACGCAGCACGGCTCTCCCGCCTGACATGACGGTGCGTGACCCGGTGCGACGTGAAGCCCGCGCACGGCCACAGTCCGTCACACTCCTCGCGCGCACTGCGCGGTCTCCCCGAAGCTGAGCAGGATTCCGCACAGGACGACACCCCCGGGGAGGCCACGTGAGCACGTCAGCGATCCACGCAGGCTGGAGCGGCGGCGACATGCACGGCGCCGTCACACCCCCGATCTACGCCACGAGCGCCTATGCGCACCCGGACCACGATTCCCTCAAGGAGCTGTTCGCCCGGCGCCGCAGCGGCTTCGCCTATGCCCGTTCCGGCAACCCCACCACGGCGGTGCTCGAGCAGCGCCTCACCGCGCTCGAGGGTGGGATCGGGGCGATCGCGGTGGCCAGCGGCCAGGCCGCCACCACGATCGCCCTGTGCGCGCTGCTCGAGCCGGGCAGCCATGTCGTCGCCTCCGAGCTGCTGTACGGCGGAACCACCGAGTTCCTCGACGACACCCTGGCCGACCTCGCCGTGACCACCACGACCGTGGATCCCTGGGACCTCGATGCCTGGGAGCGTGCGATCACCCCGAGCACCCGCGTGGTGCTCGTCGAATCCATCGCGAATCCCGGCGCGCAGCTCGTGGACCTCGACGCGATCAGCGCGATCGCCCACGCCCATGACGTGGCGGTGGTCGTGGACGCGACGCTGTCCACCCCCGCGCTGTACCGGGCGGGCGACCACGGGGCCGACGTCGTCGTGCACTCCGCCACCAAGTACCTCTGCGGCCACGGCACCACCATCGCGGGGATCATCGTGGACACAGGGCGCTTCGACCCGCGGCGATGTCCGCAGCGCTGGCAGCGGCTGACCACCCGCAACCGGCGTTTCGGCGTCGTCTTCGCCGACGACTACGAGCGCGGCGCCTCGGGGCTGCTGTCCTACGCCCGCGCGAAGTACGTCACCGACTTCGGGACCACCCTGCCGGCGACCAGCGCGCAGCAGATCCTGGTGGGCATCGAGACCCTCGACCTGCGGATGCGCAAGATCAGCGCCGATGCCGCGACGCTCGCCGGGCGCCTGCACGGCAGCGCCGGGATCGCCCGGGTCAACCATCCGAGCATCCCGGGCCGTCCCGACGCGCACCTCGTCCGTCGCGACTTCCCCCACGGCACCTCCGGCGTGTTCTCCGTGGACCTCGCCGGGGGAGAGGAGGCGGCCGCCGCCTTCTGCAACGCCCTGGAGCTGTTCACCCTCGCCGTGAACATCGGCGATGCCCGATCGCTGGTCTGCCACCCCGGGACCACGACGCATTCGCATCTGACCGAGCCCCAGCGTCGGGCCTGCGGGGTGCACCCGGGCACGGTGCGCCTCAGCATCGGCCTCGAGGATCTCGAGGACCTCTCCGCCGATCTCGAGCGGGGCCTGGCCGCCGTCGAGGCGGTCGCACCCGGGACCGATCGAGCGGCGCAGGAACCGGCTCTGCTGAGCTGATGCCGCACAGGCCGCGGTGATGTCCGACGCGTCGGGGAACACCCCGGGCGTGCTCGGAGTTCGACCGGACATGTGGATCCCTGGAGGCAGCGTGGACGGCGTGGTGGACGTCGTGGTGATCGGTGCCGGCCAGGCCGGGCTCTCGGCCGCCCATCATCTGCTGCGCCGGGGCGTACGGCCGGCGGCGCTGGCGGCACCGGGGGAGCGCAGCGTCGTGATCCTCGACGCCGGGAGCGGCCCGGGCGGGGCGTGGAGGCATCGCTGGGACAGCCTGACCATGGCCACCGTCAACGGGATCTGGGAGCTGCCCGGGATGCCGGTGGTCGAGGCCGATCCCGCCGACCCCGCGAACCGTGCGGTGCCCGAGTACTTCGCCGACTTCGAGCGACGGTTCGAGGTCCCGGTCCAGCGGCCGGTGCGTGTGGTCCGGGTCGAGGACGACCCGGAGACCGCCGCCCAGGAAGGGACGGCACTGCTCCGGGTGCACGCCCTCGGGCCCGATGACGTCCCGCTGCCGCCGCTGCGCACCCGCGCGATCCTCAACGCCACCGGGACCTGGACGAGACCCTTCCTCCCCGCCACTCCGGGTGCCGCCGACTTCCGCGGCCGGCAGCTGCACACCGTGGACTATGTGCGGGCCGCGGACTTCGCCGGTCAGCGTGTGGGCATCGTCGGGGGAGGGATCAGCGCGCTCGGCTTCCTCCAGGAGATCGCCGACGTGGCCGAGACGTTCTGGTACACGCGGCGGGAGCCCGTGCTCGAGGACGGCCCGTTCACCCAGGAGGACGGGCGCGAGGCGGTCGCCGGGGTCATCGAGCGGGTGCGGCAGGGGCTTCCGGTGGGCTCCGTCGTCTCGAACACCGGCCTGCGCTGGACCCCCGCGCTGCGGGACGCGCAGCGTCGTGGGCTGCTCGAGCGCCGCCCGATGTTCGTGCGGATCACCCCCGACGGCGTGCGCGAGGCCGACGGGACGGAGACCGGGCTCGACACGATCCTGTGGGCCACCGGGTTCCGCCACGAGCTGCGCCATCTGCGGCCGCTGGGCCTGCACAACGCCGTCGGCGGCATCGCCCTGGACGGCACCGCCGTGGTCTCGGACCCGCGCATCCACCTGCTGGGCTACGGCCCCAGCGCCTCGACGATCGGCGCCAATCGTGCCGGTCGCGCCGCGGTCACCGCGCTGCTGGCCGCGCTCGAGCGCGAACCGGCGGTCTCTGCCTAGAGTGGGCAGGGACCCGCCACCTGCCCAGGAGGATCCCGATGACCGACACCGCCGCCCAGCCGCTGCCGCCCTTGCCGGAGCACGGGATCCGTCGGGTGCTGTGCGTGGTCGCCCACCCCGACGACATGGAGTACGGCGCCTCCGCCGCCGTCGCCGCCTGGACCGCGGCCGGCATCTCCGTGACCTACCTGTTGCTCACCCGCGGCGAAGCGGGGATGGCCGAGGACCCCGAGCTCGTCGCCCCGCTGCGCGCGACGGAGCAGCGCGGCGCCTGCGACGTGGTCGGCGTGGAGGATCTGCGGATACTCGAGCATCCCGACGGCATGCTCGAGGCGACCCTCGTCCTGCGCCGCGACATCGCCCGCGTGATCCGCCAGGTGCGCCCGGATCTCGTGCTCACCACGAACTTCGACCTCGAGGCCTACGGATCGCTGAACCAGGCCGATCATCGCGCCGCCGGCCTCAGCGCCGCCGACGGCGCCCGCGACGCCGCCAATCCCTGGGTGTTCCGTGAGCTGCGTGAGCAGGAGGGACTGGAGCCATGGAGCGCCCGCGCCCTGCTCGTCGTCGGCCATCCCGACCCGACCCACGCCAAGGCGGTCGGGCCCGAGCAGGTGCAGGCGTCGGTGGACTCGCTGCGCGCCCATGCCGCGTATCTCGCGCACGTGACCGGGCACCCGGTGCCCGAAGGGTTCATCCCCCAGATCCTCCGCGACGGCGGCGAGGCCGCCGGGACCGAGCACGCCGTGACGATGCGGGTCCACGACCTCGGTGGGCTCCGGAGCGCCGAGAGCGACTGACCACCGCACTTCTGGACCGAGCGGTCGTCAGCACCCTTGTCGTCCTCCGGGCACGCTCCTAAGGTGATGACCACACAGGACGATGAACATCGGCGCCCCGGCGCGGTCACGTCTCCGCACCCGGGCTCCGGGAAGGAGCAGTCCATGACCACCACCCAGCACGAGGGACTCGATCTCTCGCAGATCCCCGAGCTCGCCGCCCAGCTGCGCGTCGACTCGATCCGCGCCTCCACGAGCGCCGGTTCGGGACACCCCACTTCGAGCATGTCCGCCGCGGACCTGCTCGCCACGCTGATGAGCCGCCACCTGCGGTACGACTGGGACGACGCCGACGCCCCCGGCAACGACCACCTCGTCTTCTCCAAGGGACACGCCTCCCCGCTCCTGTACGCCGTGTACAAGGCCGCCGGCGTCGTCTCCGACGAGGAGCTCATGACCGGCTACCGCCGCTTCGACGAGCGGCTCGAGGGCCATCCCACCCCGGTGCTGCCCTGGGTGGACGTCGCCACCGGCTCGCTCGGCCAGGGGCTCCCCGACGCGGTCGGCATCGCCCTGTCCGCGAAGTATCTCGAGAAGGCCCCGTATCGCGTGTGGGTGCTGTGCGGTGACAGCGAGATGGCCGAGGGCTCCATGTGGGAGGCCCTCGACAAGGCGTCCCTCTACGGCCTGACCAACCTGATCACGATCGTCGACGTCAATCGGCTCGGACAGCGCGGCCCCACCGATCTCGGCTGGGACCTCGAGGCCTACCAGCGCCGCGTCGAGGCGTTCGGCGCCCGGGCGATCGTGCTCGACGGGCACGACCTCGACGCGATCGACGCCGCCCTGGCCGAGACGGACGGCGACCTCGACAAGCCCCTGGTGATCCTCGCGAAGACCATCAAGGGCAAGGGATACCCCGAGGTCGAGGACGCCGAGGGCTGGCACGGCAAGCCGCTGCCCGAGGACAAGGCCGCCGAGGCCATCGACGGCCTCGGCGGCGAGCGCCACCTGCTCGTGCGCGGGCCGAAGCCTCCGGAGGTCGAGCGCGCGGCGCCCGAGGTGGGCACCGCGAGCATGCCGACCTTCGAGAAGGGCGAGGAGGTCGCGACGCGGAAGGCCTACGGCGCCGCACTCGCCGCGCTCGGTGATGCTGATCCCCGCATCGTCGCCCTGGACGGCGAGGTCTCCAACTCCACGGGGACAGGCACCTTCGTCGAGAAGCATCCGGATCGATTCTTCGAGATGTTCATCGCGGAGCAGCAGATGGTGGCCGCCGCCACCGGGCTCGCCACCCGCGGCCACATCGCCTTCGCCTCCTCCTTCGCCGCCTTCCTCACCCGTGCGGCGGACTTCCTGCGGATGGCCCCCGTCTCCCGTGTCGACCTGCGGATGGTCGGCTCCCATGCGGGCGTCGAGATCGGGGCCGACGGACCCTCCCAGATGGGCCTGGAGGATCTGGCGATGTTCGCCGCCCTCCAGGGCTCCACGGTGCTCTACCCCTCCGACGGCACCTCCACCGCGGCTCTCGTGCAGCAGATGGCGGAGACCTCCGGGGTGAGCTACCTGCGCACCACACGGGGCGAGTACCCGGGACTGTACGAGGCAGGGGAGGAGTTCCCCGTCGGCGGATCCAAGACGCTGGTGGAGTCCGCGGATGACGACGTCACGCTGATCGGCGCGGGCGTCACCCTCCACGAGGCGCTCTCGGCGGCCGCCGCTCTCGCGGAGCAGGGCACCCGGGCGCGGGTCGTGGACGCCTACTCGGTCAAGCCGATCGATGCCGAGGGCATCCGTGCCGCGGTCGAGGCGACCGGCGGACGGGTCGTCGTCGTCGAGGACCACCACGCCGAGGGCGGACTCGGAGCCGCGGTGCTCGCCGCGCTGGCCGCGGAGCCGATCACGGACCTGCGCTTCAGCCACCTCGCGGTGGACGGCGTCCCGGGATCCGGCACCCCCGCCGAGCTTCTCGACTGGGCCGGGATCGATGCGGCCCACATCGCCGAGGCGGCCCGCAGCCTGCTCGAGGCCTGACCGCCCCGTCCGGACGGCCCCGTCCGAACGGCCCTGTCCGACAGCGACGGCCGCCCCTGATCTCGGATCAGGGGCGGCCGTCGTCCCTGCGGAGCGACTGTCGGTGCAGGCGCCAGGAGGTCGGTCGGCGGAGCCGGCTCGCGTCGGGGTCGTCTATGTCGTCGTCTACGTCGTCGTCGTCTTTGTCGTCGTGTTTGCCGTCTACTTCGTCGTCTTCTTCTTCGTCCGTCCCAGCTGCAGGTCCTCCATGTCCTCGAGCTCGCGGTCCTTGGTCTCCGGGACCCACAGGAACACGAACAGCAGGCTGAGCAGGGCGAACAGGGCATACAGGCCGTACGCGAAGCTCAGGCCGACGGTCGACAGGGACGGGAACGTGGCGGAGACCGCCCAGTTCGCGGCCCACTGCGCAGCAGCGGCGACGGCGAGGGCCGAGGCCCGGATGCGGTTGGGGAACATCTCGCCCAGGAGCACCCACACCAGCGGGCCCCAGGTGGTCCCGAAGAACATCACGAAGGCGTTGGCGCTGATCAGCGCGACCGTGGACCAGGGATCCGGGAGGGTGATGGCGTCGGTCCCCGGGGCGATCTCCCCGAAGGAGAACGCGAGCGCCATGAGTCCGAGGGAGACGGTCATGCCGGCCGAGCCGACCAGGAGCATGAGGCGGCGTCCCACCCTGTCGACCAGGAGGATCGCGATGATCGTGGCGACGATGTTCATCACCGAGGTGAACGTGCTGGTGAGCAGGGCCTGGGATTCGTCGAAGCCGACGGACTGCCACAGCGTCGTCGAGTAGTAGAAGATCACGTTGATGCCCACGAGCTGCTGGAACAGCGAGAGCAGGATGCCGATCCAGACGATGGGCTTCAGCCCGAAGCGTCCGCCGACGAGATCGCGCAGGCTCGCCTTCTCCTCCCGCTCGAGGGTGCGACGGATCTGCTCGATCTTCAGGTTGACGTCGAGCTCACCGGTGAAGTCGTAGAGCACCCGCGAGGCCTTGTCGAGCTCGTTCTTCGCGATCAGGTAGCGCGGGGACTCCGGCAGGAACAGCGCCATGACCCCGTAGACCGCGGCGGGGATGGCCTCGATCATGAACATCCAGCGCCAGGCGTCGACCCCGAACCAGAAGGACTCGGCCGCACCACCGGCGGTGTTCGCCAGCAGGGAGTTGGAGAGCAGCGCGGTGAAGATGCCCAGCACGATCGCGAGCTGCTGGAGGGAGCCCAGACGGCCGCGGTACCTGGCCGGGGCGACCTCCGCGATGTAGGCCGGAGCGATGACGCTCGCGGCGCCCACGCCGAGACCGCCGACCACGCGCCACACGATGAGGTCCCACACCCCGAAGGCGAGGCCGGAGCCGATCGCGGAGATGAAGAAGAGGATCGCGGCGATCACCATGACAGGGATGCGTCCGAAGCGGTTGGACAGGCTGCCGGCGAACCAGGCGCCGACGGCGCAGCCGATCAGCGCCGAGGAGACCGCGAAGCCGGTGAGCCCGGCGCCGAGGGCGAACTCGTCGGACAGCGCATTGACGGCGCCGTTGATGACGGAGGTGTCGAAGCCGAACAGGAAGCCGCCGATCGCGGCGGCCACGCTGATGACGACGACCTTGGGGTTCAGATGCTGGGCGTGCTGCGCCGTGGAGCCGGCGGACTGCTCGGATGTGGACATGGGAAGGACGCCTCCCGTTCGGTATCGGTGTCGCGGTCGCGGATGCTGACACGCTATACCCGGCGTGACCAGCGCGTCGGACCGGGCGGTCGCTCCAGGGTCCGGCGGTCAGCCCTGCCGGCGCACCTGGGCGGCGTACTCGTCCAGCACCCCGAGGATCTCGGTGTGCTGCCACACCCGGTTGCGTGAGCGCCCGGTCGCCTCGGTGAGCACGCCGGTCTCCGTGAGCTGGGCGAGGGCGCGCTGCGCGGTCATCGCGGTCACCCCCAGGTTCCGCTGGAGATGCGCCGCATTGACGATCGGCTGTCCCACCAGCAGGGGCAGCACCCTCCATGCGAGCGCATGGCGGCGCACGCCGGCCAGACGCTCCCGATCCCGCTCCAGCTGCGCGGCGAGATCGTCGACCAGCTGCGTCCCGGTGACGGCGGCGTAGCGGGCGGCCTGCGCGAACTGCTCGACGACGGGTCGGGCGTTCCCCTCCCGGTAGGCGGTGAGGGCTTCGGTGTAGCCGAGCAGGTCCGTGAGCAGACCGGCCGAGACCGGGGCCGTGGTGCCCGTCAGCAGACCCTTTCCGGTGAGCATCGCGTGCACGAGGGCACGTCCGGTACGGCCGTTGCCGTCGGTGAAGGGATGGATCGTCTCGAACTGGGCGTGCGCGATCGCCGCGTGGAGCAGCACCGGGAGGTCGTCCCGGGCGATGAAGGTGAGCAGATCCGCCATCGCGGCAGGCACCAGCTCCGCCTCCGGGGCGATGTGCACAGCGCCGAGCGGGCTGTGCCCGCTGCGTCCCACCCAGACCAGCTGCTCGCGCAGACGGCCTGCCGTCGGGTCCGGGGCGAGCAGCTCTGCCTGCATGCTCAGGACGGCCTGGAGATCGAGGTCCGAGGCGAGTCGCAGAGCCGCCTCCATAGTGCGCACGTTCGCGACCACGGCGCGCGCGTTCGCGCTGCGGGATTCCTCGAGCTCCGCGAGGGCGAGCTGCCGCGCCCCGACCGTGAGGTCCTCGATCTGCGAGGAGGAGGCCGACTCCGTGCGCAGCAGGATGCTGCTCATCGGGCCGAGGGCGGGGTTGTCCGCACCGAGTCGGGCGGCGGCGTGGAGCCCGAAGGTGGTCAGGGCACGCTCCGCGTCGGCGACATCGGCGGCGAGATCCCCGGGCAGGGCGAGATCGAGGCGGTGGTCGAGGTCGTGGTCGGCCGCCCCGGCGGGACGGGACAGCGCCGCGGGCACCGTGGACTCATAGGGTCCGGTGCCCCGGGACCGGGCTGACCGCGAGACCAGGCCGTCATCGGGCACGACCCAGGTCCCTGCACGCCGGGTGGTGGCGGGAACGGGCAACGGCGCCGGATGTGTGGGCATGCCGCCAGTGTAGTAACACTTCGGGGAGGAAGTGTTATCTAGAGACGAGGACCGTGCACATCCGGCGGGAAGGACAGCCGTCGGGATCAGCCCTCCGAACCAGCCCTCTGGATCAGCCCTCTGGATCAGCCCTGCGGATCGGCCGCGGTCGTGGCCTCGAGCCGCTCGAGCTCCTGCTCCGCGATGACCGGATCGAGCTTCACGAAGATGCCGGTGGGCTTCACGACCTTCTGGCCGACGCCCACCGGGTGGTGCCCCCAGGCCGGGACGCCCGTGTAGTCGCCGGTGATGATCGGGTATCCGGGACCGCCGTCGAGGTCGTCGACCTCCACGATCGAGGGCATCGGGGCGATCAGCCGTTCCCCGCCCAGCGCCTTCTCGACCTCGTTGGCCGAGTGCGGCAGGAAGGGAGCCATCATCGTGTTGAGGTCGGTGACGGCCTGCGCGAGGACGTGCAGCACGGTGAGCAGGCGGGGCCGCTGCTCGTCGGCCTTCATCTTGAAGGGCTCGGTCTCGGAGACGTAGCGGTTCGCCTCGCCGACGAGACGCATGACCTCGGCGATCGCGGCGCGCTGCCGGTGCGCCTCGATGAGACCGCCGACGGTGTCGAAGCCCTGCCGGATCGCGCCCAGGAGCTTCTCGTCGACCTCCTCGAGCTCCCCGGCGGCCGGGATCTCGCCGACGTTCTTGGCGATCATCGCCGCGGTGCGGTTGACCAGGTTGCCCCAGCCGGCGACCAGCTCGTTGTTGGTGCGAGAGACGAAGTCGACCCAGGTGAAGTCGGCATCCTGGTTCTCCGGACCCGCGGCCGAGATGTAGTAGCGCAGCGCATCGGGCTGGTATCGCTCGAGCATGTCGCGCACGTAGATCACGATCTTCTTCGACGAGGAGAACTTCTTGCCCTCCATCGTGAGGAACTCGCTCGAGACGACCTCGGTGGGGAGCTTCAGCTCGCCGAACCTCCCGGGCTCGCCGCCCTTGTCGCCCTTCCCGTTCTGGGCGATCATCTCCGCCGGCCAGATCTGCGAGTGGAAGACGATGTTGTCCTTGCCCATGAAGTAATAGGCGAGCGTCTCGGGGTCGTTCCACCAGGCGCGCCACGCCTCGGGGTCGCCGCTGCGGCGCGCCCACTCGATCGAGGCGGAGAGGTAGCCGATCACGGCGTCGAACCACACGTACAGGCGCTTGTTCGGCTGGTCCTCCCAGCCCGGCACCGGGATGCCCCAGTCGATGTCTCGGGTCATCGCGCGCGGCTTGATGTCGTCGAGGATGTTCTGGCTGAAGCGGATCACGTTCGGGCGCCACAGGCCCGTGGCCTCGCGGTCGTCGAGCCAGCGGCCCAGCTCGCCGGCCAGGGCCGGGAGGTCGAGGAACCAGTGGGAGGTCTCGATGAACTCCGGGGTCTCCCCGTTGATGCGGGAGATCGGGTCGATGAGGTCCGTGGGGTCGAGCTGGTTGCCGCAGTTGTCGCACTGGTCGCCGCGGGCGCCGCCGGCGCCGCAGATCGGACAGGTGCCCTCGATGTAGCGATCGGGCAGGGTGCGGCCGGTCGACGGGGAGATCGCGCCGGAGGTCAGCTTCTCGACCATGTAGCCGTTGTCCCGCACGGTCACGAACATGTCCTGCACCACCTGGTAGTGGTTGCGCGTCGTGGTGCGGGTGAACAGATCGTAGGACAGCCCGAGCGCGACGAGGTCCTCGACGATGAGGCGGTTGTTGCGGTCGGCGAGCTCGCGCGCGGTGATGCCCTCGGAGTCGGCCTCCACGAGGATCGGGGTGCCGTGCTCGTCGGTGCCGGAGACCATGAGCACGTCGTTCCCGGCCATGCGCATGTAGCGGGAGAAGACGTCGGAGGGGACGCCGAAACCGGCGACATGGCCGATGTGGCGGGGACCGTTGGCGTACGGCCAGGCGACCGCGGACAGGACTGTGCTCATAGCAGTCGATTCTAGGGGAGTGCGGGTGGGTTCTCCGACGGGTCCTCCGATATCGGGTCCGCGGTGCCCGCTGAGGCAGGGTCGGACGGGGCGTGGTGGAGCACGGCCCGCCATCCGAAGCGGACAGCCCCGCCCACATGCCGGGAGGAGTCGTCGAGGAAGGCGACCTGGTCGGGGCGCAGCGACGTTCCGAGCTCCTGCTCGATCCGGGCATGGGCGCGGGCGTAGGCCTCCTGGTCGGGCTTGGCCGCGCCGAGATCTGCGGTGTTCAGCAGGAAGCGTCGGCCCGGACCGAGGAAGGGCGTCATCCCCAGCTCCTCGAGCTCCTCGGGCACCCGGTCCGTGCCGTTGGTCAGCACGAACACCCCGAGTCCCGCGGCGCGCAGCGATTCGAGCTGCGTCAGGACCCCCTGGTCGATGCGGGCGGGGGAGGCGAGCCAGGCGGCGATCGCGGCGTCGGCCGCCTGCGGGCTGCTGCCTGCCGCGACCAGTGCGGAGGCGGCGTGCTCGCGCCATCGGCGATGGGTGCCGCGCCCGCGCACCACCTCGTCGAGGAACGGATGACCGAGCACCGCCTGGTACGCCGTGCCGGCGGGAGTCCCGGTGATCCCGTCGAGCTCGGCCCACAGCGACCCGTCGAAGATTCGCAGCACGCCGTCGAGATCCGACACGACCGCCCGGATGTCGTGGTCGCGGACCAGCTCGCGCAGCTGCTGCAGGGAGGTGCTCATCGCGCCATCGTACGAAGGCGGGGCGAGAGGCTCCTGGAGGCGAACGGAGCGGAGCACCCGCCCGCCCCGATACCCTGGACCCATGAGCACCGAAGGACTTTCCGCAGCGCAGAAGAAGATGGCCGACGAGGGGGTCGCACAGACCGCGATCGACGTCTTCTCCCATTACTACGGGCAGCTCGAGGACGGGGTCACCGGCTCCATCCCCGAGGACACCATCGAGCCCTACCTCGACCCGCCGCTGCTCGAGGACGTCTCGATCGATCCCGCGCACGCCAAGCAGGTCTTCGACCAGCTCGCGATCATCAACCTCAACGGCGGCCTGGGCACCTCGATGGGCCTGGACCGTGCCAAGTCGCTGCTGCCGGTGCGCGAGGGGAAGACCTTCCTGGACCTCATCGTCGAGCAGGTCCTCGCCGCCCGCCGCGGCACGGGCTCGCGCCTGCCGCTGATCTTCATGAACTCCTTCCGCACCCGCGAGGACACCCTCGAGGTGCTCGCGAAGTACGAGGACCTGCCCGTGGGCGACCTGCCCCTGGACTTCCTGCAGAACAAGGAGCCCAAGCTCCGGGTCGACGACCTCACCCCGGTGGACTGGGAGGCGGACCCGACGCTCGAGTGGTGCCCGCCCGGACACGGCGACATCTACACCGCCCTGCAGACCTCCGGCCTGCTCCAGCAGCTGCTGGACGCCGGTTTCAAGTACGCCTCGGTCTCCAACTCGGACAACCTCGGCACCGTGCCCAATCCGGTGATCGCCTCCTGGTTCGCCGCCACCGGCGCTCCGTACGCGGCAGAGCTGTGCCGTCGCACCCCCGCGGA
Source organism: Brachybacterium sp. 107 (assembly GCF_052379725.1). Classification (NCBI taxonomy): domain Bacteria; kingdom Bacillati; phylum Actinomycetota; class Actinomycetes; order Micrococcales; family Dermabacteraceae; genus Brachybacterium; species Brachybacterium sp. 107. Next base: position 9,675 of record NZ_JBQSYW010000014.1, on the reverse strand, counting down.
CCGCAAGGGCGGCCACCTCGCCGTGCGCAGGTCCGACGGCCGCCTCATCCTGCGGGACACGGCCCAGACCCCGGCGGAGGAGATGGACTACTTCACCGACGAGCACCGCCACCCGTTCTTCCACACCAACAACCTGTGGTTCGATCTCGAGCAGATGGCGGCCGTGCTCGAGAAGCAGGGCGGCATCATGGGTCTTCCGCTCATCCGCAACGAGAAGACGGTGGACCCCGCCGACAAGACCAGCACGCCCGTCTACCAGATCGAGTCCGCCATGGGCGCGGCGATCGAGGTGTTCGACGGGGCGACCGCCATCGTGGTGGGACGTGACCGCTTCCTGCCGGTGAAGGCCACCAGCGACCTGCTCCTCATGCGGTCGGACGTCTATGCGCTCGATGAGCGCGCGGCACTGGTCCAGCAGGTCGAGTCGGTGCCGACGGTGTCGCTCGCCCCTGACTGCTACAAGCTGATCCAGGACTTCGAACCGCGCTTCCCGCAGGGTGTGCCGTCCCTCAAGGAGGCCACCAGCCTCGACGTGCAGGGCCGCTGGACCTTCGGTGCGGACGTCTCCGTGTTCGGCGACGCCGTGCTCGGCGACGAGGGCGGCGAAGTCCCCGAGGGCGCCCGGGTGGGCACGGCCAGCACCTCCTGACCTCCAGCACCGCCCGCCCTCCGGCACGGCCAGCACCGCCTGCCCTCCAGCACCGCCCGTCCTCCAGCACCGCCTGTCCTCCAGCACCTCCAGACATCCAGCACCGCTTGACCTCCAGCACCGCCTGACCTCCAGCACCGCCTGACCGCAGTTACCCGCATCCGTGTCCGTGCGATCGTTCGGTCGTCGGGACGGATTCCCCGCAGGACTTCCTGGTGCGATGCCTATCGAGTGCGTCCTTGGCGTTGCCCTAGGACTGCTTATCCAGCTCCAAGGACGCACTCGACGAGGGCACGGGGGTCTGGCGCCTCTGCTGAGAGCGGCGCGCTTCCACTGAGGGCGGCGCGCTTCAGCGTCTCGCGATCGACAGCCGGGGCACGTCGACAGTTGGCGCTGACGGTGTCTGTGTTCCTCTGTGTTCCTCGGTGTTCCTCGGTGTTTCTCTGTGCGCCGCGGACCTGCGTCGTCAGCTGGGGAGGAAGGGTTCGTCCTCAGCTGACCTGCGATGTGTGCACAACCCGACGAGCCGCGTTCAGGTGTTCGATGCTGTCGGTATGCCGAGCCGACCGCGCCCACTTCCTCCAGATCTGCCCTTCGCCGTCTTCACGACGGAGGAGGCGACGGGGCTCGATGTCTCCAGCGCTCGGCTGAGGGCGTCAGATCTGCGCTCCGTGGCCCGTGGGCTGTGGGCGCGCCGTGACCTCCCGCTCACCGAGCTGGATATCGTCGCCGCGTACTGCCGCCAGGACCCCGCGGTCTTCGCCGCCGGGCTCACGGCTGCTCGACTCTGGAAGTTCCCGTTGCCCGGCGCCCTGTCCGAGGACGTCGTCGAGCCTGTCAGGTCGACCGGGCATAGGTCGGGTCGATCCGTGTTCAGACCGCGCGGGAACTGGGTGGACACCCGTATCCATCTGGCGACTGCCGGCGTACGGCGTCGGGAGACGGCACTCCTGAGGTGGAGCCTCCTCCCGATGGAGCCGACCCTGCTCGGCAGCGACTCCGGAGTACGGATCACCTCGAGGATCCGGACATACCTCGATCTGGCCGGGACACTGCGTCAGGACGCGCTCGTGGCCATCGGCGATCATCTGGTGCGGAGGCCGCGCTCGAAGTTCGAGGGTCGCGCCGAGCCCTACACCACGTGCGTCGATCTCGCGGACGCAACGCAGCGGTTCTCGGGCCGTGGTGCCCGGAAGCTGCGTCGGGCGGTGGATCAGGTCCGAACCAGCAGTGATTCTCCCGCGGAGACCAGGCTCCGCCTCGCCCTCGTCGCTGCTGGCCTGCCGGAGCCGCTGGCCAACGTGCGCATCTCGGGGCCGGTGGAGGCGGACGAGGGGCCATGCGATCTGGGCGAGCCCGACCTGCACTGGCCGCAGTGGAAGGTTGTCGTCGAGCATGAGGGCCCGCACCATCTCCGGGCCGAGCAGCTGGCCAAAGACATCTCACGGGGAGATCGCCGTCGAGCGGCAGGATGGCAGGAGGTGCGGACCACAGCGGACGATCTGTCCTTCGGCTGCCGAAAGGCGGTGGCGCGCGTTCGCGCCGCCCTCGTCGCAGGAGGGTGGAGACCGTCGTGAGCCCGTGAGCCCGTGAGCCCGTGAGCCCGTGAGCCCGTGAGCCCGTGAGCCCGTGAGCCCGTGAGCCCGTGAGCCCGTGAGCCCGTGAGCCCGTGAGCCCGTGAGCCCGTGAGCCCGTGAGGAGTGTGCCGTGGCCCGTGGCCGGTGGCCCGTGAAGAGCGGTACGCGAGACCAAGCAGGGGACGCGGACCGTGGAGTGCGGTACACGTGACCAGACAGGGACGCGGCTCGTGGAGAAGATCGATGGGCACCGGGCGGGCTTGAGCGGGATCCGGGCAGGACCCAGCCGCGCACCTCGGGCGGATGTCAGATATCGCTCTTCCAGTGCGTCCTTGGCGCGCCCTCCGCAGATCGAGGACAGCGCCAAGGTCGCACTGGGACCGCTGGGACCGCTGGGACCGCTGGGACCGCTGGTCCGCTGGTCCGCTGGTCCGCTGGTCCGCTGGTCCGCTGGTCCGCTGGTCCGCTGGGCTGCTGGGGCCGCTGGGGCTGCTGGGCCGCTGGAGCCGCTGAGTTGCTAGAGCCGCTGGGACCGCTGGACCGCTGGGCCGCTGGGCCGCTGGGGCTGCTGGGCCGCTGGGCCGCTGGGCCGGCCCTGGCTCAGCTCAGGTGCGTCCACTGCCGCCGCGGGGTGGCGGCGAGGGCGAGGGTGCGGGCGAAGCCGGCCTGGTCGAGCAGGTGGGTGCCGACGTCGGTCTCGCGGGAGCCGATGACCAGGTCCGTCTCCGGATCGCGCCGGTCCTCCCACAGCCGCTGAGCGTAGGCCTGCGTGATCTTCCGACCCTGGACCCGAGCGCCCAGGATCGACTCGGCCATCAGGAGGTTCGACAGCAGGATGGCGTTGAACTGGATCGGCTGCTCGTCGAATCCCGCCCCCGTGGTGTAGGGGTCGTAGTAGGCGACGATCGATCGGGCCAGCGCCAGCGCGTTGTCCCGGTGCGTCGCATCGCCGGTGAGCTCGTAAGCGAGAGCCTCGCAGCCCAGCGGGACCCCCTGGTTGTAGGTCCAGAAGGTCCTGTCGATCTTCCCCTCGAGATCGATGTTGTCCCAGAACAGCCCGACGTCGGGATCGAGCAGGGTGTCCCGGCCCCAGGCCATCCAGCGCAGGGCGTCCTCGAGCGCGCTCTCGTCGCCGGTGAGCTGATGGATGCGCAGCGCCACCTTCGCCGAGGGGAAGGTCGAGACCGTGTTGCGGGAGTGGTTCCAGTCCCCCTGGGTCCAGAAGATCCCGCCGGGGGAGGGCAGCGAGGGATCGGTCGACTCCCCGGAGCGGAACAGCTCCAGGAGTTCGACCGCCCGATCCAGGTCCCCGGCGGCGCCGCCGCTGACCAGGTGCTGCTCGATCTCGAGCAGGGCGATCCAGTCGTTGTCGTCGTAGAAGAAGTCGCCGTTGGCGCCCTGCTGCGAGTCCGTGGCGGCGGTGTATCCCGGCACACCGGTCGTCCCGCCCTGCGGGTACCAGTAGTGCTCCTGGGCGCGGATCAGCGCCGCGTCGGCGGCGTCGAGATCGAGATCGCCGAGATCGGCCGACGGGCCGCCCGCGTCCAGTGCGGTGATCAGCTCGGTGACGGCGGCGCGGGCCTGGGAGAGCGGCCAGACGTAGGTGAACTCCGGGTCGTCCGCCTGGCGGGGGAAGCGTTCGATGAGCATGTCCGGATCGGTCTCGGCCGGGAAGTTCGTGAGCAGGGCGCGGGTCGCGTCGACCGCGCGCTGGGAGGTCTCGCGCGGCGACGGGGCCTTGCCGCCCTCGGGGTCCATCTCGGTCACGGCAGGATCGGTCCTCTCGGTCGGTGCGGGGAGGGCGGGCGCGGCCAGGGCAGGTGCGGCCAGAGCAGGCGCAGCGCTCAGCGCCCCGCCTCCGAGCGCGGTGGCGGCGAGGACGGTGCGCCGTGACGGCGCGGACGGGATGGGCATGACGAGGCACCTCTGTGCGGTCGGAGCGGGATCGGTCCCGCCCTACGCTAGCCGCGGGCGTGACCTGTCGCACAGCGTTTGGTCGAGAGTCTGGAACGGGCCACGGCAGAGCGCCCCTCGGGTCAGGACCTGGCAGTCGTCGGGCGCGACGAGGCGTCCGGCTTCTCCTCCGGCTTCTCCTCGGGCTTCACCAGCAGGTGCCCGATGGGTGGATCCGTCACCCAGCGCGTCAGCCGGCCCACGATCCCCGAGCCCAGGATCGCCGTGAGGAGCAGCGCTGCGACGACCAGGCCGAGGGTTCCCCACCAGGTCGAGGTGATGTCCGGCACCTCGTCGGCGTACCGGAACGAGACCAGGACGAGAGGATGCAGCAGATACACGGTCAGCGAGCGTTCACCCAGCGTCGTCAGCGGTGAGCGGCCCCGCGGCGTCACGATCAGCAGGGCGAGGGCGCCGATCACCCCGACTGCGAGGACGGCGAGGCGCAGGACCATGCCGATGAGCAGCCCGTTGTCCTCGTCGTACGCCTCGCGGAGGAAGAAGATCGACGTGCTGAAGTCCTCCCGCATCAGAACGGTGCAGACGAGGGCCCCCAGCAGCACGAGCGCTCCCAGCCAGCGGTGGCGGAAGGCCTTGAGCCGCTCGAGCATCTGCGGCGTGCACACGAGGCCGACCACGAAGAACGGCAGCATGCTCACCAGCCGGCCCACGGTGAGGGTCGAGTCGAGTCCCGGATCGAGCGGGGAGATCACGGCGATCGCGACGGCGAACACCAACGGGTGGCGCAGCTGGCGCAGCACAGGGGTCGCCAGACGCCACAGCATCAGTGCCAGCAGGAACCACAGCGTCCAGGCCGGCAGGAAGAGCTGGAGGTGGTACTGGTCGCCGAGCAGGACCATCTTGGCGAACTCGTGGATCAGCTGGAAGATCACATACGGCACGACCATCGAGGTGAGCAGACGGCGCACCTGTCGGGGCTCATTGCGGTACGAGCGGGAGAGGAACCCCGAGATCATGACGAAGCCCGCCATGTGGAACGAATAGATCCAGGTGTAGATGGTGTCCGGGAGCATCTCGGAGGACTGGAAGAAGCTCTCGATCGTATGCCCGACGACCACCAGGGTGATCAGGATGCCGCGCGCATTGTCGAGGAACGGGTCCCGGGGCGGACGGGCCGCCGTCGTACGGGACGTCGTCGTGCGGGCCCCCGAGGTCGAGGCATCGCCCGGGGTCTCGGGGTGCGGGGATGCCGGGTCGCCGTCGGGCATGGAGCTCCTTCGAGCTGGTACTCAAGAATGACGGGAGCAGAGTACGACCTCGTGCTGCTGTCGTCCCCCAGGTGCGCCCGGCAGGCTCCGGACGTGTCTCAGGCGTCGCCGCGCAACCACCCTCGGCCGCCGGTGAGGTCCAAGGGTTCGGGCAGCGGGTTGCCGTAGCGGTGGTTCGTCGCGCTGATCGCCTGCTCGTGCAGGAAGGTCAGCATTTCGACCCGTGCGGAGACCACGACGGCACCGGTGAACAGGGCGACCGTGATGTGCTCCGCTATGGCGGACCGCAGGGCAGGGTCCACCTCCCCGATCAGCCGCACGCGGGCCTGCTCCAGATCCGGGATGCGCAGCGCGAAATCCGCGGCGCCCTCGACGAGGACCTGGGTGGATTCGAGCCCCGAAGCGGTGGCGACCGCCGCCAGCTCGGCATCGGCGACCGAGACCTCCACGTCGGCACCCACGGTCGCCGCGGCGTGCAGCACGCGGGTCAGCTCCGCCGGCGCGGTCCCGGGAGCGGCGCGCACCATGACCGGCAGGGGCAGGTACCGCAGCACGTTGATCTCCCCGTGCAGCTGCTGCTGATCGCGCGGTGCGAACGTGGAGGACCAGTGCTCCCGGTCCGAGTGTCGGGCGCGCTCGAGCCACGCCTCGTCCTGGCCCGGAACGCGCGGCGCGGCATCGGCGGCGTCCATCAGGTGCACCAGGTAGTTGGGGCCGCCGGCCTTCGCCGTCTGACCGATCGCGGAGCGCTTCCAGCCGCCGAAGGGCTGGCGCTGCACGATCGCTCCGGTGATCCCGCGATTGACGTACAGGTTCCCGGCCTCCACGTGCTCCGTCCACCAGGCGACCTCGGCAGGCTCCAGGGAGTGCAGGCCGGCGGTCAGCCCGAAATCGGTGCCGTTCTGGATGCGCATCGCCTCCTCGAGGGAGCCGGCGTGCATGATGCCCAGCACCGGACCGAAGTACTCGGTGCGGTGGAAGGCGGAACCCTCCTCGACACCGGTGCGCACACCGGGGGTGAAGAGGCGGCCGCTGTCGTCCAGCTGCCGGGGACGGGCGAGCCAGGATTCGCCGTCGCCGAGCTCCGTGAGACCCGAGGCGAGCTTCTCGCCGGGCTGCTCGATGACCGGTCCCATCTGCACGGTCGCATCCGTCGGCTCGCCCACGTGCAGGCTGAGCACGGCGTCGGCGAGCTGGGCGGAGAAGCGGCGGGACTGGGACACGGAGCCGACGGCGATGACCAACGACGCCGCCGAGCACTTCTGGCCGGCATGACCGAAGGCGCTCGCGGCGACATCGTGGGCGGCCAGGTCGAGATCGGCGTGCGGAGTGACGATGATGGAGTTCTTGCCGCTGGTCTCGGCCAGGATCCGCAGCTCGGGCCGCCAGGAGGCGAACAGCGCGGCCGTGTCCGATGCTCCGGTGAGGACGAGCTGGTCGATGCGGGGGTCGGAGATCAGCGCCCGCCCCACCTCGTCCTCGGGGACATCGACGAGCGTGAAGACGTCCTGCGGCACTCCGGCCTCGTGGAAGAGACGGCCCAGGAGGGCTCCGCAGCGGCGGGCCTGGGGCGCCGGCTTCATGATCACGGCGCTTCCGGTGACGAGGGCGGCGAGGGCGCCTCCGGTGGGGATCGCGACCGGGAAGTTCCACGGCGGGGTGACCAGCGTGAGCGGTCGCGGGGAGAAGGTGACGTCCTTCAGGGCGGCGAGCCGCTCCGCCTGCTCCGCGTAGTAGAGGGCGAAGTCGATCGCCTCGCTGACCTCGGGGTCTCCCTGCTCGAGGGTCTTGCCGGTCTCCGAGGCCATCACTTCGAGCAGGTCGCCGCGATGCGCGGAGAGCGTGCTGGCGACGCGGCGCAGGATCAGGGCGCGCTTCTCCACGTCGAGGGCGGCCCACCCCTGCCCCGCGGCGAGCGCCCGCGTGATCGTGCTGCGGACCCCCTCCACCGTCTCGATCCGCGCCGCACGCGCCTCGTCCTCCCCGAGCGAGGAGCTGCGGATGCGATGCGTGATCTGCTCGGCCCATTCCTGGTTCGCGGGAGTCGAGAGGTCGGTGTCCGGGGTGTTGCGGAAGGCGCCGGGAACGGAGGGCAGGGCTGAGCTCCCCAGCTGGGCGAGGGCGCCCTGCGTCTCGGTGGAGCGGTCCTGATCGCGATGGGTGGGCAGCGAGGATTCCCGGAGGGCGCGGTCCAGCGCCCTGGCGAACCGCTGCTGCTCCCGCTCGAACAGGTCCGCCTGGGTGTCGAGCTCGAAGGCCGCCGAGAGGAAGTTCTCCGAGGAGGCGTTCTCCTCGAGGCGACGCACGAGGTAGGACACGGCGACGTCGAAGTGCTGCGGGTGGACGACGGGCACGTACAGGCGCATGGTGCCGGTCGCCTCCCGGACCACGGCCTGCTGACCGGGAGCCATCCCGGCGAGCATCTCGAACTCGACGCCGCTGCCGGCCCCCGCAGGGATCCCGCGCTCTCCCATGAGCAGATGCGCGAAGGCGACGTCGAACAGGTTGTGGCCGGCCACCCCGAGATGCACGGCGGCGAGCTGCTCGGGATGGAGGGCGTCCAGGAGCACCCGCTTGTACTGGGCGTCGGTCTCCTCCTTGCTGAGCAGCGGCGCCTGCATCCAGCCGTGCACGGAGGCGTCGACCTTCTCCATCGCGAGGTTCGCGCCCTTGACCAGGCGCACCTTGATCGGAGCGCCGCCGTCGGCCACCCGGCGCTCGGCGAAGCGTCGCAGCCGAGCCATCGCCGACGGGGCGTCGGGGAGGTAAGCCTGGAGCACGATGCCGGCAGGCATCCGGGAGAGCTCGGGACGGTCCAGGAGCTTCTCGAAGACCTGCAGGGTCAGCTCGAGGTCGCGGAACTCCTCCATGTCCATGTTCAGGAACGTGGGATGGTCCCCGTGAGCCGCCTCGAGGTACAGCGGGAGCAGCGTCTCGACGATGTGGTCGACGGTCTGCGCGGCCGCCCACAGCGGCAGATGATCCACGATCGAGGAGACCTTGATCGAGGCGTAGTCGACGTCGTGCCGGGCGACGAGCTCGCGCACGCCCTGCAGCCGACGGGTCGCCTCCTGAGCGCCGAGGACGGCCTCGCCGAGCAGGTTGATGTTGAGCGCGGTGCCATCGGCGGTGAGCCGGGTGATGGCCGTGGAGAGCGGGCCGCTGCGGGCGTCGAGGATGAGGTGGGAGACCATCCGGCGCATCGCCGCCTGGGCGGTGGGCACCACGAGGGACGGCGCGATGCGCGAGCCGACGCCGCCCAGGGAGACCACCCGACGCAGCGCGGGCGGGAGGAAGGCCGGCGGATCCTGCGCGAGACGACGCAGCTCGACGGCCGCGGCCTTCGGGTCCTCAGGGCGGATCACGCGATCCACGAAGGCGAGGGTGAAGTTCAGACCCTGCGGATCGCGCAGGAGATCCGACAGCATCTTCGCCGGCCCCGGGACGGAGCGGGTGGCGGCGGCATCGACCCAGGCGCGCACCTGTGCGGCGACGTCCTCGATGGTCAGCGTGGTGGTCGTGCGCTCATCGAGCGGGAACTGCGACGTGGACAACGTGTCTTCTCCTCGGTCGCCGTGCAGGACGGCGGAAACAGTCGGCGCAGGGCTTCATCGCCCTCCTGTGATGGTAGATCCTCCGCACCGCCGCGGAGGCTCACCGGTGCTCCGATTCGTGGAGGTTGTGTAACCGGGATGGGACCATTCCGGGACGACGCGGGATCTGCCTGGACGCCCCTCGTCGGGCGCGCTGTGCTGAACCAGTCGGTAGGATCCGCAGGACGTTCGTGACCGGGCTGTGACACGATGCGGGCACGACACCGACGTTCTGAAGGAGGCAGTGATGAAGAAGTTCATTTTCCTGGCCGGTCTCGCGGTCGGATTCGTGGTCGGTTCCCGTGCGGGTCGCGGCCCGTACGAGTCCCTCGAGCGCACGGCACGGCAGGTCGCCGATGATCCTGAGGTCCAGCGTCGCGCCACGCAGGCCAAGGAGACCGCGGGTCGTGTCGCGCAGGACACCGCGACCACCGTGAAGGACAAGGCTCCGGAGGTCGCTTCTGCGGCCAAGGGTGCCGCGTCAGGTGCTGCCGCCTCGGCCTCGGGGGCCGCGGCGTCCGCCAAGGAGCGGCTCAGCAGTGGGCAGCAGGACGACTTGGACGCGGAGTCCACGAGCGGTGGCGGCGATGCCGAGGTCGGCGACGACCGCCCGCTCAGCTCCTGAGTCGCCGACGACGAGACGCGGCGCGGTTGCCCCTACGGGGGCCGCGGCG
>NZ_JBQSYW010000013.1:0-113434 GCF_052379725.1 Brachybacterium sp. 107 | reverse complement strand
ATCAGCGGTGACCGTCAGGCCGTTGGCCGTCGTCTCAGCAACGGCGATCGGCACGGAGTTCGGCCCGGTCACATCGATCTGTTCGGTCGTCGTCGACGACAGCCCGTTGCTGTCGAGCACGGTGAGGGTCACGTCGTACGATCCGGCCGCCGTGTAGTCATGGGTGGCTGTCTCGCCGCTGCCTGCGGCAGTCCCGTCCCCGAAGTCCCAGGTGTACTGGACGATCGTCGCGCCGGAGACCGCCGTGGACGCACCAGCATCGACGCTCACGCCGAGCTCACTCGCCGTGGCGTCGAAGTCCGCCGTCGGCGCCTCGAACCCCTTACCGACACCGAAGTGGGTATTCACCTGGTTGGCGTCGAGTGCATAGCTGTAGACCGCGACCTCGTCGAGATCGCCGTTGAAATAGTTCGAGCTCGGCGTGTTCGGCCACCCGCTGAGGTTGTCCCCGCCGATCCGCCAGTATCCCTGATACGCCTGGGCGGAGGTCACCGAGGTGTTGGCGTCGACCACCGTCCCGTCGACATAGAGCGTGATGCCGTCTGCGCCCTGGGAGGCGACCACGTGATGCCACTGACCGTCGTTGTACGAGGCAGAGCTCTGCACCGTCTCCGCCCTCCCGGGGTAGACGCCGAACACGATCCGGCCATCGTCGCGCATATAGACATGCCGGTCGTAGCTGCCAGAGCTGCCGGAGGCCGCATCGCCGTATCCGATCAGTTTTCCACCTCGGGTGCTGGTGGTCCGTACCCAAAGCTCGGTGGAGAATGCCGTCGACACCGTGGCCTTGGAGTTCGAGACGACGCGCCCGTCGGAGTTGCCGCTGAAGGTCGAATAACCAGTGGACGAGTTGTCGATGCCTGGTTGACCAGCGGCAACTCCGCCGCCGAACACCGGCGGGTTCGAGCCGGCCCAGTCCTGACGGCTGTCGCCGAGGGGGTAGTACAGCTGAGGCGAGTCGTCGAGCACAGCCGATACGTAGCCCGAGGCGACACCAGCCGCAGCCGTCACCGTGACCGGGGCGCTGGTCGCCGCATTGCCATCCCCATCGCGCGCCACGACCGTGTAGGTGTACTGCGCACCCGGGGTCGCGGTGGTGTCCTCGAGGGTCATGCTCGGCTGGTTCCACCAGGTCGACGGCGCCTTCAGCGTGGCGACCGGAGTGCTCGTGCCGGATCGCCTCAGCTCGTAGGTGAGGTCCATGTCGTCGCGATCCCAGTTGGCCGTGAAGGAGACCCGCGCCCGGTCCGAGACCACGGAGTTGCCGGTCGGCTTCCAGGAGGAGCCGGAGAGCCGTGGCCCGTTCTTCGCCCCCGCGGGAGGGTTCTTCGCGAACCGGACGATCCCTTCGAACTGCGCATTATTGACGCTGACGAACTCACCGGCGATCGAGATGGTGTCTCCGACGCCCGTGATGGACAGGCCAGCCTGCCCCAGCCCGGAGGTGGTCCCGACCAGGAAGTCCGGGTACCAGGCATAGGCCGACGGCCCCGGCGTGCCCTCCCAGTTCTGGTAGGTGCCCCCTGCATGGGGGTTACGACCCAGCAGTCCCCGCGCTTCGGTCGTGTACGCCTCGGCATATCGGTATTGGCGCGTGCTCTGCTCCGGGTGCAGCCCCATGGTCGAGCAGGCATGCGTGTGACTGGTGGTGTAGACGGTCTCCCCGGTCGAGTAGACGCCGTAGTGATCGCCGAGACAGTCCGCGATCCAACGCACGGCCCCGGTCTCAGCCTCCGCGGCGAAAGTACCCTCCAGATTGCCAGTGGTCACGCCAGCGAACACCCATCCCGTTCCATAGACGCCGCTGGCGTCCGCAGCGAGCGCGAAAATACCTGCCTTACCGGCATCTCCACCTGAGCTGGACCCGTTCTTCACGGTCTGCGTGAGCGCCCAGTTCGCATCCACAGCGCCGGTCAGTTCATTGACAGCGGCGGCACCGCGCATCGCCGTGTTCCCGTTCACGCTGGCAAAGCGCCCGGCGACGATGATCTTCTGACCACCGGGGTCAGCGACCATGGCGTCAATCTGCCGATCCGACTGGGGCGCCCACGGCATGAGAGCACCATTGCCGATGCTGAAGGCCGCCGCGTTCGTCCGCGGCGTCCCATTGGCCTGTGTGAACAGACCGCCGGCGTACACCGTCGCACCCTTGGCGACGAGGGCATAGACCCCGCTGCCCCCGACTGAAGGCTTGAAGCTCGTGATCAGCTGTCCGGTCGTGGCGTCGAGCGCGGCGATGTTGTAGCGGACCTGTCCGTTGACCGAGCTGAACGAGCCGCCGATGTAGATCCGGCTGCCGTCGGGCGACGCCGCGACGGCCTTGATGACTCCGTTGACCTGGGGCGCGAACGGCAGCAGCTCCCCGGTGTTGATGTCATAGGCGAGGACGTTCGAGCGGGCGGTCAGCTGCGTGCCGGGCACCGCCAGCGGAGCTCGCGCGTTGTCGAAGTCCCCGACGGCGAAGACGGTCGAGCCGATCGTCGCCTGCGCCCAGACGTAGCCATTGTCGATCTGGACGGTCGGGATCGGGTCCGCGGTGACGACGTTGTCGTCCCGCTGGAGAAGGGGCGGTGGGGACGGCAGCTCGACGGCGTCTGCTGCGAGGTCGGGGGTGAGGGCGAACGCTGCCGTGAGCCCTCCGATGACCAGTGTCAGCGCGGTCAGGAGGCCGAAGCCCCGCCGCATGATGTCGCGCCTGGGCGAAGTGCTCATCGTGGTCCCCTGTCGGGTGGTCCTGGAGGTGGAGCTGCGAGGGATGCTCACGGGGTGCCACCTGTGAACACGGCGACGGGTTCGCCGGCGGAGTAGTTGACGCTCACCGTGACGGATCGTTCGTCCGCCGGGTCGAGCATGAAGACGTAGGTGCCCACTGCCGTGGATCCGGCCGGCACCTCGCCATGCAAGGGATCATGCGGGGCTGCCCAGGTGGGGATGCCCATCTCGCCGTCGTCAGCGATCAGAGAGACGACGGCGGAGCTGACCGGCAGTGGAGCCTTCGTGCCGTTGGCAATCGTCACGCTGACGACGACGGCGCTCCCCGAATACTCACCGGGGGTGGAGGCCTTGATCGAGGTGGTCTCGATCGAGGACAGGGAGACCACGACATCCGTCGGGAGCGCGATGGCGTCATCGAGAGAACCGTCGACCTCCGGGAGCTCGGGCGCCGCGGTCGGGCCCTCCTCCGTCGGATCCTCGGGCGCCTGCCAGGTGCTCGAGGTGGGATCCGTCGGGTCTGCGGGCTCGTCGTCCGTCGTGGGATCGCCCTGGCCCGATGGGTCCCCAGCCTCTGTCGGGGAGTCCGTGCCGGGAGTCCCACCATCGGTGGTCGGCGAGTCCGTCGGAGACTCGTCGGCGGCCGGAGTCTCCTCCTGGGGCGCAGACATCCCGCCCTCAGGCTGCGAAGGCGGCTCATCGCCCTCTGGTGGGGCCGGGGTGCATCCGGCGAGCGTCAAGGCGACCACGAGTGCGGGCGTCGCGAGAGCGGCAGCCACCCGCCGGCGCCGGACCCCGGAGGGCCGAAGGCAGAACGTGCTGAGCATCCCCAGCCCCCAGTCTCCCGCAGATCCACGGACCGCCACAGTGCGGTCATACCGCGAAGGTGCGGCTCAGTCGACATCGTAGATCTTCGGACATACTTCGCGCAACGGGCATTTCGGACTTACGGGTGGGCTGTCACACCTCTACCTACCGCGCGCACACCCAACTGCCCGAGGATCACCGCCGACGCCTCGGCGACATCTTGCAAAGTCCGGCGATGCTCTCGCGGACCATGAATGTGCCCATCGACGATGTCGCGCCCGTCAGCACCGCGCACCCGCCACCATCCCGAGCGCCGCGCGGGCACCGGACCCCTGGCGGTTCGCGCACCGTCAAGATGCATGGCGTACAAGGACACGGCCCCGACGCGCCGAGCGGAGGGCTGAGGCACGAAACCCGCCCCGAGGTAGGCGGCCTCTCGCATCGTGTAGACACGGTCTCGCACCTGGGGCGCCATGCCGACGACGTCCGAGCGCACATCCCTGGCCATCGCCAGGATCAGGGTCGCCTCATCCAGCAGGCCCGTGGTGAGCGGCCGCGAGCGATGGGATGCCGCACCGTCCGTCCGACCGCCGGCCTCCAGCTGCTCGGCGGCGAGAGCACACATCGCGGACCCCGTCCGGGCATGGACTCCTGCACTTTCGATCCGAACGCCTGGACTATCGCCCAGTCCGTGGCGCAGAAGGAGCTCCGCCAGTGGGGATCGACAGATATTGGCTGAACAGACGAGCAGGATCAGTTCCGATCCGGAGGTGTTCACCGCACAGTCCCGAGTTCGCCCATCTCGCGGAACCATTTCACGGCCGTGAGCGCCAGGAAGGCGATGGAGACGAGCGCCAGTGCGCCGTACCCCAGCAGGAATGCAGGCGCCCACCCCCAGAGCACGAACACCAGGCAGACGAGCCCGAAGTCGGTAGGGAGCACGAGGAGCGAGCGACGCAGGGTCCCCCCGCCGCGCTCATGAGTGGATGCGACCGCATGCTTGCCCTTGAGCAGGTCGTTCAACAACATCGCCGTGAAGGTCGTGGAGGCGACGACAGCGAAGGCCAGGGGGATCACCAGGGTCCATGCCCACCCCTCGGGCAGGCTGCGGTAGAGGCCGACGAGCACTGCGAGATGCAGCGAGGAGATCTTCAGGGTGTCAATGAAGTGGTCCAGCCACTCCCCTTGCGGGCTCCCGCCACCTCGGAGCCGCGCAACCTGACCATCTGCCGAGTCCCAGGCGTACCCGAGGACCAGCAGCAGCGCGACCACGATTCCCATCACAGGGCTGACCGGCGCCAAGGCGATCAGGACGATCGCTGCGAACGAGTGCAAGGCGCTGATGGCCGAGACCTGATTGGGCGTGAGTCCCAGTCGATGCCCTACCGCAGCGAGTGCGCGACCCAGCTTGCGATTGACATAGACGGAGTAAGCAGGGGCGCCACGGGCATGACCCTTCTGGGCGCTCTCGAGACTGCGGTACGCCGCGATGGTCACGGTGGCTCCTCCCTGCCGTGCGCTCACGCCGACAGCTCACCGCCCGGGAAATCCGGGGGATATCGTGACATGATACGCATCTGGGGCGAAACGGACATGGGTTCTCGTCATGAGCGCCCGAAGGGCCAACGAGTCCCCACGACGAGGACTCCCCTTCGGACGGACGGGCCGGGATCGTTACCGGCGAGAGAGGTGACGCGAACATGTCTGAGCTGAGCACCACCGCGTATGCGGTGATCATCGTCAACTATGGCGATCCTGCACTGGTCGCGGCGAACATCGGTGCCGATGTAGATGCGGACGAGAACGCCCTGGTCGTGGTCGTCGACAACTACTCGACCGACAACGCTCGGGCCCAGGCCCAGGATCTGTGCCGAGACCGCGGATGGGCGTTCGTCGCCTCGCCGAACGATGGATTCGGCGCCGGAGTGAACCGTGGAGTCGCTGCAGCCCGCGCCCACGGGCACACCGCACTCATCACCCTTAACCCCGATGCGGTCGCCTCGGCGGACGTGCTCCGAGAGCTCGGCCGTCATGTCACGGACGATCCGCTCGCGCTGGTCTCCCCATTCATGGACTCCGGAGACGGACGCCCCCATTTCCGCGGGGCGCGGGTGAACCGGCGCACCGGGCAGATGAGATCCGGCTGGTCGGAGGGCGATCAGGACTCCGAGTGGGCGAACTGGCTCAGCGGCGCGTGCCTCGCGTTCAGCGCCCAGGCCTTCGAGGCGCTGGGCGGGTTCAGCGAGGATTTCTTCCTCTACTGGGAGGACGTCGACATCTCCCGCCGAGCCGCAGAGCAGGGGATGCAGCTAGAGATACGCCCCGACCTTCTCGTCGTGCACGATGAAGGCGGCACGCAGGACGCAGGGAGCGCACGGACCAAGTCGCCGGCCTACTACCGATACAACATCCGCAATCGGATGCTGTTCGGGAGGCGGCACGTGCGAGGGAGGGACTGGGCTCGATGGGTGCTCGCCTCCCCTCGCCAGTCCGCCCTGATCTGGATGCGCGGCGGCCGGAAGCAGGCGTTCACCGAACCACGCGGGCTCCTCGCCGCCGCCCGCGGATTCCTCGATGGGCTGGCGCAGCTGACCCGTACCCCTCGCTCCCCGGAGACCGCCCCGTCCACGAAGCCCCTTCCCCCCGCACCCACCCGAGACCTCACCAGTCCCGTGCGGATCACGGTCGCGATCCCTTCGTACAAGCGCCCGGAGCAGTTGGCCGCCCTGCTCGCGGCGCTGCCGGACCGCATCGCGGAGACCGTGGACGCCACCGTCGACGTGCTCGTGGTCGACAACGATCCGGCGGGCTCCGCACGGGAGAGCGCCGAGACGGCACCCCTGGACGTCCGATACGCCCACGAGACGACTCCAGGCATTTCCGCCGTCAGGAACCGGGCGCTGGACGAGTGCCGCAACAGCGACCTCCTCGCATTCCTCGACGACGACGAGATCCCCCGACCCGGGTGGCTTTCGTCCTTGGTGGAGGTATGGCGCGACCATCATGCGTCCGCAGTCTGCGGACGACTCGTATCCGTCTTCGCCGACAACACCGACCCTTGGATGATCGCCTCGGGAACCTTCTATCGTCGGCAACGCCGCACCGGCACCCACCTCCCGACAGCCTCCACAGCGAACCTGCTCCTGGACGTGCAACAGATCGGAGTGCTCGGCCTCCGATTCGATGAGTCGCTCGGACTCAGCGGCGGCGAGGACACGATGTTCACTCGACAGCTCGTTCAGCGTGGCGGCTCGATCGTGTGGTGCAACGAGTCCGAAGTCGAGGACACGGTCGTCTCCCATCGGCTCACTCGGGAGTGGGCGGCTCAGCGCGCCTTCAGCGCCGGCAATGGCCATGTGCAGGTGAGTCTCCGTCTCACGCCGAGCCCGACCCGCCGCCTCGCCCTGCGGAGCCGATTCCTCCTCGGAGGAGCCGCGCGCATCGCGGCAGGACAGGCGAGGCACCGGTACGGCCGCGCGTCCCGCAACCTGCATCACGACGCCCAAGGCTCCCGCATCTTCCACCGGGGACGAGGAATGGTCGCCGGCGCCCAGGGCCATCTGTACGAGGAGTACTCGCGCACCTGACGCCAGATCGTGCATCCCGCCCAGCCCTCAACTCCTCCCTCAGCTCGTCCACTCCACATCAGAACGGACCCCTCCATGACCCTCAAGGCAGCGACCTTCGCGGCAAAGGCCTCCACGGTGAAATCGGCTGCAGGCCGCTTCCACAGCGAGCTGCTCGCCAACGAGAGAATGTCCCCCGCTGCATTGGCAACCCTGCAGGACCAGTTGGCTCTCGGCATTGTCCGGACTGCGATGAGCACCTCCTCGTACTATCGCAACACCTATGGCGCCCTGGGAGTGGATCCGGAGACGCTCGCCGAGCCGGGCGAATGGGCAAAGCTGCCGATCCTCGATCGAGCGACCGTCAAGGAACGCGCCGCGGAGTTCCCGACCCCCGACGCCGTGGGCCGGAACGTGCGAGATGCGCGCACCGGAGGCAGCACCGGCGAACCGCTCCGCACGATGCACGACGCCCGCGTGCCCTCCCTGGCGTTGAGCTGGCGCATGTACTCCTGGTGGGGGGTGCAGCCGTACGACGATCTCGCACGGATCGGGCGATGGAACTTCGGTCGTCGAGCTACGGTGAAGAACACTGTCTCCTGGTGGCCGACCCGGCAGGTCTATCTCGACGCCAGCGAGCTCACCACCCAGTCGATGACCGCTTTCCACAGTTCACTGAACCGCATCCGGCCCCGACTGCTCGAGGGATACGTGGGCGCTCTGCTCGAGTTCGCCGACTTCCTGGAGCGGAAGGGTCTCACCGTGCCCGCACCTCTTGCGGTCGCCACCACTGCCGCTCCGCTGACAACCTCAGCACGCTTACGTCTCGAATCCGTACTCGGCGCCCCGGTCTTCGACGAGTACCGCGGCTCGGAGTTCGGGTGGATGGCAGGAGAGTGCGAGCAGCGCGATGGGTTGCATATCTTCTCGGACGTACGGCGCATCGAGGTCGTGGATGAGAACGGTGACCCTGCGGCCCCCGGGGAGCTGGGAGATCTGGTCATCACTGATCTTCGCAACCGCGTGTTCCCGCTGATCCGATACCGCACCGGCGATCGCGGGATCCTGCGAGCACAACCCTGCGCCTGCGGCCGCTCCCTCCCGCTCATGGAACAGCCGCAAGGACGCACGATCGACATGATTCGACTGCCCAGCGGAGCCGTCCTCGCTCACCGCATCACGGGTATGTTCGGAGCGCATCCCGAGGCAGTCCGGCTCTTCCAGATCCACCAGCTGGCGGACCATTCGATCACCATCCGCGTGGTTCCCGGCGACGGCACAGATGCTCGCTCGCTCATCGAGTCCACGGTCCAGGACCTGCGGAGCCGCATCCACCACGAGGTTCCTGTGCGGATCGAGTACGTCAATTCCCTGCCGTACACCGGAGGTAAAACGAAGTACATCCTCAGCGACGTACCTGCCTCCTGACCGTCACTGCTGTTCAGAAGGTCGACGTCGGCTGTACGCAGCGGGACTGATCTCTCAGGAGCTATCGTCCGCGTGGCCGCCGACGTGGACGTCCGTAGGACCTGGACCGGATTCCCAGGCATCCCGCGAGGACGCCCAGCCCGCTGGCCACCTTGCTCTCGCCGGGCGCCCGTCGGCCCAGATCGCGGGTGGCGCCACCGAATCCGGCAAGGATCAGGCCTTTGAGGATCTGTCCCGCCCCGATCACGGCCCAGCGCGCCGTGACTCCGAAGCGGCCGCGCAGCGAACCCGCCAGCTCGCGGTCGACCCGCACGTGGGATGAGGCCTGCGCGTACCGTCGCGACAGGTTGAAGCGGCGGGTGTTCCTCGCCGCAGGGACGAGATCGTCCACGACGGACTCGGCGCACACGACGATCTTCCCGCCGGCGGCGGTCAGCTGCCCGGTGAACAGGGAGTCCTCACCCCCGGTCAGGCCGAAGCGGGGGTCGAAGCGCAGCCCGAGCGCTTGCACCCGGGCCATGTCCAGCAGGAGGTTGTTCGTCGCGGCGCGCCGGATCACGGTGCCCGTCGCCACGCCGGTGCGGCGCTGCCCGAGGTAGTACCCGCTCGCGGCGATCCACGGGTCCTCCCCGCCCTCGAAGACGGCGTGCACCGGACCGCAGACGGCATCGGCATCATGCTCGCGATAGGTGCTCAGGTGGTGGACGAGCCAGCCGTCGTGCGGGGTCTCGTCGTCGTCGAGCAGGACCAGCACATCGCTGCCTGCGGCCTCGTCGAGGAGCCGGTTCCGGGCGCTGCTGATCCCCGGCTGCCGCTCCACGACGTAGGTGATCCGTGGATCCCCGACTGCGGCTGCAGCGTTTCTCCCGCTGGCGTCGGGGTCGTTGTCCACCACGAGGACCCTGAACTGGGGCGCCGGATCGAGGACCGTGGCGGCGTGCTCGATCTGCTCGATCACCCGCGGCAGGAGCGCCGCCAGGAGATCGGGGCGCCGGAAGGTGGCCATCCCGACCACGACGCTCTCCACAGATCGCACCGAGGCCTCCTCCGTCGCAGGGAGATGCCCCGTCGACGCCCGACGCGGCCCCTGCCCATCACTCCGCGAAGCTTAGACCGACCCCGGCATTTCGGACAATCGTGCCGGCGTCGCCGCCCTCTGCTCGAGGCATGCACCATCCCAATGCGGACGACCACGCCCTCTCGGAAGAGGACGTGGTCGTCGAGATATTCGGGTGGGCGACGGTGGATTCAGCCTCGGCCGAAGCGGCGCCGGATGATGCCGACGATGCCTCCACGCTCCTTGAGCGATCCCCGGTTTCGCCGGTGGCCGGCCTGCTCGCCCGCCCCGCGGGTCGACCCTGAGGCGGACGACGGCGACGAAGCCGACGGCGAGTGGTTGCGCGCCGTGACGCCCGGTGCCGCCGAGCGCTGGCTCTGCTCCTCCGCCGCGCGCTGCTGGCGCTCCTGCTCGGCGCGGTTCGCCTCGCGCTTCTGCGCGGCGGCCTTCTCCCGGGCGTCGCGCAGCTCGGCGTCACGGGCCTCGTGGCGCAGCCGGCGCCGCTCCCCCGGGCCCTCGGCGATGCGGTAGAGCACCGGCACGATGAGCAGGGTCAGCAGCGTCGAGGAGACCAGGCCACCGATGACCACCACAGCCAGCGGCTGGGCGATGAACCCGCCGTTGCCGGTGATGCCCAGGGCCATCGGCAGCAGCGCGAAGATCGTCGCGGCGGCGGTCATGAGGATCGGCCGCAGACGCTTGGCGGCGCCGGCGTGGATGGCCTCGTCGAGACCCATCCCGTGACGTCGGTACTGGTTCACCAGGTCGATCAGCACGATCGCGTTGGTGACCACGATGCCCACCAGCATGAGCAGACCGATCATGGAGGGCAGGCCCAGCGGCACGCCCGTGATGATCAGCAGGCCCAGCGCGCCGGTCGCCGCGAACGGGATCGACACCAGCAGGATCAGCGGCTGGATGAGGGACTTGAAGATCCACACCAGCAGCACGTACACGAGCAGGATCGCGGCGAGCATGGCGATGCCGAGCTGGCCGAAGGTCTCGTCGATGTCCGCGGCGGTGCCGCCCACGGTCGCCTCGACGCCCTCGGGCAGGTCCGCGTCCTCGATCGCGGCGTTCGCGGCGTCGGTCGCGGGCTTCACGTCGTCACCGTCCGGCGCGATGGAGACGGTGACCGTCTCCAGGCCGTCCTGGGTGGCGATCGAGGGGCGCGAGTCCACCTCGTCGATGGAGGCGACGTCGCTCAGCGGGATGCCGCCGGCGAGCTCGATGCCCTTGAGCTGGTCGAAGGTGTCGATGCCCTCGCCCTTCTCGACGTAGATGTCGAGCTCGGAGTCCCCCAGGGTGACCGTGCCGATCGCGCCGGGGTACATCTGCCCGGCGACCATGCCGATCACGGCCTCCTCGGTGAGCCCGAGCTTCGCCGCCTTCTCGCGGTCGACAGTGACGACCGCGGTGGGCTGATCGGCCTCCAGGTCGCTGGTGACCTCGGTGGCGCCGTCCGGCACCGGGTCGAGCTCCGCGAGGATCGCGTCGTTCGCGGCCTTGCGGTCCTCGGCGGTGGGGCCGGTGATGAGGATGTCGATCGAGTTGGACCCCGTCGGCGAGGCGACGTCGGCCGCCTCGATGGTGCCGGCGTCCGGGATCGCCTCGAGCGCCGCGACCATGTCGTCCTGGAGGGCGGTCTGGTCGGCGTCGGGGTCGGTGGTGATCGAGAAGCTGACCTCGTTCGGTGCTCCACCGGCGCCCATGCCGAACTGGCTGCCGCCGATGGTGGTCTGCACGGTCTCGACACCGTCGAGATCCATGAGGGCCTTCTCGCTCTCCTCCGCCTTGTCGGCGTACTGCTGGAGGCTGGTGCCGGCCGGCAGCGACTGGGTGAGCGAGGCGATGTTCTGCCCGGTGTCGCCGAGGAAGTTGACGTTCACCAGCGGGTACAGGAAGGCGGTGCCCACCAGGACGAGGATCGCGGCGCCCACGGTGATCAGGCGGCGCGGCAGCGAATCAGTGACCAGGTGCAGCAGCGGCGCGTAGATCCGGTGCAGCCAGCTGCGCTCCTCCGTCGCCTCGGCCTCCTCACGGATCCGGGCCACCTGCTCCGCGTCATCGGGGTCCACGACCCCCTGGCTCTTGGGGGCGCGCAGGAACCAGTACGCGAGCACCGGGACGATCGTGAGCGCGACCAGCAGCGAGCTGAGCATCGCGATGCCGACGGTGAGGGCGAAGGGGCGGAACAGCTCTCCCGCCATGCCGGAGACGATCGCGATCGGCAGGAACACGACCACGGTGGCCAGGGTCGACGCGGTGATCGCGCCGGCGACCTCGCCCACGGCGTCGAGGATGGCGCGCATCCTCGTCTTGCCGTAGGCCAGGTGGCGCATGATGTTCTCGATGACCACGATCGAGTCGTCGACCACGCGGCCGATCGAGATCGTGAGCGCCGCGAGGGTGAGCATGTTCAGCGTGTAGCCGGTGACCAGCATGCCGATGAAGGCGATCAGCAGCGAGGTCGGGATCGAGATCGCGGTGACGATCGTGGGCCGCACGCGGCGCAGGAACAGCAGGATCACGCCGACGGCGAAGACCAGGCCCAGCAGGCCCTCCTCGGCGAGCGCGAGGATCGAGTCCTGGATGAAGGGCGCCTGGTCGAAGACGATCGCGCTGTCGGCGTTTCCGCCCACGCTGGGCAGGGTGTCCGCCAGGACGCCCTCGACACCGTCGGAGATGTCCACGACGTTGCCGTCGGCGGTGGCGGTCACCATGACCACGAGGGACTCGCGGCCGTCGGTGCGGGAGATCGAGGTGGGGTCCTGGGTGGTCTCCTCGACCGTGGCGACCTCGGAGAGGGCGACGGGCTGCGGGGCCTGCGGGGCCTCCTGGCCGGGCTGGCCCTGACCCTGGTCGGCCTCCCCGCCGGAGGCGCCGTCGGCCGGCATCAGCATGATGCCCTCGAGGCTCTCGATGCTGTCGATCGACTGGCCGAGCACCACGTCCATGGTGCGGTCGCCGTCGGTGACGGACCCACCGGGCAGCGACAGCCCGTTGGCGTCCAGCGCCGTGGAGATGTCGTCCTCGGTGAGGCCGTGCTCCTTCAGAGCGTCGGCGTCCGGGGTGATCCGCACGATCTCCTCGGGGGCGCCGATGACGGCCACCGAGGAGACGCCGTCGACGCGCTCGAGCTCGGGCTTCACGGCGGAGTCCAGGCGGGCGCCCAGCTCGGAGGGGTCCAGGTCGGAGGAGATCGAGAGCACGACGGCCGGCAGATCGCTCGTGCCGCCGGCGATGACCTGCGGGTCTGCGTCGTCGGGGAGCTGGTCCTCGATACCGGTCAGTGCGGCGTCGACCTGGTTGGAGGCGCGCGCGGTGTCGGTGCCGTAGGTGAGCTCCACCGTGACCATGGAGACGCCGGCCTGGGAGGACGAGGAGGTGCTCTCGACGTTCTCGAGCCCGCTGAGGGACTGCTCGACGGGCCGGGTGATGCGTTCCTGCACCTGCTCCGACGAGGAGCCGGGGGCGCTGGTGACGACCTGGATCTGCGGCAGCGAGACCGAGGGGATGAGCTCCTGGCGCATCGTGGTCATCGCGAAGGCGCCGATGATCGACACGGCGATGCACACCAGTGCGATGAAGGACCTGTTGTTCAGGCTGAGTCGGGCCAGGCGGTTCATCCTGCTCCTCGGGAGATGCTGCGGCGGGGTGGTCGACACGGCGATATCCCGCGTCCGAGGGCTCGTCGTCGGACCCTGTCACGAACTGTTCCATACGGACCTGTATCGAGATATACGACCTCCGTAGGAGATTGGCTCCACCGCCTGGGAGGTGCCCGACAGCCAGGTGCGACGCGGCAGAGAACCGTCGGCCGACGTGGCACGGAGCACGCGGGCGATGTGGCGCGGGACACGGGAGAGCGGCATTCGGGGTGACGGACAATGGGGCCGTGCCCGATCCCGTCCCCGCTCCGACCCCCAGCACCCCCGCCTCCCCCCGGGCCGCGCGCCGCATCGTGGACCGCGACATCCTCCGCCTCGCCGTCCCCAGCCTCGGCGCACTGATCGCCGAGCCGCTGTTCCTCCTGGCGGACTCCGCCTTCATCGCCCGGGTCAGCACCATGTCCCTGGCCGGGCTCGGGCTGGCGTCGGCGATCCTCACCACGGTGATCGGGCTGTCGGTGTTCCTCGCCTACTCCACCACCGCCTCGGTCGCGCGGGCCTTCGGGGCCGGCCGACGCCGCGAGGCGATCGCCCGCGGCGTCGACGCCTGCTGGCTGGCGCTGATGATCGGGGCGGGCGCCGTGCTGGTGCTGCTGCTCGGGGGCGAGTGGATCCTCGCCCTGTTCGGCCCCTCCCCCGAGGTGCTCGCCGAGGCCACCACCTACCTGCGGCTCAGCGCCCTCGGGGTGCCGGCGATGCTTGTGGTGCAATCGGCGACCGGACTGCTGCGCGGGCTGCAGAACGCCCGGGTGCCGCTCGTGGTCGCGGTCTCCGGCGCCGTCGTGAACATCCCGTTGAACTGGCTGCTGATCTTCGGGCTCGACCTCGGGATCGCCGGCAGCGCGATCGGCACGGTCATCGCCCAGTGGGGCATGGCCATCGTGCTGCTGATCCTGGTGGCCCGGGCGGCCCGCCGCAGCGAGGTGCCGTTGCGCCCTCACCTGGGGCAGGTGGCCTCCGCGGGGCGCGAGTCGGTGCCGATGTTCGTGCGCACCATCTCCCTGCGGGTGGTGCTGCTGGCCGGGACCCTCGTCGCGACGAAGCTCGGTGACGTGCAGCTGGGCGCTCACCAGATCGCCCTGACGGTCTTCAACCTGCTCGCCCTCGCCCTGGACGCCCTCGCGATCGCCGGCCAGGCTCTCACCGGGAGGTTCCTCGGGGCGGACGACCCCGTCTCCGTGCGCGCGGTGACCCGTCGGCTGATGGTGTGGGGCGTGGGCGGCGGGGTCCTCACCGGCGCCCTGCTGCTCGCCGCCAGCTACGTCATCCCGGGGCTGTTCACCCCCGACGTCGCGGTGCAGGAGAACCTGCGTGCGGCCCTGTGGGTGCTCATGGTCGCCCAGCCCGTGGCCGGCTATGTGTTCGTGCTGGACGGGGTGCTGATGGGTGCCGGCGACGCCCCGTACCTGGCGAAGGTCGGCGTGATCAACGCACTGGTCACCCTGCCGTTCGCGGCGCTGGTGTACTACTCGGGCTGGCAGGGGCCGTGGGCCCTGGCCGCGCTGTGGGTGGCGTGCACGCTGATCTTCCTGATCGCCCGCGCCGTGACCCTGGGGCTGCGGGTGCGCGGGGATGCGTGGATGCGGCTGGGGCGGTAGAGGCAGGGCAGAAGGCAGAAGGCAGAAGGCAGAAGGCAGAAGGCAGAAGGCAGAAGGCAGAACAGTGCCTCAGGATCCGGCGGGTCGCGCCTCCATGAAGAGCTGCGTGACCAGCACTCCGGCCTCGTCGATGCGCACATCGCCGGCGACCACGTACTCGACGTCCATCGTCTGCTCCTCGCCGGGACTCTCGTCTCCTGAGTCGGTGCGATAGGTGACCGTGGCGGTGGGCCCACCGCCCTCCTCGTAGCCCTCCGCCGCGGCGATACCGCCGAGGTGCCCGCTGTAAGTCAGCTCCGCGACCGGCTGTTCGTGGAACTCCCAGCGGCCGCTGCCGAACTCGGCGTCAGGATCCGGCACGCGCATGTCGCACTGCGAAAGCCCCTCGTCATCGACGTCACCGCATTTCGCGACGAGGGCGTCCATCTCCTTCTGCACCGCGAGCTGGGTCTCCGGGGAGAACTCGAGCCGCGGGTCCCCCTGCACGTCGGCGGCCGAGTGGTCTCCGAGCGTCGGGGGGAGTGTCACCGTCTCCGGCACCGTCTGAAGGTAGTCACCGGGCGGCACCACCTCGATCGTGTACGTGCCCGGGAGCGCGGAGAGTCTGATGAGAGAGTCTCCGCTCGACAGGTCGTCCGCAGCGAACTCGACGCCGTTGAGGCGGACGCTCTCGGCCTCCTCGGGCACGTCCACGGAGAGACTGCCCAGCGTCGCCTCTGTCAGGCTCCAGCGCGCTTCGCCGCGTTCCGAGTGCGCGGCCGGCTGGACCGAGAGCGTCCCGGTGAGGGTCCCGCCGTCCTGCACGGCCTCCACCTCGTAGTCGTACCCGTCTCCGCTCTCTGACCGCTCGACGATCTCCACGTCGCCGACGGTGCCGTCCACCGGCGCCGCCTCCTCGGCGTCGAGCAGGAGCGTCGTGTCCCCGCCCCGGGCAGGCCCCACGAGCGTGCGCAGCGTTGCCGCGTCGCCGTCCTCGAGAGCACTCAGATACTGCTCGACGAGCCGATCCGGGGAGGCCCGATGATGCCGCACGACGAGAAAGGTGATGAGCAGTGCGAGGACCAGCGCCCCCGCGACGGCGACCATGATCAGGGGGCGACGCCTCCGGCCGGACTCCGCCGATACCCGGACGTCACCGACCTCGTCGACTCGGCCGACTCTCATCGCATCCCACCCCCGTGCCTCGCACAGTGCGCGGCTGACCGCAGGGTACAGCGCCGCTCGGCCCCGGTCAGCGCCTCTCAGCCTCGGTCAGCGCCTCCAGAGTTCGCGAGAATCGGCCCCGGCGCGGAACCCGAAGCTCTCGACCAGGGCCATGGCCTCGGGGAACCCGTGTGCGAGGGAGTGCGGGGCGTGGGAGTCGCTGCCGAAGCTGATCGATCGGCCGCCCTCCTCGCTCCACCACTGCGCCATCCACGGCCACAGCCGGCGCGTGTTCATCTCCAGGGCGCGGCCGCTCTGGGCGATCGCGCGCATCGCGGCACGGAACTCCTCCTCGAAGGCCCTGGGGTCGACCGGCCCCTCCTGCTCCTCGGGCCAGTACCGCAGGGCGTAGTCGAGGTGGGTGACGACCTCGAAGGGTTCGTCGCCGGCCACCAGCGCGGGGACCTCCGCGAGGTAGCGGCGGATCACCTCATCGGCCGGCAGGCGGCGGAACAGGGTGTTGGGCTCGGCGCGACCGGCCTCGAACTCGAGGGTATGCAGGGAGCCGATGATCCGGTCGAAGCGGCTGAGGTCGAGCTGGCGGCGGGCGGCCTCGGTGCGCAGGTGGGGCTGGCCGAACTCCAGGCCGGTGCCGATGCGCAGCTCCGGGAACGCCGCGCGACACCTCTCGATGCTCTCGAAGTAGCCGTCGACGTCGAAGCGCGGGATGGCGACGATCCCGTCATCCCCCAGCAGGTGCGACTCATGATCACCGAAGTCCTCTGGATCGCTGAACCAGGCGTCCTCGAGGTCGAGGTGCTCGGTGAAGAACAGCGCCGGCAGGCCGATCCGCACCGCACGGGCACAGGTCGCCTCCATCGTGCCCCGAGCGGCGGAATCGGGGCCGCCGGTGTCCCAGGAGAACTCGCTGTGCACGTGGCTGTCTGCGGGGAGGGTCATGGGAACAGCCTGCCACGACGCGCAGCCGGGCCGGGTTCGAGTCCCGCCGTATGCCACGTAGGACAAGCGGCAGGATCAGGGAGAGGCGAGGCCAGCGGAGCACAGGAAGCCGGAGGAGCACGGCGAAGCCAACGGAGCACAGGAAACCGGAGGAGCACAGCGAGGCCAGCGGGGCACGGTGGGGCCAGCGGGGCAAAGTTGGGGGAATCGGCCATCGATAACCCCAACTTTGCCCCGCTGACCCCGCTGAATCCGCTGAATCCGCTGACCCTGATGGATCCGCTGACTCCGCTAACGCTGCTGACCCTGCTGACGCTGCTGACACCGCTGGGCACACTGGCGCTGTCGGTAGGCGTCGGAGGCGGCGTGGTCGGGCGCCGGAGGGGGTGTGGTCAGGCGCCGGAGGCGGCGTGGTCAGGTGCCGGCGGGGACCTCCGCCTCGGCGCGCACTTCGCGGGTGGCCTGGACGAGGTGGCGCAGGCTGGCCTCGGTCTCGGCGTAGCCGCGGGTCTTCAGGCCGCAGTCGGGGTTCACCCACAGCCGCTCGGGACCCACCACGGCGCGGGCACTGCGCAGCTGGTCGGCGATCTCCTCGGCGCTCGGCACGCGCGGGGAGTGGATGTCCCACACGCCCGGGCCGATGCCGCGGGGGAAGGCCCCCGGGTCGATGGCCTCGAGGATCTCTCCGCGGGAGCGGGCCGATTCGATCGAGGTGACGTCCGCGTTCAGGGCGTCGATCGCCCCGACCACCACGTTGAACTCGCTGTAGCAGAGGTGGGTGTGGATCTGCGTGGCCGTCTGCACCCCGGAGGTGGCCAGGCGGAACGAGCGCACGGACCAGTCGAGGTAGTCCGCGTGCTGGGCCACCCGCAGAGGGAGCAGCTCACGCAGCGCGGGCTCGTCGACCTGGACGATGCCGATCCCGGCGGCCTCGAGATCGGTGACCTCGTCGCGCAGGGCGAGGCCCACCTGATCGGCGGTGTCGCCGAGGGGCTGATCGTCGCGCACGAAGGACCAGGCCAGGATGGTGACGGGGCCGGTGAGCATGCCCTTGACGGGGCGCGGGGTGAGGGACTGGGCGTAGGTGGCCCAACCCACCGTGATGGGGGCGGGGCGGTGCACGTCGCCGAACAGGATCGAGGGACGCGTGCAGCGGGAACCGTAGGACTGCACCCAGCCGTGCTCGGTGGTCGCGAAGCCCTCGAGGTTCTCGGCGAAGTACTGGACCATGTCGTTGCGCTCGGGCTCGCCGTGCACCAGGACGTCCAGTCCCAGCTCCTCCTGGAGCGTGATCACGCGGGCGATCTCGTCCTGCATGGCCTGCTCGTAGCCGGCGTCGTCGAGCGTGCCCTTGCGGTGGGCGGCGCGGGCAGCACGCACCTCACCGACCTGCGGGAACGAGCCGATCGTGGTGGTGGGGAGATCCGGCAGGCCCAGTGCCTGCCGCTGTGCCTCAGCGCGCACCGCATACTCCGCGCGGTCGGTGTCCGCTGAGGTGGTCGCCGCGGCGCGCTCGCGTACGGCGTCCACGCGCACCCCGTCGAAGGTGCGTGGCACCGAGCGGGGGCCGTCGATGTTCCCGGGTCGCACGTCCCCCGCGGCGAGGGCGACGATCTCGGTGATCTTCTCGTCGGCGAAGGCGAGGGTGGCCAACAGTTCTGCGGGCAGCGTGGCCTCCAGCTCCAGGGTGTGGGGGACGTGCTGAAGGGAGACGGACGTGGACACGGAGATCGCGTCGGCCGACCCGCCGGCGGCGGTGACGCGCGTGCGCAGCTCGGCCAGGCGCGCCGCGGCCGTGGGCAGCTCGGTGCGCCACACGGAACGGCCCTCGACGAGGCCCGCGACCAGCTGCACGTCGCCGATGCTCGCGAGCTGGTCGACGGTGGGCAGGCCGCCCCGGGTGAGGTCGATGTGCACGGCCTCGGCCCCGGTGGCGAGCAGCACGGGCAGCAGATCGTCGATCCCACCGTAGGGCGTGGTGACCAGCAGCTGCGGTCGCGACACCGTCTCGGCGAGGCGGCCGACGGACCGCTGCAGAGCATCGGCGAGCTGGTCGCTGGTCAGACGCTGATCCGCGGCGAGCGCTGGCTCGTCGAGCTGGACCCAGCCGGCGCCCGCGGCGTGCAGGCGCTCCAGGAGCTGGGCGTACACGGCCACGACGTCGTCCAACCGGTCCAGCGGGTCGAACCCCTCAGGGGCGCCGTCCTGCGCCTTGGCCAGGAGCAGCAGCGTCAGCGGGCCCACCAGCACCGGGCGGGTGCCGGCGCCGTCCTCGAGGGACTCCGTGAACAGCTCCACGAGGCGCTGCGAGGCGAGGTGGAGGTCGGTGTCCGGGCCGATCTCGGGCACCAGGTAGTGATAGTTGGTGTCGAACCACTTCGTCATCTCCAGCGGCGGCTGCTCGGCGGTGCCGCGCGCGAGGGCGAAGAGCCCGTCGTCGTCGACCGTCCCGTCGGGGCCGACCACGGAGGCGAAGCGGTCCGGGATGATTCCGACGGCGAGCGCGGCGTCGAGCACCTGATCGTACAGGGAGAACGACTCCGGGGCGGCGTCGGCGGCATCCAGGCCCAGCTCGGCGAGGCGGGCACGGGTGGCGCGGCGCAGCTCGCGGGTGCGGCGGGCGAACTCGGCGTGGTCGATGCGGCCGGCCCAGTAGGCCTCCTCGGCCTTCTTCAGCTCGCGGCCGGGGCCGATGCGGGGGTAGCCGACGGGCGTCGCGGCGGGCAGGGGCGTGGTCTGCGTGGTCATCGGGGGTCTCCTTGCGACGTGGTGGACCAGCGGTCCAGATCGAGGTGATCGAGCACGTCGAGCGCGTCGGCGTGCGAGTTGAAGGTGAACAGGTGCAGTCCGGGGGCGCCGGCATCGAGCACCCGACGGGCGAGGTCGACGGTGAAGCCGACGCCGATGCGGCGGCGCTCGACGTCGTCGGCCGCGATCTCCAGGCGATGCAGGAGCTCGCGGGGCGCCTCGACGCCGCTGATCTCGGCGAGCCGCTCGAGACGTCGGGGATTGGTGGCGGGGACGAAGCCGGGCACGACCGGGAGGCGGATGCCGGCGACCTGCGCCCGGTCCAGCAGCTGGCAGTAGGCGTCGGCCTCGAAGAACACCTGGGTGATCGCGAAATCCGCGCCCGCCTTCTCCTTGGCCACGAGCACCTCGGTGTCGTGGCTGGTGGTGGGCGATTCCGGGTGACGGTAGGGATATGCGGCGACGCCGATGCTCACGCGTCCGCCGGCGAGAGTGGCGGTGCGCTCACGCTCGATGTCCCGGATCAGCTCGATCAGGGGGCGGGCGAACGGGATCTCGTCGTCCTCGAGGCGGTGGCCCTCGGGCTGGTCCCCGCGCAGGGCGAGGATGCCGCGCACCCCGCGGTCCAGCAGCGCGTGGATGATCGTGGTCAGCTGAGCCCGGGTGGAGTCGATCGAGGCCAGGTGCACCAGGGGGCGCAGGCTGGTCTCGGCGAGCACGTGCTCGGTGAGCTCGAGGACGCGGGCGAGGTTGCCGTGGCCTGCGCGGCTGGTCACGGAGACGTAGTCGGGGGCTGTGGCCTCGAGATGGCCGATGGTGTCGCGCAGGCGCTCGAAGGAGACATCCGACCGGGCCGGGAACAGCTCGTAGCTGAGCGCGGGGCGATGGCGCACCGGGGAGGTGCGCTCGAGCTCGGGCAGCGTGGTGGTCGCGGACATGCAGGGAAAACTACGGTCGTCCAGGAGCGGCAGGGAAGGAAAGTGTGCACGTGTGAACCAGCGCGACGACTCCGCGGCTCCCGAGCCACCGGGGTTCACGCGGGGTCACGCCCGGACGTGCCGAGGGGGCCTCGGCACCCGAAACCGGGGCCGGTACCGGTGCCGGGGCCGGCGCCGGGGCCGCCGGGCTCTCAGCCCGCCTGACGCAGCGTGCGGTGGGCGAGGATCGCGGCGAGCACCATGAGGATCGCACCGATGCCGCTGGTCAGCTGGACACCGGAGTCGAAGGCGGTGCGCGCGGACTCCAGCAGCGGGCCGGCCACGGCCTCGGGCAGGGTGCCCGCGACGGATGCTGCTCCGCCGAGCGTCTCGGAGGCCGCCTCCTGGTGTGCGTCGGTGAGCCCCGCGGGCAGCTCGACCTGGTGGCGGTAGGCGGCGTTGAGCAGACTGCCCAGCACGGCGGTGCCGAGCACAGCTCCGGTCTCGTAGGCGGTCTCGGAGATCGCGGAGGCGGCGCCGGCCTTCTGGGCGGGGACGGCGGCGAGGATCAGGTCGTTGCTGAGGGTCTCGGCCGCCCCGATCCCTGCGCCGAGCAGGCAGAAGGCCGCCAGGAGCACGAGGTCGTTCCCCCCGCTCCCGGTGAGCGCGACCAGGGTGAAGGCGATCGCGTTGAGCGCGAGCGCGCAGCTGATGACGATGTGCGCGGGCACATGGCGCACGATCCGCACCACCACGAGCCCAGCGACGATCGTGACCACCAGCCCGGGGACCAGGACCAGGCCGGCCTCCATCGGGGAGCGGCCGCTGACGAGCTGGAGGTGCTGGGACAGGAAGTAGAGGAATCCGACCAGCGAGAACACGCTGAGCAGGTTCGCGAGGACCGCGCCGGTGAACGCCGGCCGGGTGAACAGCGAGACGTCGAGCATCGGGACGGGCCGGGCGAGCTGGCGGCGCACGAAGGCGACGCCTGCCACCACGGCCACGAGCAGGCAGCCGACCACGAGCAGGCTCACTCCGCTGCTCGCGGCTGTCTTGATGGCGAACACGAGTGGCGTCATGGTGGCCAGCACGAGGAGCACGCTGAGCGGGTCGAGCGGGCCCGGAGCGGGGTCCCGGGACTCAGGCAGGAGGATCGGACCGAGGATCAGCAGCGGCAGCATCACGGGCACGGCCAGCAGGAACACGGAGCCCCAGGCGAAGTGCTCGAGGAGGAACCCGCCGACGATCGGGCCGAGGGCCGCGCCGCCGGAGAACGCGGCGGCCCAGATCGCGATCGCGGTGCGGCGCTGGGACGGGTCCTCGAAGAGGTTGCGGATCAGGGAGAGCGTGGCCGGCATGAGCACGGCGCCGAACACCCCCATCAGTGCGCGGGCGGCGATCAGCGTGGGAGCGTCCGGGGAGAGTGCGGCCAGTGCGGAGACGGCCGCGAAGCCGGCGCTGCCGATCAGCAGGAGCCGACGTCGGCCGAAGCGGTCCCCGAGGGCGCCCATCGGCACCAGCAGTCCGGCGAGCACGAGCGAGTAGATGTCCACGATCCACAGCAGCTGCTGACCGCTGGGCGCCAGTGCCTCGGAGATGACCGGGAGCGCGAAGGCGAGCACGGTGTTGTCCACGGAGACCAGCAGCACGGGCAGCATGAGCACTGCCAGCGCGATCCAGGTCGAGCGCGTGGCGCGCCCGGGGGCGGTGACGTCGACGGCGGGAAGCACAGGGGACTCCGAGTTCTGATGCGAAGGGGGTATCGATGTCGCGAGGAGTCCGAGCCGGGCCGGGTCCGGTCGGGACGGCGACCTAAGCAGACTAAACCGTCCAGACGGTATAGTTCCAGGGGGAGAGGGTCAGATCACCCGTGGGGGGCGGACCGGATCACCAGTAGGGTCGACCCCATGACAGCTCGCGACGCAGTGCTCGACGCCTACCAGGCCATCCTCCTGGAGCACGGCCAGCGCGCCACCACGCTGGCGGCCGTCGCCGCGAGGGCCGGCGTCTCCAAGGGCGGCCTGCTCTACCACTTCACGTCGAAAGAAGCCCTGGCGGCAGGCCTGATCGCCCGCCTCGACGACCTCATCGACGAAGACCTGCGGGAGATGAGTGCCGCACAGGACGGCCCCTCCCGCTACTACGTGCGCACGTCGGTCTGGACCGACGGCCCTCTGGACCGCACCCTCGTAGCCGTCGCGCAGCTCGCCCAGGAATCCCACGCCGACGCGAGGGCCGCGATGTCCCGTGCTCGCCGGCAGTGGCTCGCCCTGATCCGCGAGGAGGTGGGCGAGGAGGCGACAGCCCACGCGATCCTCCTGCTCGGCGACGGGCTCTATTTCGATGCCGCACTCAGCGGGGGCATCCACCCGGACCGCGAGGACCAGTTCTCCGTCGAGCACCTGCTGCCGATCGTCGACCGCCTGCTCGACGCCGCTCCGGCCTGACTCCGCGCAGCGCCAGACCGTCAGGCCTCGGCGCACCTCGCACCACTTGCTGGACCTCACGACTTTCCATGTCCGTTTTTTCCCTTTCTACCCCTTTGCCCGCTATGCTGGAGCGACAGAGCCACCCATGCACGGGCGAGCTCAGGACGCTCGAAGGAGTTCAGGGATGCGGATCGGTTATGCGGCAGGAGCCTTCGATCTCTTCCATGTGGGGCACCTGAACCTGCTTCGCCACGCCAAGGAGCAGTGCGACCTGCTGGTCGCCGGTGTCGTGAGCGACGAGATGCTGCGCGAGGTCAAGGGCATCGAGCCCGTGATCCCGACTGCAGAACGGGCGGAGATCGTCCGCCAGATCCGCTACGTCGACAACGTGCACATCGAGACGACCCCGTCGAAGCTCGACGCCTGGAACGAGGTCGGGTTCACCCACTTCTTCAAGGGCGACGACTGGCGCGGGACCGAGAAGGGCCTGCGACTGGAGCAGCAGTTCGCCGCGGTCGGGGTGGAGATCGTCTACTTCCCCTACACGGCGCACACCTCCAGCACCACGCTGCGACGAGCACTCTCGGCGATCACCTCCGCTGCGGCACCGCAGCCCGCCGCCGCACAGAAGAGCTCCACCGTTCTGCCACTGCCGGCCATCGCCCTCTGACGTCCGCGGCGCAGGCCGCTCCCCACGATCGCCCGACGGGTCGGTCCTCCATCCCGAGGGCCGACCTCTCCTTGTCCTTCGTGCGGTGACACATCTCGTGCGGTGCCAGGTCGCGGCTCCGGCGCCACGTCGCTGCGTCGGACCCGACCACCTGCCGTTCACCGAGGACCCGGAGAAGTGGACACCCCCGAGAGGGGGTCGGTGCCTCATCCTCTCGGGGGCGCGTCGTGATCCGCCGCTCTGCGGGCGCCCGACATCCGGCCCGGCCCGTCGACTCCGTCAGACCCCTCAGTACGCCCCACGCGAGGCGAGGACCGCGCGCACGGTGCGGCCGAGGATCAGGAGGTCCTGGGTGAAGGACCAGTTGTCCACGTAGAAGAGGTCCAGGCGCACCGTGTCCTCCCAGGACAGATCGCTGCGACCGGAGACCTGCCACAGACCGGTGATGCCGGGTCGGACGGCCAGCCGACGACGGGCATCCTCGTCATACCCGGTGACCTCCTGCGGCAGCGCGGGGCGCGGACCCACCAGGCTCATGTCGCCGCGCAGCACGTTCCACAGCTGGGGCAGCTCGTCGAGCGAGTAGCGCCGCAGCACCTTGCCCACCCGGGTGATCCGGGGGTCGTCGGCCATCTTGAACAGCACGGCGTTGCCCTTGTCGCGGGCGAGCTGCTCGAGCTCCGCACGGCGCGCCTCGGCGTCGATCACCATGGAGCGGAACTTGAGGAACTCGAACGCCGTTCCCGAGCGTCCCACTCGGTCCTGACGGAAGATCACTCCCCCGCGATCGCTCCACCACACGCTCAGCGCGAGGACCGCGAACACGGGAGTGAGCAGAATGAGGAGCGTCGCGCTGGCCACGATGTCGAAGGCTCGCTTCGTCCACTTCAGGGCATTGCGTGCGCGCGGGAGATCCATATGGACCAGGGGCAGGCCGGCGACTGGGCGCATCCTGATGCGATCGCCGGAGATCTCGCTGACACCGGGGACGACGATCACGGCGACGTCCTGGTCCTCCAGCTCCCACGCGATCCGACGGAACTCCTCCGCGCTGGCGGACGAGCCCGCGGTGAACAGGACGACGTCCGGCTCCTTGCTCCGCACCAGCGGGAGCAGTCGGGACTCATCCCCCAGGACCGGGACGCCGGCCTCCTCATCCTGGGCATCCTCGTACATCGGTGTGACCGCCCCGAGCACGTCGTAGCCGAGCCAGGTCTCCCGTGCCAGCGTGCGAGCGATGCCGCTCACGTGCCCTGCGGATCCGACGACGAGCACCTGGAGCCGCAGCCGCCCGCGGACGCGCGCGCCGTTGACCGCGCGTCGCGCCGCGAAGCGCACGAGCAGCAGCAGCGGCGGGCCGACGAGGAAGAGCGTGACGAAGAAGGGTCGTGACAGCGGGATGTCGGCGAGGAAGAGGATCGCGCCGAGGATGCCGACCGCTCCCACGCAGGCGGTGAGCACATTGCGGTAGATCTCGGCGCCGCTGGCGATGAGGCGGGGATTGACGCCCCCGAACACCACGATCGCGAGCATCCATCCCGCACCGATGACGATGCTGTTGTGCACGACCGTCCCGGACAGTCCGGGGGCGCTGTCGAGGAACTCCAGGTTCTGGCGGATCACGAACGCGATCAGGCATGCCAGAGCGATGACCATGGCATCGGCGAGGAGGAGCGACCCGGTGATGAGGAGATCCCCCCGCCGGGCCCGTCGCCGACGCCGCCGGGACGGCGCAGTCAGGGGCGTGGCCAGCGGCGCAGCCACCCGTTCGATGACCGGCACGCTCACCGCATGAGGAGCGTCGACAGCCGTGATGGCCTGCTGAACCGACATGAGAAGCCTTTCGGGGAGACGTCGTGCGGACGCCTCGCGCGAGATCAGCCTGGATGTCGACTCCTCGCATCGCACCGTTGCGACCCGAGAGTTCGTCCAATGTCCGTTTCGCGGCTTTCGCCCGTTACGTCACTATACATCCGTTATGACCGATGTGAAGGGTGTCGGTCGGCGCACGTCGACCAGCGCGCCTCGCCCCGCCATCAGGGCATGGAAAAAGCCGGCGCGAACCACGTCATGCGTGGTTCGCGCCGGCTTCGCGGCGTCAGAGGTCGATCAGTGCGTGTTGAGGTGCTGCTGCAGCGCCTTGACGGTCCCGTAGGACGTGCGGAAGTCCCACACACCGTTGCTCTTCAGGCCGATCGCGGCGCGCAGCTTGCCCGTGGTCTCGGAGCCGATCTTGCCGTCGGCCGTAGCACCGACCTTCGACTGCAGGGCCTTGATGTCGCTGGAGGAGAGCGAGCCGTCCTGCGCCACACCCACCCAGGCCTGGAGGGCGCGGGTGCTGGCGGGACCGAACTTGCCGTCCACCACGAGGTTCGCGGAGCTCGAGGAGCCGTCGGTCGACGGCGCGCTCGGGGCCGGGGCGCTCTTGGCGGGGGCGCCGCTGTTGAGGAACGACTGGAGCGCCTTGGTGGTGGAGTAGTTGGTGCGGAAGTCCCAGGCGCCGTTGCTCGTGAGGCCGATCGCGGCGCGCAGCTTGGCGGTGGTCTTCGCGCCGATCTTGCCGTCAGCGGTGGCGCCGACCTTCTTCTGCAGGACCTTGATGTCGCTCGTGGAGAGGTAACCGTTGGGGCTCACACCGATCCACGACTCCACGGCGCGGGTGGTGGCGGGGCCGAACTTGCCGTCGACCGCGAGCCCGGAGGTGGAGGGGCTCTCGCGATCATCGTCGCGGGAGGAGCCGCCACCCGTGGATCCGCCGGGCTGGGCGTTGGAGTCAGCGCCGCCGTTGGCCTTGGTGAGGCCTGCGCGCTTGCCGCAGACGGGCCAGGCGCCGGGGCCCTGCTGCTGCAGGGTGCGCTGGGCGATGGCGATCTGCTCGGACTTCGAGGCCTTGTTGGCGGTCGAGGCGTACTGGCCGCCGCCGAAGGCCTTCCAGGTGGAGCTGGAGAACTGCAGGCCACCGTAGTAGCCGTTGCCGGTGTTGATCGCCCAGTTGCCGCCGGACTCGCACTGGGCGACCTTGTCCCACACGGAGTTGTCGGCGACGGCGACCCCGCCTCCGGCCACGCTCAGGCCGGCGGCGACGACGGCGCCCCCGGTCGCTGCGGCCACCTTCGGCGCCACGCGCACACCGCGGAAGTAGACAGCGGAACCATCGGCACGATGAGAAGGGATTCGGCGTGATGCGGACATCGGGGACTCCTGGGGAAAGGATGAGGAAGCGCACGGAACGGACGCTTCCGACGGGCCATCCAGCGCCGTCCGATCAGCGTGCACGCAGGCCATGAGCCCGCGCGCCCGTTCCGGGCTCCTGCCACCGTGCCCCGGGCGCACCTCCCGGAAAAGGCTTGCAGACCAATCCCGACCGCTAATTTTAGGGTTCTTTTACCGAAACTCCCGGAATCCAGAATGACACCGCGGGAATTACTGAGTACAAAGGGCCGCGCCCGCACAGTCGCGGGGGCCTGCCTGCACCGCGCGCCTGCCCCCGTGCGTACGGGTCAGATCACCGAGCGGCCACCGTCGATCCGCATGTCCTCCCCGGTGATCATCGCGGAGTCCGGGCTCGCGAGGAAGGCCACGAGGGCGGCGATCTCCTCCGGGGCCACGAACCGCCCGGCGGGGATCTGGGCGCGCGCCGCATCACCCTTCTCCCCCACCCAGATCTCCCGCGCCAGGGCGGTGTCGGCGATCGTGGGGGAGATGGCGTTGAGGGTCACGCCGCGGCTGGCCCACTCCACGGCCAGCACGCGGGTGAACCCCAGCACCCCGGCCTTGGAGGCGGAGTAGGCGGCGTGCTCGACCAGGCCGATCCCGGCGGCCTGCGAGGCGATGTTCACGATGCGCCCGTAGCCGGCCTCGAGCATGGCGCGGCCGGCGGCCTGGGTCATGAAGAAGCTGCCGGAGAGGTTGACCGCGAGGGTGGCCTGCCAGTCCTTCTCGGACAGGTCCTCGCCGGGGGCGAAGCGGCCGATACCGGCGGAGTTCACGAGGATCTGGGGTGTCCCGACCTCGGCGACGACGCGGGTGATCGCGTCCTGCGCGGCGGCGGCGTCGGCGATGTTCGCGGTCACGGCCAGGTGCTCTTCACCGGGCAGCGCGGCGATCGCGTCGGCGAGCGCGGGGGCGATGTCGACGCCCACGATGCGGGCGCCGCGCTCGGCGAGGTGGGTGGCGATGGCCTGGCCGATCCCGGCGGCGGCGCCGGTGATCACGGCGATCTGATCGGTGAAGTCGGTGGTCATGAAGGTTCTCCTGTCCTCCGCCGGCCGGCTCGGGGCAGGGACGCGCGCTCGGCCGCGGAGAGGGCCGATGATGCGCGTTCCCGGTGACGGCGGGCCCGCGATGTGATTGCCTGGTCCTCCCAGTGTCTCCCGACACCGTAGTCCTCACCCCGTGGAGCCGCACATGACCTCGCACCCCGCTGCCGATGCAGAGAGTGAGCCCGCACGCGAGCCAGCAGCGGATGCCCTCTTCCCGTCCGCAGCGTGGCAGCCCCTGCCCCGCGCCGAGGGACGCGAGCAGCCGGTGTCGATCGTGCGCCGCGACGACGTCGTCGCCACCCCGCCAGGATCGGGAACAGGGTCAAGGACGGGAACAGAGGCAGGGGCAGGTTCAAGAACGGGAACAGGCACAGGCACAGGCACAGGCACAGGCACAGGCACAGGCACAGGGAACGGCGACCAGCCGGGAGCTGGACCGGCCCGGCTCGAGGAGCGCCGCTCCCCCGTCGGCGGCGAGGGGCCCCGGGTGCTCGCGCGCGACGGCGACACCGCGCTGGTGCGCTTCCGGCATGCGGCCCGCGCGGCCCGGGCGGTCGCCCTGCAGGCCAACGGCTGGTGGCGGCCCGAGCCCCGGGAGGCCTGCGATCTGCTGCCCACGGGGGACGGCTGGTGGGAGGGGACCTTCGAGGTCCCCGCGGACTGGCGGGCGACCTACGGCTACGTCGAGCATCTCGAGGACGGGGAGCCGCCGTGGTGGGAGGCCGGCCTCAAGAGCCCCGGTGCCGCCGTGGTCTCCGACCTCTCCAATCCCCGTCGGCACCGGGCGGGGCGCGGAGGTGCGCTGCGCGCGGTGGTCTCCGTCCCGGACGACGGCCCGTTCGCCCTGGGAACGACACGGGACGGCGAGCCCTCGCCGCTCCTGCACACCTTGGACACCACGGCGCAGGAGCCGCTGACCCGCTGGTGGGCCTCGCGTCCCGGCGATCCGGGCTGCGAGGACCTCGATCCGTCGGCCCCGCTGCCGCTGCTGGTGGTGACCGACGGGCTGCAGC
The DNA here is from genome assembly GCF_052379725.1 of Brachybacterium sp. 107. Taxonomy (NCBI): domain Bacteria; kingdom Bacillati; phylum Actinomycetota; class Actinomycetes; order Micrococcales; family Dermabacteraceae; genus Brachybacterium; species Brachybacterium sp. 107. The sequence goes on along the minus strand of NZ_JBQSYW010000013.1, from coordinate 84,453 downwards.
ACGTGGACCAGCTGGGCACGCCGGCGGGCCTGCGCCGCGGGGTGGCCAGCGGGGCACTGCCCCCGCTGGCGGCGGTGTTCGTGGAATCCGGTCCGCGGCGCGAGGAGGTGCTCGGAGTGCCGGGCGGGCAGGCCCGCTGGATCGCCGAGACGCTCGTGCCCCGCCTGCAGGAGCACGGCCTCGGCGACGGCCGGACCCGGGTCGCCGTGGTCGAGGACGCCGCGCGCACGATCGTCGCCGGCTCGAGCTTCGGTGCCCTCACCGCCCTGTTCGCCCTGGCGCGGGCCCCGCAGCGGATCGGCGCGGCGATCGCGCAGTCGACCTCCCTATGGCGCTACGCACCAGGGGCGCTGGCCGGGCCGCTGGGCCGCGCCGGCGGGGAGCACCCGGTGCGGCTGCGACTGCATGCCGGCCGCTTCGAGGAGACGATGGCGCAGCAGGCCCACGACCTGGTGGAGACGCTGCGGGCCGACGGCATCGATGCCAGCTCGGCCGTGCACAGCGGCGGCCACGACTGGGCGTGGTGGCAGCCGACCATGCTGCACGAACTGGCATCGCTGCTGGCCGAACGCCCCTAGGATTCTCGGTGTGACACCACCGCGCTCCGTCAGCCCCCTCGGGGCGATCTGGCGCGTCCTCGCGATCCTGGCCTGCCTCGCCGTCCTGGTCACCGGCCAGCTCACGCGATCCAACGACCTCTTCCCCTTCGGCGTGCTCGACCAGTTCTCCTCGGGCACCGATCCGAACGGGCAGGTGGTCAACACCTGCCTCCAGGGGGAGCGCGCGGGCGAGGAGCCCTTCGACATCCCCTTCGGCCCCCGTTCGGTGGGGATCGCCCGGGCCGATGTCGAGAACACCCAGAGCGCGATCGTGGCGGACCCCGAGCTGCTCGCCCCGCTCGCGGCGGAGTACGACCGCCGTCATGCGGACGAGGAGCCGTTGACGGCGCTCGTGCTGTGCCAGCGGATCACCCCGCTGCGCGACGGCACCGCCCACGGCGAGGTGCAGTTCGTGGAGGTCACGAGGTGGACGGCCGCATGAGATCGATCCTGCTGCCCACCCTGCCCGTCGCCCGGGTCCAGGTGCTGCGCGTGCTCGTGTACGCCTTCGTGGTGCTGGACATACTCACCCTGTCCGGCGATGTGATCGCCCTCGCCGGGAACAGCGACTTCTACACGCCGCTGCTGCTGGCCCGCATCCTCCACGTCCCGGCCGTGACCCCGCTGGTCGCGCAGCTGCTGCGGGCGGTGATCCTCGTCGCCTGCGTGGCGGCGGTGGCCGGCTGGAAGCCGCGGATCTCCGGCACCGTGGTGGCGATCGCCTTCTGGGCATGGATGTTCTACAGCCAGGGCTATGGCTACGTCGCCCACGACCACATGGCGCTGATGGTCGCGGTGGCGGTGCTGCCCACGGTCGCGACCCCGTCGGCCCCTCGCCCCGCCGGCCCTGTCGACTCTGCCGGCCATGCCGACCCCGTCGGCCCTGCCGACTACACGGACCCCGCTGCGGGCGGCGCGCCCCTGGACGAGGCGCGCAGCGAGGCGGCCGGCTGGGCGCTGCGCTGCATCCAGCTCGCGGTGGTCGCCACCTACTTCTTCTCCATCGTGCCCAAGATCCTCTACACGGAATCGCTCGCGGCCTGGGGGAACAGCGCCATCCTCACCTGGGCGTCGCTGCGCCGCGGCAGTCTGCTCGCGCACTGGCTGGTGGAGCACACCCCCTGGGTGTTCGTGCCGGCGCAGTGGGGCGGCCTCGCTCTGGAATCCCTCTCCCCCGTGGTGCTCTTCCTGCGCGGCCGGGCGCTGTACATCGCGATCGCCCTGTACATGAGCTTCCATCTCGCCACGCTCGTGCTGCTGGGCATCCACTTCCTGCCCACCGTGATCTGCTGGGCGGCGTTCCTGCCGCTGGAGCGGTGGCGGCAGCTGGGTCGGGGCCGACGGGCTCCGCGCACCCCGCGTGCTCCGCGCACCCCGCGCGCCCTGTGAACCCACGATCCCGCGATCCCGCGATCCTCGGCCGGGGCAGTGACACGATGACCGCATGACATCCCTCCTCCTCGCCGCCCTCGGGAGCTCGTTCGCCGCCGGCCCCGGGATCGACCCGATCGTGGACCACGAGGCCCAGCGCTCCGCCGGCAACTACGCGCACCAGCTCGCAGAGCTCCTCGGCGCGCGGCTCGTGGACCGGACGGTCTCGGGAGCGACGACGGCGAACATCGTGGACACCCCGCAGGTGACCATGGAGGGCCGGGAGCTCGCCCCGCAGCTCGAGGGCGTCCCCGCCGACGCCGACGTCGTCACCGTGACCGCAGGCGGCAACGACCTCCAGTTCGCGGGCGCGATGCTCCACACCGCGTGGCGGCGTCACGATCCTGCCTCGCCCCTGCTCGACCTGCTCGGGGCGCAGTTCCCGCACGGGATCCCCGCTCCGACCGACGCCGCGGTCACCGCGGCCGCCGAGGGCCTGGTGCGGATCGTCGAGGAGACCCGGCGCAGGGCCCCGGACGCCCGGGTCGTCCTCGTCGACTACCTGACCGTGCTCGACGAGGGCACCGCGGCCAGCGGGACCGCATCGTTCACGTCTGCCGAGATCACCGATCTGCTCGCGATCCAGGGAGCCATCGCACGGGCGTTCGCGGACGCCGCCGAGTCCACGGGCGCCGACCTCCTCCGCGCCTCCGCGCTGAGCACCGGCCACGCTCTCGGCGCGAGCGAACCGTGGGTGCAGCCCTTCCACACGGACCCGCTGAGGACCGGCGCCTCGTTCCACCCCGATCGAGCCGGCATGACGGCGATCGCGCGTGCCCTCGAGGAGCTGCTGCGCGCCGATTAACCCCTGGTCTCCTGTCGTACCCGGCGCCTACTCTTCTCCAGTGCACACCTTCGACGACGCGTCCGAGCACACCGGATCGTCCGCCCCCGAGAACTCCTCGTCGACCGGCTCTCCCGTCGGCCCCGCGCCCACCCGCCCCGCCGCGTCGGACGCCATCGACCCCCGCAACCGCAGCGTCATCATCCTGCTGCTGATCAGCGCGTTCGTGGTGATCCTCAACGAGACGATCCTGTCCGTGGCGCTGCCGCCGATCATGGATGACCTGGACCTGGCCGAGACCACCGCGCAGTGGCTGACCACCGGGTTCATGCTCACGATGGCCGTGGTCATCCCCACGACCGGCTACCTGATGGGGCGGTTCTCCACCCGCCAGGTGTTCGGGATCGCGATGACCACGTTCACGATCGGCACGCTGATCTGCGCCGTCTCGCCGGCGTTCCTGCCGCTGCTGCTGGGCCGCATCGTGCAGGCCTCGGGCACCGCGATCATGATGCCGCTGCTGATGACCACGGTCATGAACCTGGTGCCGCCCTCGAAGCACGGCATGGTGATGGGCAACATCTCGATCGTCATCTCCGTCGCCCCGGCGCTCGGTCCCACGATCTCGGGCTTCATCCTGTCCTTCGCGCCGTGGCGCGCGCTGTTCCTGCTGGTGCTGCCGTTCGCGCTGATCGCGCTCGGGTTCGGGCTGCGCCGCATCGAGAACGTCAACGAGGCGACCTCGCAGCCGGTGGACCTGCTCTCCGTGCTGCTGTCCGGCGTCGGCTTCGGCACCCTCGTGTACGGCCTGACCGGCATCTCCGGCGGCGGGCACGGCGGCTCCGGTGCGGCCGACGCCGCCTCCGGCGGGGCACCCACCGCGGCGATCGTCTGCCTCGTGGTCGGCGTGGTCTCGCTGGCGCTGTTCGGGTGGCGCCAGGTGCTGCTGCAGCGGGTGGAGCGGGCCCTGCTGGACCTGCGCACCTTCGCGACCCGCAACTTCAGCGTCGCCGTCGCGCTGATGATCGTGATGATGGGGTCGATGTTCGGGGTCGTGGTGCTGCTGCCGATCTTCCTGCAGCGCGTGCTGGAGCTGACCACCCTCCAGGTGGGCCTGATGATGCTTCCCGGCGGGCTCGCGATGGGTCTGCTCGCACCGCTGGTGGGCCGCCTGTTCGACAAGGTCGGGCCGCGGCCTCTGCTGGTCCCGGGCCTGGTGGCCGTCGTGGTCGGCATCGGGATCATGTCCCGCGTGCCCGATCAGGCCTGGCTGATCGTGGTGGGCCACGTGATCATGTCCCTCGGGCTCGCGTTCGTGTTCACGCCGCTGATGACCACGGCGATGGGATCGCTGCCACGGCGGCTGTACCCGCACGGCTCGGCGATCGTGGGCACCGTGCAGCAGGTGGCCGGGGCCGCGGGCGCCGCCCTGATGGTCTCGATCATGGCGCGCGTCTCCCGCGGCACCGTCGAATCGGGCGGCGACCACCTCGCCGGGATCGCCGACGGCACCTCCGTGGCGTTCACGATCTCCGCCGTGCTGGGCCTCGTGACCGTGGCGATCGCCCTGTTCATCCGGCGGAACCCGGCTGACGCCGGCGACGCACCGGTCGTGGCGGGCGATGCATCCTCCGGCCCGGACGACGTCGCTCCCGAGGGCGGGGCGGGGCCGGCGAGCGGGATACCGGGTCCGGAGGATCACGACATCACGGACCGTTCTGTCGTCGACTGAGGCTCGTGCCCCGCGAGCCGCTCGCCCAGCGAGAACTCAGCGGCATCACACCCCGGCGACGATGCCCGGCTCGCAGAGCTCCACGAGGTCGCGTGAGGTGACCTCTCCGTCCAGGAGCACGATCCCGACGACGTCCCCGGACTCCGGATCGTCACAGTAGGTATAGGAGAATCCGTTCGGGGAGTCCGGCGCCAGCCGCAGCTCTCCGGAGGGTCGGGAGTACGCCATGCCGCTGAACTGGACCGGCTCCTGGATGCCAGGCGCATCGTCACCTCGGCTCCGGGCGGCGCCGTCAGGCGAGAACGTCGCCGTCCCGGTCGCAGTCACGGACAAAAGGAAGCCGCCTGAGCTGCTGACGTCGATCTGCATCGGGTCGTCCAGCACCCAGATGCCCGGAGCCTCCGAGATCTTGTCGCCAGGTCCAGCGGGGTCAGCCTCCGACGTGCCGGACTCCGCATCACTGGACTCCGCAGCGTCGGACGCCAGTCCGTCCGAGACGGTGAACGGGCAGTCCTCGGCGACGTCGGATGCGGTGCCCGGGCATTCCTGAGGCAGCTCATCGACCCGCTTCCGCACCTCCTGGTGCCCCGCCTCGTTGAGAACGGGCTGCAGCTCGCCGACCGGCTTGCGCCAGGTCCCCAGCACGGGCGGCGCCTCGATGGTCACCTCTGGTTCGTCCTGCCAGGGTCCCGGCGCGGCGACCGTGACCTCGTAGGTGCCGGGCAGCAGCTGCACGGCGATCTGCGGGGAGTAGAGGTTCGCCTCGAACATCAGGTCCTCGATCGGCAGCGCCACGCCGTTGATCCGGATCTCCTGCATCCCCAGCGGGATGTCGATGAGGAACTCCGGCAGGTGCACCGGCGCCAGCTCCCAGTCGACCGGGGCGAAGGCACTGTCCGCGTGCGACGTGAGGGCGAGCCGCGTGCTGCTGTGCTCGGAGCCGTTCGAGAGCGTCGCGGTGACGGTCGCGATCCCGGCACCGACGTCCACGTCGTCGATGGTGAAGGAGTCCAGGCGATCCGTCGCGGCGCCGAGGATCTCCGCGGTGAGGGCCGCGCCGCTCGCGTCGGGCGCGTGCTCGACGTGCTCGCGCACCTCCTCGAGGTCACCGTCGACGATCGCCTGCAGGAAGTCCGTCGCCACGGACTCCGGGTCGACGGTCGCGGTGAGCAGGCGCGGCAGGCCGACGACCAGCGCTGCGAGGAGCAGCACGACGGATGCTCCAGCGATCAGACCGCGCCTGCGCCTGGACAGACGGCTCCAGGCGGAGGCCCGGTGCGGCCCACCGTCCCCTCGCTCCTCCTGCCGCATCTCGCCGCTCTGCCCCGCTGTGGTGTGCGGTGCGGCGGCGGTTCGCGGTGCCGTGGCAGGAGCAGTCTTCGCGGTGGTCGGCGGCGCCGAGGGGTCGGTGTCCTCGCCCCAGCCGAGCTCCAGCGAATGTCCCTGACCTCGATCCCGGCCTCGACGGCGGCCAGTGCTCTGGCTGCCGCCCGGCGTGCGGTCGCGTCGTCGCGGCCCCATAGTGCTCTCCCCCGTCGGATCCCTGGTACTACGTCCCGGGCCGGCAGCACTCCTGGCTGGCCGCGGCCCAGATCTACAGCGCTCCGGGATTCGCCTTCTCGCGCGCCCGGTCCGCGAAGCTCACGGCCATCGCGGCCAGCGTGAGCGCCATGATGATCGCGATCGCGATGATGAAGGCCTCGAACCAGTCGTGCCCGCCCTCGGTGAGGGAGAAGATGATGCCCGGGATCATCGCGGTGCCGATGGCGGCACCGATGCGCTGACCCAGCTGCAGGATACCGCCGGCGACCCCGCCGAACCTCGGGTCCACGGAGTTCAGGGTGAGGGTCTGGTTCGGGGAGATGGTCATGCCCTGGCTGAGACCCATGAGCGTCAGCGGTGCGGCGAGCCACCAGAAGGGCACGACCCCGTTCTCCACGAACCCGGCCAGCAGGCCGGTGCCGAGCAGGCCGCAGAAGGCGACGGCGAAGCCCACGATGACCATCCGTCGGCCGAAGGTGAGCACATAGCGCCCGGCGATCTGCGAGGAGATCGCCGCCGCGATCGAGGAGGGCAGGCCCATCAGCGAGGCTTCGAACGCGGTGTGCCCCAGGTGCATCTGCAGGTAGAGCGGCACGATGATCCACACGCTGGTGGCACCGAGGAAGTACACCGAGACCACGAGGATGCCGTTGCGGAACGCCTGGTTGGAGAAGATCGCGGTGTCCACCATCGGGGGCTTGCCCGCGCGCTTGTAGCGCTGCTCCCAGAACCACCACAGCCCCAGCATCAGCAGCCCCACCGGGAACGACAGCCACACCAGAGCGCCCGCCCCGCGCTCGAGGAAGGGCAGCATCACGCCCAGGATCGCCAGGCACAGCAGGACCGTGCCGATGGGGTCGAGGTCGGGCCGGCTGCGACCGCGTGCCTTGTCGTCGGGGATGTATCTGAAGGCGCCCAGGATCGCGACCAGACCGATCGGGATGTTCATGAGGAACATCCAGCGCCAGCCCTGCTCGGGGCCGAGAATCTGGATCAGCAGACCGCCGATCACAGGACCGATCGCCGTCGCGACGGCGACGGTGGTGGCCAGCAGCGCGAAGGCGCGGGCACGGTCCTGACCGCGGAAGTGCTGCTGGATCAGGGCGACGGTCTGCGGGTTCAGCAGGCCCGAGCCGATGCCCTGCAGGATGCGGGCGAGGTTGAGCATCTCGACGTTCGGGGCGAGACCGCTGAGCAGGGAGCCGAGCGTGAAGATCCCGACGCCGATGATGAACATGCGGCGCCGGCCGGTGGCGTCTCCCGCACGACCGGCGGGCACCAGCAGCATGCCGAAGGCGAGCGCGTAGCCGGAGATCACCCACTGCAGCCCGCCGGAATCGGCGTCGAGACCCTCGCCGATGGCGGTGAGTGCGACGTTGATGACGCTCACGGCGATCAGCGCCATGAACAGAGGAGCGAGGAGGACGGCGAGCAGGGGTTTGCGGCGCACCGGAGGAGTCGGCGCACTGGGGTCAGGGATCACCTGGCCACCTTATGCATCCACTGCAGATTTGAGGAGGCCGAGGTGAGCAGAGGGACAGCGCGCCGCCCACGGGCTGGGCTCGGGGACCCGGCACGTGGGCGGCTGCGGCGGGCGGATCAGTCCTGCGGCGGCTGCCCGCCCATCCAGTCCTGGGAATCCGCCGCTGCCGGGCGTGGCACCTCACGGGCATCGTCGCGGTACGGCCCGGCCGGGATCACGTAGCCGGTGCGACCGGAGAGCTGGGGCGCGGCCAGCTGAAGGTCACGGGCGGCGGGGCGCGCCGAGTAGTCGGCCCCCGGGAAGCGGCCGAACTGGCCGGCGCTGCCGGCGGGGCGGCGGCGATCGGCGTCGTCCAGCATCGCGAGGGCGTCGCCCGGGGTCGGGAAGCGCGAGGACCACACGTGCCCCGGGGGCAGCGGGGACTGGAACGCGGTGCCGGAGGGACGGATCCACAGCGAGCCGGGCTTGGAGCGGTCGCGCAGGGAGTGGGCGCGCCAGGTCGTCACGGGGTGGGAGGACAGCAGGTTCACCCAGTGCACGAAGAAGCTGGGGTCGGTGGCGGCTCGATCGGCGAGCTCGTGGACGTTGACCTCGGCGTTCAAGTACTTGCCGCCGGAGAGCACGGCCACCACGCCGGGAGAGCCGGCCGGGGCGTAGGAGTAGCCGAAGTTGTCCGCCGTGTACTCCTGGGAGCGGGAGAGCGCGGGGCCCAGGATCGGGATCATGTTGATGATCGTGGTGAACACCAGGCGGAAGTAGGAGACATGACCGGCCGCGAGATGGCCCACCTCGTGGCCGATCACGAAGCGCAGCGCCTCGGGGTCGCGCACGCTCCCCCCGATCTCGAACAGGTCGGAGTAGACCACCACGAAGCGACGGAAGCCGTGACCGGAGGCGAAGGCGTTGATCGTGCCGTTGCCCAGCTGCACGTAGGCGTCGGGAACGCGGCGCATCCCGTACTGCTGGGCGGCCTCGACCACCATGCGGTAGCCCTCGGGGAACTGGGTGGGGCTCATCCGCACCGCGTTCGTGCGCAGCTGCGCGTACATCGTGGCGCGCACCCACCAGAAGATCAGCGGCGCAAGGGGAAGGATCGCCACGAGCTGCGCGATGAACGGCACGATGTTGACGTACTTCCAGAGCTCGTTGACCGTCCGCTGGCCCTCGGCGAAGTACAGGTAGCCGGTGGTGACCAGCAGTGCGGCCCACAGGAGATACCCGAGGATCGTCAGCACCACGCCGAGCACCAGCAGACGCATCTCCCAGGGGTGGCGGATCGCTCTCTGTCCGCGGAACCCGTGGATGGTGGAGCCGTTGACGAGGGTGGGATCGCCCGGGTGGAACGGGTCGGGCGCCTCGCTGCGGGGCGCACCGTGCTCCTCGGCACCGGGGTGCTGCGGAGCTCCTGGGGGCGGGATCGTCATGGTGGGGTCCTTCCGTCGGCCGGCCCGTGGTGGGTCGCTGCGACCGACGGTAGAACTCGAGCCTGGGCGGCGCCAGCTCGTGGCCCCCGTTCGGGCTGATCATGGCCGCAGGGCCGAGCAGATCGAGCCGAAGGGCGGGGGTGGGTCCACCGCAGGGCGGACCCTGCTCCACCGTGCGGCGGATCCCTGCGCCCTGGATCCCCTGAGCCGAGTGGAACAGGCCGCTTCGCGACCCGGTCGGCTCAGCGGAACAGCCGGCCCAGCAGGGCCTTCTTCGCGCCCTTGTACGGCGGGTAGACGAGCTTCAGGGTGTCCGGGGTGAGCGGCTTGCGGGCGACCGGCTTGGCGTGGGTGAACGTCTCCAGCCCCGCTCGCCCGTGGTAGGCGCCCATGCCGGACTCCCCCACGCCGCCGAAGGGCAGGGTCGGGGTGCCGATGTGGGCGAGGGTCAGGCCGATCGCGAGGGATCCCGAGGACGTCTCGGTCGCGAAGCGCTCCTCGGTCGTCCGGCGGGAGGTGAAGACGTAGGCGGTCAGCGGCTTCTCGCGCTCGCGGATCCGGGCGATCGCCTCGTCGGCCCCGGAGACGGCGAGGATCGGCAGCACGGGGCCGAAGATCTCCTCGTCCATCACCGGATCGTCCCAGTCCACGCCGGTGAGGATCGTGGGCGGCAGGTAGCGGTTGCGGCGGTCCGCCGTGCCGGTGCCGCCGATGATCGCCCGGTCGTCGTCGATGAGGGCGTGCACCCGGTCGAAGTGTTTGCGGTTGACCATGCGGCCGTAGTCGCGGGCCCGCTCCGGACGGGTTCCGTACATCGCCCGCACCGCCTTGCGCAGCTGCGGCACGAGGCGCTCGATGGTGCGCGGGGTGGCCATCAGATAGTCCGGGGCGATGCAGGTCTGGCCGGCGTTGGTGAACTTGCCCCACACGATGCGTCGCGCCGCGACGGCGAGGTCCGCCCCGTCGTCCACGAACACCGGGGACTTCCCGCCCAGCTCGAGCACGGTGGGCGTGAGGTGCTCGGCGGCGGCTCGGGCCACGATGCGGCCCACGGTGGCGTTGCCGGTGTAGAAGATCAGGTCGAAGCGCTGCTCGAGGAGGAGCGTGGTCTCCTCCACACCGCCCTCGACCACCCGCACCCAGTCCGGATCGAGGTGGGCCGCGACCAGGTACGCGATCGCGGAGGAGGTCGCCGGGGCCACCTCGCTGGGCTTCAGCAGCACCGTGTTCCCGCCGGCGATCGCCGCGACGACGGGCGCGAGGGTGAGGTTCACCGGGTAGTTCCACGGGGCGATGATCAAGGTGGTGCCCAGCGGTTCGCGGTGCAGCTCCCCGGAGGCGGGGGCGAGCAGCAGACCCATCGAGAACTTCTCGGGCCGCAGCCAGCTCCTGAGGTGCTTGGAGACGTACGAGATCTCCTCGCTGACCACACCCAGCTCGGTGATCGCGCTCTCCAGGCGGGACTTACCCAGATCCTGCGCGAGCGCCTTGGTGAGCCGGCCCCGCTCGGCGCGCAGACCCTTCTGCAGCGCCGCGAGCTGGTTCAGGCGCGCCCGGATGCTGCGCGTGCTGCCGGCGTCGAACGAGGTTCGCAGGGCTGCGACGTCCTCGAGGATCCGTTCGCACCGAACAGCGGATGCCGGGTCTGCGGACTCCGTGGAGTCCGTGGAGCCGGCATGGGGAGCGTCGGAGGTCGAGGGGTGCGCGTCGGTCGCCATGGTCCCAGCGTAGAACCCTCGCCCGGGCGCCGGCCGTGAGCGGTCCCTGCGTCCGCTCCGCGCGGAATCCGGGTCCCGGACGATGCGGCGCGATGCCCGATACTGGAGGTGGACCTCGGGCCGACGCGCGGGCCGACGAAGGAGGACATCGATGACGACTGTGCTGATCGCGGCACCGATCCTGCTCTCCCTGACGCTACTGATCTCCGGGTTGGCGAAGCTCGGGGCACGTCAGGGCACCGAGGATGCGATGACGTCGCTGCGGATCCCGCTGCGCCCGTTCCACGGGTCGATCGCCTCGGTGCTGCCCGTCGCGGAGATCGTGCTGGCCCTGATCCTCTGGGTGCCCGCGGTCCCTCTGCAGGTGATGGTCTCGCTCCTGGTCGCCGCGCTGATGCTCACCTATCTGGTGATCATCGCGCGGGCGCTGACCTGGGACGAGACCGTGGAGTGCTCCTGCTTCGGCACGCTCGCCTCCCCGACCGTCTCCCGCGTCACGCTGGGCCGCAACGTGCTGCTCTCGGCGCTCGCACTGCTGACGATCCTTTCCGCGGCCTCCGGGTCCATGACCGCGGTGCTCGTGCAGCAGCCGCTCTCGCTCGTGAACCTCGGCGTCGTGCTCCTGCTGGCCGTGGTGCTGACCGTGCTGTCGCTCGGGGGGACGACGCCCGAGGCCGAGGAGGGTTCCCCGGCCGCCGGCGCCCGTGGTCCTGCCGGCGAGCGGGCCCCCGCCGCCGGTGCCGGCGCCAGTGCCAGCGCACGTGCAGGCGTGGGCACTCCCGTCCATGACGAGTCCGAGATCGACGACGAGGGCGAGCTGCTCGACTACGAGCGCGACGCCGTCCCCGCCGGCGTGCTGCAGCGGCCCGACGGCTCCCTGGTCACCCTGCGCGTTCTGAGCGCGCAGCAGGCCGCCCTGCTGGTGTTCGTGAGCGAGGGCTGCGGCCCCTGCGAGCGGGTGCTCGACGAGGTCCCGGGATGGATCACCACGCTCTCCCCGTTCATGCAGGTGAAGACGGTGTTCTCCCGGCCCCTGGAGAAGCTGCGCGAGCGCACTCTCGCCCGGGTGGGCGATCACGCCCTGCACGATCCGGTGTTCAGCGCCCGGGAGGCGCTCGGGAGCCGCGGCGCCCCCAGCGCGGTGCTCCTCGGGGCCGACGGCATGCTCGCCGGCGGACCGGTGACCGGCGGCAGCGACGTCATCGCGTTCGTCCAGGAGATCCAGGAGCAGCTGCAGAGCGCGCAGGCCGACGGGGAGCTCCCGATCCCCGAAGGCTGACACTCCGGGTCAGGGCACGCTGGCCTGGGCGAACCGTCCTGCACCGTGGGCGGTGAGCGGTCCGTCGGCCGCCGGGATGAAGACCGCCTTCCCGGCGGGGAGCGCGTGGGTCCCGGACGCCGTGTTCAGGGTCATCTCCCCCTCGAGCGCGAGCACGATGCGGGGCCCCGTCCCCGGGATCGGGTGACCGCCCGCCCCTGCGCCGGTCGTCCCCGCACCGCTCAGCCCTGCACCGCTCTGCCCAGCACCGCTCTGCCCTGCACCCGCGCCGTCCGCCGGCGGGAGCTGCGTGATCGCCAGCTCGAAGTCGTCGACCGGTGCGTAGTAGGCGACGGAGGTCGGGTTCTGCCGTTCGGGCGCGACCCGCAGCGGCGGCGCGGCGGTGACGCTGACGCACTGGAGCACCTCGTCGGCGTCGACCTTCTTCGGGGTCAGGCCAGCCCGCAGCACGTTGTCACTCGTGGCCATCACCTCCAGACCGGTGCCATGGAGGTAGGCGTGCAGCGCGCCGGGCGGGACGTACATCGCCTCCCCCGGCTGCAGGGTCACCGGATTCAGCAGCAGCGCGGCGACCACGCCCGGGTCCCCGGGATGGTGGGCGGCCAGCAGGGCGACGAAGCGATCGATGCGCGGGGACGGCGAGGCATTCGCCTCCGCCCGGGCCCGGCAGGCGTCGACGACCTCGTGCACGGCCTCGGGAGAGGGCCGCATCGAGGCGGAGACCAGGGTGCGGAAGGCGGCGCGCATGCCGTGCGCGGTGGGGTTCGCGACCAGCAGGCTGTGCAGGCGGTCGGTGAGCGCCGTGCCCAGGCCCTCCAGGATCACGGCGGCCCGGCGCGGGGTCCGGAACCCGCACAGCGCGGTGAACGGCGTCAGAGCGATCAGCATCTCCGGCTTGTGGTTCGCATCGCGGTAGGTGCGCCGCGGAGAGTCCAGCGCAAGCCCGGCGGCGTTCTCCGCCGCGAAGGACTCCTCGGCGTGGGCGCGCGTGGGGTGGACCTGCAGGGAGAGCGGGCGCTCGGCGGCGATGATCTTCAGCAGGTACGGGAGACGGCCCTGGAACGCCCGGCCGACGTCGGCACCCAGCATGCGCACCGGATCGGCGGCGATCAGCGCATCGAGGCTCTCACCCCCCGCGGTGCTTCCACCTCCCGCAGTGCTCGGCCCTCCCGTGATGCTCGACGGAGCCATCGGGTGCGCGCCGAACCAGGCCTCTGCCCACGGTCTCCCGTCGGGCGCCTTCCGCAGGAGCGCGGGGATCTCCGTCTCCGAGCCCCAGGCGTAATGCTGCAGATGACTCTCCAGGTCCAGCATGCTCACGCAGCGCCCTCCACGCTCACGCAGTGCCCTCGAGGATCTGGGCGATCAGCCGGGCGGGCTCGTCCGCGGCCAGAGGCGGAGCGGGGGTCGGGTCGCCGCCGGTGGGCCGCATGCCGTACCGCTCCCAGTGCTCATGCACCCAGGCTGGCAGCTTCGGGCCGTGCACCCAGGCGGGCAGCCCGCGCACGGCGGCCTCGAGGACGTCGGCGGAGAGCATCGAGACGATGGGCCGGTTCTGGTCCCTGACCGCGATGCCGCTGGGCTGGAACTCGATGCCGCGCCGGTGCAGGAGCGCATGGGCGGCGCGCGCGATCCGGTCGGTCTCCAGGAGCCCCGGCTGGTAGAGCGCGCCCGCGGAACGGCAGTACGAGTCCGCGGTGGCCAGCGGAAGGCGGCGGGGCAGCTCGATCGCGCCGAGCTGGCCCAGGAACACCGGCTGATCCTCGAGCCCGCCCCTGTCGACGGGGCCCTCGTGGGCGGCCTGCCACAGGCGCTGCGAGCCCACGACCCGCACGTCGATGTCGTCGCGCTGGGCGCGATGGAAGTCGCCGTCCTCCTCGGACCAGGCCAGCACGGTGGTCTCCGGGGGCAGCGGGGCGGCGTACGGGGTGAGCACGTCGTCCTGGACGACCGCCGCCGGGACACCGGCCCCCAGCGCCCATTCATGGACCAGATGGCCGATGCCGAGGTGCCAGCCGAGCGTGATCACGGAGGTGATGCCGGCGCCCTCGAACGCCGAGGTCGGATCCAGGACGGACTCGTGCCGCCACTCGGGTCCGGCGACCTCGTCCAGGTCGGTCCCGGCCCTGGTCAGCACCATGGCCGGACCGTGCATGTACGGCAGGGCGGCGAGCAGGCCCTCCGGGGTGGTGCCCACGGGGAGGTCGACGCCGAGCAGCACGCGGCCGGTCGCGCCCGCCTCGCCGTCCCGGGTGTGCAGCACGTACCCGCTGGGGACGGTCCGCGGGCGCAGCGGCCGCAGAGCCCTGCGACCTTCCTCATGGACGCCCGGGGCACGCCGCCGGGTGGACCTCCACTCCTGCCAGCGCTCCAGGCTGCGCGGATGGATCAAAGCCATGGTGCAGCACCCTTCCGTGGACGAACGACCCCGAGCGCCCAGCATTCCACAGGACGAGCCCGCAATCGGCGCAGCCTCACCGGGGCATGTTGCGGAGGTTCGTCGCCGCCATGTCCAGCATCTTGCCCACGCCGCCACCGAGCACGATCTTCGTCGAGGCCGTCGCGAAACCACGGATCTGCTGCGCGGAGATCTTGGGCGGCATCGACAGGGCGTCAGGGTCGGTGACCACGTCGATCAGCATCGGGCCCGGGGTGGCGAGCGCCTCGGCCAGCTGCTTCGTGAGCTTCTTGGGGTCGGTGATGCGCACCGAGCCGATGCCCACGCCCTTCGCGATCGCCGCGAAGTCCACCTGCTCGTGATCGGTGCCGTAATCCGGCAGGCCCTCCACGAGCATCTCGAGCTTGACCATGCCGAGGCTGGAGTTGTTGAACACGACGATCTTCATGTTGAGGTCGTGCAGCTTCACGGTGAGCAGCTCACCCATCAGCATGCCGAGCCCTCCGTCGCCGCTCATCGAGATGACCTGGCGCTCGGGGAACGCCTTCGAGGCGCCGATGGCCTGCGGGAGCGCATTGGCCATGGTGCCGTGGTGCCAGGAGCCGAACAGGCGGCGCTTCCCGTTGGGGGTGATGTAGCGGGCGCCCCACACGTTGCACATTCCGGTGTCCACGGTGAACACGGCGTCGTCATCGGCGAGGGAGTCCAGCGTCGCGGCGACGAACTCGGGGTGGATCGGCTTCATGCGCTCCACGTTCTTCGTGTACGCGGAGACCACGCCGGTGAGGGCCTTGTGGTGGGCCTTGAGCATCCGGTGCAGGAAACGGTGGCTCTTGGTGCTGGTCAGCAGCGGCAGCACCGCCTGCAGGGTGAGCGCCACGTCGCCGTGGATCGCGAGGTCCAGCGGCACCCGTCGGCCCAGCCGGGAGGCCTCGGCGTCGATCTGCACGACCTTCGGGGGGTTCTTCCCGTCGGGCCCGGGCAGGAACTCGCTGTAGGGGAAGTCGGTGCCCAGCAGGATCACCAGATCCGCCTCGTGCATCGCGTCGTAGCAGGCGCCATAGCCGAGCAGGCCGCTCATGCCCACGTCGTACGGGTTGTCGTACTGCATGAACTCCTTGCCGCCGAAGGCGTGACCGATCGGTGACTTGACCCGCTCGGCGAGCTCGAGCACCTCCTCGCGGGCGTCGCGCACCCCGGCCCCGGTGAACAGGGTGACGGAGTCGGCGGCGTCGATCAGCTCGGCGAGCCGGCCGACGGGAGCCGCTGCGGGCTGGACGCGGCCGAGGTCGGTGGCCAGGTCCTTCGTGAGCGCGCCGTCGACCTCCTCGTCGGCGACGTCGCCGGGCAGCACGAGCACGGAGACGCCGCTCTTGGCGATCGCGGTCTGCACGGCGATGTGGAGCATGGTGGTGCCGTGGGTGCCGGAGTTGACCATCTCGCAGAAGTGGGAGCACTCCTGGAACAGGATCTCGGGATGGGTCTCCTGGAAGAAGCCGGTGCCGATCTTGGCCGACGGGATGTGGGAGGCGATGGCGAGCACCGGAGCGCCGTCGCGATGCGCGTCGTACAGGCCCTGGATCATGTGGGTGTTGCCGGGGCCGCACGAGCCCGCGCACACGGCGAGCTTCCCGGTCAGCCGGGCCTCGGCGCCGGCGGCGAAGGCGCCGGCCTCCTCGTTGCGCACATGCACCCAGTCGATGCCCTCGGTGGTGCGCACGGCGTCGACGACGGGGTTCAGGGAATCGCCGACCACCCCGTAGATGCGCTCGACACCGAGGTCACGGAGCTGGGTGACGAGGAGCTGGGCGAAGGACATGCGGGGCATCGGGTACCTCCTGGAGATAGGTCAGCCGGGCGGCACCCGGCACGGGCTAGTCCCCTCGAGCGTAGCCCTGCAGGTGGGCACGGCGACGGGCTTCGAGGCAGGAGCCTTGTCACCGCCGCCCGGGGCGCTCCACGATCGCGGCCGCATTCAGGGCTGCGCGCAGCTCGCGAGCGGAGGGATTGCGCAGCACGTCCTCGCCGAGCAGCACGGTGGGCGTGAGCTCGTCGCCGCCGTTCACGGCCCGCACCCGGGCGTTCGCGCTCTCGTCCCGCCATACGTTCACCCAGGTCACGCGAGGGTCTGAGCGGATCTGCAGCAGCAGACGCTCGCAGTAGACGCACCCCGGCTTCCACAGCACCACCGCCTGGCCGGACGCGAGGAGATCCGCCGCCCGGGGCCACGGCGTGTGGCGACCGCGCCGACCGGACCAGAAGGTCAGGGCGAGGACGGCGGCCATCCCGGCCACCCCGGTCAGCACTCCCGTCCGCAGGTCCTCGACCCCGAGCATCACGGCGACCACGACGACGCCGAGCGATCCCACTGCGAGGCTGCTGAGTGTGCGCCGGTCCATGGGTTCACGATACGCCGGGCCTGCCGGGCCAGGCGGGCTGCCCTGCGGTGTCCCGGCCGCTGCCGGACCGGCCCTCGAGCACCGTCGGACAGGCCGTCCGGACAGCGCGGTGCCGACCTCCGATGCAAAACGTTTATCTCAAGGTGCGCGAAGCGGCCCGCGGGCGCGATGCAGCATGCATAGTGGTGACTGGAAGCACCCGGAAACGCTCAGAGTCGCTCACCTCCCGGAGTCGTCGAAGCAGTCCGGCCCTCGCCCGCACCGCCTCGAAAGGCTCCGATGACGCGCCGATCGTCCCCCTCCCCCGGTCCCCAGCAGGATCGCCCCTACTCCTCTTCCTCCCCTTCTCTGCCCTCCCCCTCCCGTCGGACCGCGCACCCGAGCGGTCCCCGTCGGCCCGTGCGAACGCTCGTCCTCGGCGCCGCCGTCACGCTGCTCGCCCCGTTCTCCCTCGCCGCCCCGGCGAGCGCGGACCCCACCTATGTGGCCCTCCCGCAGAGCGCGATGAGCGTGATGGACGCGGACTCCGCCGAGGAGGGATCGCCCACCGCGAACGTGCTGGACGGAGATCCGTCGACCATGTGGCACACCGCCTGGAGCGACGGGGTCGACGACCTCCCCCACCACCTCTCGGTGCAGGTCTCCGAATCACCGGTCGAGGTGGCGCGCGTGCGCCTGCAGCCCCGCCAGGACTCCCACGGATCCGGCCGCATCGGCGACTACGAGATCTACACCTCGACCGATCCCGACTGCGCGGACACCGCCTACACCCAGGTCGCCGAGGGCGGTTTCGACGGTTCCCTGACCGACGCCGCCACGGAGCGCACGGTCACCCTGGACTCGCCCGTCGAGGCGAGCTGCGTGAAGGTGGTGTGGCTCAGCTCCTGGGGCGGCAAGGCATCGGACCCCGAGACGTCCCCGCCGGAGAAGGTCGCCTCGCTCGCCGAGCTGAACGTCGACGTGATCGGGGAGGAGGCCGATCCGGATCCGATCGTCGTGGACCCGCCCGAGGGCACCGTAGAGATCGCGGACGCGGACCTGGCGGTGCGCCTGCACCCCGACTTCCCGCAGGTCGTGGACTACACGCTCGGCGAGGGCAGCCTCGCAGGCCGCTACGGCGAAGCCCCCACCTCCGTGGTGATCGACGACGTCTCCTATGACGTCGAGGTCACCGCTCCCGAGGTCTCCGAGGACGGCCTCAGCGCCACCTACCACCTCACGGTCCCCGCGCTCGAGGGCACGAGCTTCGACGCGGTGATCTCCGTCGAGGGCAGCACCATGACCTGGACGCTCACGAACTTCGAGGATCCCGCCGGCGCGATCCACCGCCTCTCCATCCCGCGCCTGGACCTCGCCCCCGCCAACGGCACCGAAGCCGGCGCCCAGGTGGTGGGCGCGGATCTCTCCGCGGACCGCGACCGCAGCGGCGACCACGTCTACGATCTCGCCTCCCTCGACGAGGGCACCGCGCTCGAGGACCCCTCGCACGTGGCGCTGATCGCGGGCGACCAGCTCGCGGCCGGGTTCGAGACCAACGCGGTCGAGGACAACACGGCAGGCGGCGCGACCGCGGGCCGCGTGCAGACCGACAACTCCCGCTACATCGTCGCGCTCGCCCAGGGCGACGGCGCCTCCTACGGCACCGTCTCGCCGGGCACCTTCGTGGTGCGCGGCTCCACCGCGGATCTCGGCCTCGGCGCCGACGCGGACCCGTTCGTGCGCGTGGCGATCACGGCCGACGCGAACGAGGACGGCGCGCTGGACTGGCAGGACGCCGCGATCGCCGCCCGCGGCGTGCAGGAGGAGATCGTGGGCGGGGACGCCGTGAAGAACGAGGTCATCAAACGGATCCCGTTCAACATCGTCTCCCAGGCCACGCACCCGTTCCTGCGCACGCTGGACGACACCAAACGGGTCTCCCTCGCCACCGACGGCCTGGGCCAGTCGGTCATGCTCAAGGGCTACCAGGCCGAGGGCCACGACTCCGCCCATCCCGACTACGCCGGCCACTACAACGAGCGCGCCGGCGGCCTCGGGGATCTCGAGACCCTGGCCGCGGCGGGCGAGGACTGGAACGCGACCTTCGGCGTGCACGTCAACGCCACCGAGTCCTACTCCGAGGCCTACGCCTTCTCCGACGACCTGCTCCAGCAGCCGCTCAAGAAGGGCTGGGGCTGGATGAACCAGTCCTATGCGATCGACGGCCCGAAGGACCTCGGCATCGGGAACGTGCTGGACCGTTTCCAGGACCTCCGCGACGAGGCGCCCGAGAACCTGTCCTTCCTGTACATGGACGTCTACTACCCCAACGGCTGGGAGGGGCAGCGCCTCGCGCAGGAGCTGCAGGCGCAGGGCTGGT
This sequence comes from Brachybacterium sp. 107, assembly GCF_052379725.1. Lineage (NCBI taxonomy): Bacteria > Bacillati > Actinomycetota > Actinomycetes > Micrococcales > Dermabacteraceae > Brachybacterium > Brachybacterium sp. 107. The sequence goes on along the minus strand of NZ_JBQSYW010000013.1, from coordinate 65,305 downwards.
CGGTCTCCACCGAGTGGGCCGACAAGATGCCGCGCGCCTCGACCTGGTCGCACTGGGCGAACGACGAGAACTACGGCGGCTCCACCAACAAGGGCATCAACTCCCAGGTGATCCGCTTCCTGGACAACGACGAGAAGGACATCTGGAACCCGGACCCGCTGCTGTCCAACGCGAACGTGCAGGAGTTCGAGGGCTGGACCGGGCACCACGACGCGAACGCCTTCTTCGACACGGTGTGGCAGCGGAACCTGCCCACCAAGTACATGCAGCAGGCGCCGATCATGCAGTGGGGCGACGGCGAGGTGGTGCTCGGCAACGGCACCGTCGCCACGTCGGACGTCGACTCCGTCGGCGGCACCGAGATCCCCACCGATCGCACCATCACCCACGGCGGCGCGACCGTCTACGAGGACGGCGCGTACCTGCTGCCCTGGTCCGACGGGGCAGACGCCGCGGTCGCCGACGGCGGCTCCTCCGAGCCCGCCGCGGCGACGGGCACCGGCGGGACCGGGGACCGGCTCTACCACTACAGCCCCGAGGGCGGGAGGACCACCTGGACCCTGACGCCCGAGTGGGCCGACCAGGGCTCCCTGGTCATGTACCCGCTCACGGACACCGGCCGCGGCGGCCGCATCACCGTGCCGGTCCGGAAGGGGCAGGTCACCCTCGAGGCGGAGGCGGGCACGGCCTACGTGCTCTACCCGACCTCGGACATGCCCGAGAAGGCCGATCCGCAGTGGGGCGAGGGCAGCCCGGTCACCGATCCCGGGTTCTTCTCCGGTCGCCTCGGCGCCTGGTCGCCCGAGGGCGCGGTCGAGATCGAGACCGACGGCAACCGCAACCTCCAGGCCGTCGTCGGCGCGGGCGCGGCGGGCATCTCGCAGCAGCTCCACGACCCGGCCGATCCCACCAGGGACCTGCCCGCCGGGACCTACAGCGCCTGGGCGTCGGTGCAGATCGATCCCACGGACACCCGCGACGTGACCGTCTCGGCCACCGGTGACGGGGTCGTCCCCACCGCCCACCAGGCCGGCGCGGACGGGATGGCGACCACCGTCGTCGACTCCTCGATGGCGGTCAACGCCACGGCGTCCGACGACAAGCACGAGCAGTACTTCCAGCGCGTGCGCGTCACCTTCACCACCGATGGCTCCCCCGTGACGCTGGCGGTCACCGCCGGAGACGGCGAGACCCCGGTGCGGGTGGACGATGCCCGTGTGGTGCCCTTCGTGGCCCCGGAGGATCCGGACGCCACGGAGCAGACCGTGCTGTTCGAGGACTTCGAGCACGTGGACACCGGTTACTGGCCGTTCGTGACCGGCTCCGCCGAGCTGGGCGGCGACGCCCGCACCCAGCTCGCCGAGCTGCACGCCCCGTACTCGCAGGCCGGCTGGTACGGCCCGAACACCGACGGGGACGTGGTCGAGGGCGGCAAGCTCCTGGACAACGTGCTCGACGGCGACTGGTCGCTCATGGCCCACGAGGAGAACGAGGGCCTGATCCTGCGCACCACCACGGGATCACTGCCGCTGGAGGCCGGGCACCGCTACCGGGTCTCCTTCGATCACCAGACCGGCTTCGACGGCTCGTACAGCCTGATCGTGGGCGGCGACTCGCTCGCGGCCGACGGGGAGGAGCCGGGCACCACCGTGCTCGACCGGGAGGCGATCCCCGAGGCACGTGGGACCGACGCCCGCTTCAAGCACGAGTTCACGGCCGGGGCGTGCGATGCGACCTGGATCGGGATCGAGAACACGGGCAGCGGCCCGCAGAACGATCTCGTGCTCGACAACCTCCGCGTCGAGGGCCTCGGCGAGGCCGACGGGGCGACTGCCGCTCCCGAGTGCACCGAGGTGGAGGAGGCACCGGCGGAGTGACGAGCGGGCCGGGATCCCGCCGTCGGCCCTCGGCCGGAGAGGGTCCTGAACGGGACCGGGACGGGGCGCCCACCGCCAGCACGGCAGTGGGCGCCCCGGTCGATCAGGCCGTCTCGGCAGGTGCCTCCGTCGGCGGGGCGTCGCGCACCAGGCGCACCCGCTGCACGCGGCGCTCGTCGACCTCCACCACGTCGAGGCGGCCGCCGTCGACGTGCACCACGTCCCCGGCCACGGGGATCCTGCCCAGGCTCGCCATGATGAATCCGCCGACGGTCTCGTAGCCGCCCGTATCCGGCAGTTCGATCTCGGTCGCCGCCTCGAACTCCTGCAGGATCAGCCCGCCGTCGAGCGTGCCGTCGCCCTCGACGATCCGGTCGAGACCGCCGGGTTCCGGCCACGACTCGAGGTCGAACTCGTCGTAGATCTCGCCGACCAGCTCCTCCAGCAGGTCCTCGAGGGTGACGATGCCGTCGGTGCCGCCGTACTCGTCGGCCACCACGGCGATCTGGTCGGCGTGGGCACGCATCCGGTTCAACGCCTGGAGCACCTCGACGGTTCCGGGGATGTGCTCGATGGGACGCACGAGATCCGCCATCCGGGTGGTCGTGAGGTCATCGACCAGCAGCAGGTCTCGCACGTGGACGAAGCCGAGGATGTCGTCGACGTCCTCGCCGGTGACGGGATAGCGGGAGTAGCCGGTGTCGCGGATCTCGGCGCGCACCTCGGCCACGGTGTCGGTGCCCTCGAGGAAGTGCACCTGGTGCCGGGGCCGCATGACCTCCACGACCGTGCGCTCGGAGGCGTCGAAGACATCGGCCAGCACGCGGGATTCCGCATGGTCGAGCGCCTCGGAGCTGCGCACCATCGAACGGATCTCCTCGGCGGAGACGGACTCGCGGTTCGCGTGCGGGTCACCGCCCAGCAGGCGCACCACCACGTTGGTCGAGGTGGACAGCAGCCAGATCACGGGGCGCATGGCCTTGCCGAACAGGCTCAGCGGCGGGCCCACGACCTTGGCCACACCCATCGCGTTCTGCATGGCCAGCCGCTTGGGCGCGAGCTCACCCAGCACCAGCGAGAGGTAGGCGATCACCAGGGTCATCCCGATCAGGGCCGCGGTGCTCGCCGGCGACTCCGACAGCCCCATGCCCACGAGGACCGGGGCCAGGGAGGGGGCGATCGTGGACGCGCCGTAGGCGGACGAGAAGAAACCCGCGACCGTCACGCCGATCTGCACCGCCGACAGGAACTGGTTCGGATCGCGCACCAGCGTCGCGGTACGCTCGCCGCGCGGACCCTCCTCCTCGAGCTGCTTGATCTGCGATTCCCGCAGGTTGACGATCGCCATCTCGGTGCCCGCGAACACGCCTCCGATGAGCACGAAGAGCAGCACGAGGGCGACGTTCAGCAGAACGGAAGGATCCATAGGGCAAAACTACCGGTAGCGCCTGTGCTGGGACGGGGACCGCGTCGCGACGTCGCCGCTTCGATGAAGCGGCGCACAGCAGATGGCCGGCGGCTCCCGGCGGCCCGACCGGCAGCTCAGAGCAGGGGCAGCAGGTCCTGCCAGACGGCGCGCATGATCTCCGCGGCGCCCCGGCCCTCCAGATGCGAGGTGATCGTGATGACCGCGTCCTGCTGGGGGAGCACGAGGATCAGCTGACCGTAGGCGCCGTCGGCCCGCCAGGCACCGTCGGGCGTGGACTGCCAGATCCCGTAGCCGTAGTGGACGCTCTCGGGCTCGGCGTCCCCGGTGGCGACCCAGGCGCCGTCGGCATGCATCGCGTCGATCCAGGCGGCCGGAACGAGCTGGGCACCCTCGTGCTCGCCGCGCTGCAGCAGCAGTCGGCCGATACGCGCCAGCTGCCAGCTCTTGAGGTGCAGGCCGGTCGCGCCCCAGCTGTGCCCATCACGGGTGGTGTGCCACTGCGGGTTGGGCAGGCCCAGCGGCTCGAACAGCCGCGACATCAGCCAGTCGCGCATGCTCTGCCCCGTGCGCTCGCTGATCACGCGGGAGAGCAGGAAGATCGAGCCGTTGGAGTACTCCCAGCGCTCCCCCGGCGTCGCGATCAGGTCGGTGCCGAGGAACAGTGCGGCGAGGTCCTCGTGATCGCGCTGCTCGTCGAGGAACCCGAGGATCGGGGAGCCGGAGGTCATCGTCAGCAGATGCCGGAGACGCACCTGGTCCATGCCGCGGCCATAGCCGCCCGCCGGAGCGGGGAGGTGGTCCACCACACGATCCTCGACGTCGAGGAGCCCCTCACCGGCGGCGATGCCCACGGCGAGCGCGGTGACCGTCTTCGAGCAGGAGTAGATGTTCTCGACCGTGTCGTCCATGAAGCGGTGGGAGACGTCCTCACGGCCGGCGCGGTGCACGTGGATCGCCCGCACGCCGAGGTCCCGCTCGAGGATGCGCTGGCGCAGCGGGAGCAGCAGCATCTCGTCGCCGATCCCCGCGGGGTTCACCGGCTGCCCGGCGGGTGCTGCGGGAGCGGTCTGTGCAGACGTGGTCGCGGCAGGCGTGGTCTGTGCAGGCGTGGTCGCGGCAGGCGTGGTCTCTGGGCTGGCGGCATCGGCGGGGCTCATGCGACGACCCTATGGCGCGCCGGACTCGCCGTCACCGGCAGTCCAGGATCCGCAGCCCAGGTTCCGCAGGCCGGGACCCGAAATCAGGCGGCAGAATCATCCCTGAGTCGGATACGTGCACCGTGAAATCAGGCAACAATAGGAGAAGTCGTCGGCGCCGCTGGCAGCTCACCTTCCCCGGACCTCCTCTCGGCGCCGTCGCCGACCAGAACGAAAGGCGACCATGGCCGCCCTCCGTCGCTACGTCTTCCCCCTGATCTGGATGCTGATCCTCGCGGTCATCGCCCTGTCCCTCGCCCGCATGGCGTTCTTCCCCGCCGATGCCTCCGGGGCCGACGAGGATCCCGACGTCCCCACCGCCGAGTTCGACCAGTATGCGGTGGTGCCCGTCGAGACGTCCGACATCGCCTCGGCGCTGACGCTCCCCGCCACGGTGCAGCCCGATGAGGGCACCGAGCTGAAGGCCACCGATGAGGGCGAGATCAACAAGATCTGGGCCCGCGAGGGCGACACCGTCGAGAAGGGTCAGCGCATCCTGCAGGTGCGCGTCCCCGAGGAGCCTGCGCCGGTCGACATTCCGGCCGAGATGCCCGCCGAGGGAACGGCCGACGGCGAGGACCCGAGCGGAGAGGGCGCCGACGCGGAGCCCGTCGAGCAGCCGGCACCGCAGCCGGTGCAGACCGAGCAGCAGTACAGGTACCTCACCCTGTACGCCAACGCCCCCGGGAAGATCACCGGCCTCACCCTCGCTGAATGGGAGTCCGTCGCCACCGGCGACGTCGTCGCCACGATCTCGCCCGGGACCTACTCGATCGTCGCCGAGCTGACCCCCGAGCAGCAGCTCTCCCTGCTCGACGTGGACATCGACGCCTCCGCGATCCTCCCCACCTCCACCGATCCGGTGCACTGCAAGGCCCCCGGCATCACCGAGGACACCGAGGTCGAGAAGCCCGAAGCCCCCCAGATCGACCCGATGACCGGCGAGGAGAACACCTCGAGCGTCTCTGCCGCCCAGCTGGAGTGCCCCGTCCCCGACGGCACCCGGATCGTCCCGGGCCTGAGCGTCGAGGTGACCGTGAAGCTCGGCTCCGCGAGCGGCGTGCTCAGCGTTCCCACCACCGCGGCCGAGGGCACGGGCGAAAACGGCACCGTGTACGTGCTCGACGAGGTCACCGGGGAGCCGGCCCCCGTGGAGGTCGCGCTCGGCCTGCGCGGCGACGGGATCGTCGAGATCACCGAGGGTCTCGAGGAGGGCCAGGAGATCCTCCAGTTCGTGCCCGGCGTGGACAACCCCGAGGCCGACATGGGCGGCGGTGAGATGTGGTGAGCACACCACCTCCCCTGCTCGAGCTGCGCGAGCTGCGCCGCTCGGTGCGCCTGCCCAGCCGGGAGGACCTCCACATCCTGCGCGGCATCGACCTCACCGTGCAGGCCGGTGACCACGTCGCCGTCGTCGGCCGCTCCGGATCGGGCAAGTCCACCCTGCTGAACCTGCTGGGCCTGATCGACCGCCAGACCAGCGGCGAGCTGCTGTTCGACGGGGCCGACGTGTCCCGCCTCGGCGACCGCCGACGGGCCCGCCTGCGCGGCGCCTCCATCGGCTTCGTGTTCCAGCAGTTCAACCTGCTGGAGCGCCGCACCGCCCTGGAGAACGTGATGATGCCGCTGATGTACGGCAGCGCCGGCCAGTTCTGGCGGCGCGAACGGCTCGCGATGGAGATGCTCGACCGGGTGGGTCTGGCCGACCGCGCGCAGCAGCAGCCCAGCCGTCTCTCCGGCGGCGAGCAGCAGCGCGTCGCCGTGGCCCGCGCCCTGGTGCGCAGGCCACGGCTGATCCTCGCCGACGAGCCCACCGGCGCCCTCGACGTCACCACCGGCGAGGCCGTCATGGCACTGCTGGACGAGATCGCCCGGGAATCCGACGCCGCCCTCGTGACCATCACCCACGACCTGCAGGTCGCCGCCCTCTCGCGGCGCTCCTACCTGCTGGACGAGGGAGTGCTGAACGACGTCGGCAGCACCGGGGCGCAGGATGCGCTCTCGGCGACCGTCGGCCTCCGCGCCGGGCGCGAGGCGGTCGCCGCTTCCACCGCTTCAGGATCTCCGTCCGCTCCGGGCGCTTCTCGCCAGGAGGTCCAGGCATGACCGGGTTCCTCGCCTCGATCGTCGAGGCCTATGGCGAGCTGCGCGTGAACAAGGGCCGCATCCTGCTGTCGTTGATCGGTGTGGCCTTCTCCGTATTCGCCCTGACCGCGGTCATGGGGGCCGGCGGGATGCTCGGCAGCTCCCTGCTGCAGTCCTCGGAGAAGAGCAGCGGACGGGACACCGTGCTGGCGATCAGCTCGATGGGTGACATGGGGATCACCCTGGACGAGTTCGGCAACGAGGTGGCCGCGCCCTCCGGCGACCAGGACCAGCTCACCGGCGCGGAGCTCGATGAGCTCGTGTTCTCGCAGATCGATCGACTCGGCATCGAGCATCGCACCCGCCGCGCCTACGCGGACGTGCGGATGCAGACCACGCAAGGAGTGCAGACCTCTGCGCTCAACGGCGTGGACCCCTCCTACGCCACGATGTACCGGATGCAGGTCGAGCAGGGCCGGTGGATCTCCGACTCCGACCAGCACCGCCTGGCACCGGCGCTGGTGGTGAACCAGCCCCTGTACGAGACCCTCGGCAGACCGGAGCTGGGCACCGAGCCCGTCACCCTGTACGGACCCACGGGTGCGCAGGAGTCGGGGCAGGCGATCATCATCGGCGTGCTCCCCCCGGACGCCTCGACCGACTATGGCCCGCAGGCGTACATCGCCACCGACGGCCTGGCCGCGGTGCCCGGCTATGACAAGAACACTCCGACCGCGTCCGAGTACCTCGTCTGGGTACCGCCCGAGCAGGCCGACGCCGTGCGAAGCCAGCTCTCCAGCGCCCTGTCGGGCAGTGGTGCGGGCAGTTTCGACGTGTACCCGACCTCGTTCGCCATGGAGGAGATGTCCGTCTTCAAGGTCTTCGGGTATGCGGTAGCGGGCGTGGCCGTGGTGATCCTGCTGCTCGGCGCGATGGGACTGGTGAACATCTCCCTGGTCACGGTGCGGTACCGGGTGCGGGAGATCGGGATCCGCCGTTCCTACGGCGCTACCGGGGGCCGCGTGTTCTTCGGGGTGCTCATGGAGTCGGTGGTCGCCACCGTGCTGGCCGGAGCCGTCGGCGTGGGAGCAGCGGTCGCCCTGGTCAAGTCGTCCTTCGTGACGGATTTCTTCCGCGACCAGGGCTTGGTGGACCTCCCGCCGTTCCCGGTGGACGCCGTGGTGGTGGGCCTGCTCGCCGCGACCGCCGTGGGCGTTCTCGCCGGCGCCCTGCCCGCGATCATCGCCACCCGCATCAAGGTGATCGACGCGATCCGGAGCTGAGCGTGGGCGTGAGGGCCCGCCTGGTCGGGAAGGTCCGTCCCCGGCGCGCCGGCCCGACGACGCAGCAGCGCGTCCCGGGCATCCGCCGGCTCAGGGCCGGTAGACGGTCCTGGGCCGCAGCGGGTTGCTGATCGAGGGACCGTCGATGCTCACCTCTGCGCCCTCGAAGCGCACCTTCGAGATCCAGATCTGGCGGCCGGGGTCCTGGCCGATGTGGTCGGGATGCCAGGCGTGGTAGACGTACCAGATGCCGTCCGAGGTGCTCACCGGCATGCCGTGCCCCGGCCCGGCGGCCACGTCGTTGGCGGAGAGGACGGGCTGGTCGGAGAGCTTCGTCCACGGCCCGTCGATCGCGTCGGCGACCGCCACGCCCACCCCGTAGGTCTCGTTCCAGTACTCGCCGGCGGAGTAGAAGAGGTAGTACCGGCCCTCGTGCGTGATGATCGCGGGCCCCTCGATCGTGTAGATCTCCCAGGCCTGATCTCGTTCGAGGATGCGGCTGCGCTCACCCTCGAGGGAGTGTCCGTCGTCCGCGAGACGCTGGGCGAACAGGAACGAATCCTGATCGGCGGCGTTGCCGTCGTTCTTCCACAGCAGCCACAGCGAGCCGTCCTCGTCGCGGAACGGCGAGGCGTCGATGCAGCCGCCCTCCTCGGGGGTGGACAGCAGCGGGGCGGCCGCCGAGTCGAGGAAGGGCCCCTCGGGCTGGAGCGCGACGGCGACCCCGATCGCCTGCCGGTCCGTGGCCCGCTCCCAGGCGGTGTAGTAGGCGTGGTATCTGCCGTCCACCTCGATGACCTCCGGGGCCCAGTGCCTGCCGCTGTTCGCCCACGAGGCGATCACGGGCTGGCCGTCGCCCACCCGGCGCCAGGTCACGAGGTCCGGGGACCTCAGCACCGGCATGTTCCCGGCGGCGCCTGCCGTCGAGTACAGGTAATACCCCTGGTCCACGCGCAGGATGCCGGGGTCGGGCTGGTTGGTGGCGATCACGGGGTTGGTGTATCCGGCCGCGGCGCTGGCGGCGGGGAGGCCTGCCCCGACTGCGGTCGCCGTGAGGGTTCCTGTGGCCAGGAGGGTGCGGCGGGAGAAGCGGGCGAGGGGCGTCATCGTCGTCGTCCTTTGTGGGATGGCGGCCGTGCGGCGGTGCCCGACCACCAGTATTCCTACGTGAGAATTCCCGAGGTGTCCAGGTTTCGCGGACGATTCGGTCCGAACGGACGGCAGGTTCGTGTCAGATCAGCACGGGATCCGGCACGGGCGCGTCGGCGGCGCGGCCGACGGGCTCGAGCAGGCGCAGGCCGTCGCGTCGACTGACCACCACGACGATCACGGCCGTGACGACGAGCAGGGCGATCGCTGCGGCGGCGCCGCCGGCCAGGGCGGCGTCGGCGTGGACCGGTCCGGCCTCCGTGCTCGCGAGCGCGGCGGCGGAGGTGCCGGGAGCGGCGACTGCCGCGCCGAGCGCCCCCACGCCGGCTCCGGCGCCGCTCCCCGCGGCCAGCGCGGAGACGATCAGCGCAGCACCCGTCGTGGTGGCGGTGAACAGGATCGGGAGCTCGAGGCCGCCCGTCTTCCAGGCGAGCACCGCGGCGGCGAGCGCTGCAGCCAGGGCGGGGAGCATCACGGCGGCGGTGGCCTCGCGGCCGATGACGGCAAGCGCGGCGACCACGAGAACGGCGATCACGGGGCTGCGCAGCCACGTGCCGACGGCCTGGAGCACGAGGCCTCGCAGCGCCAGCTCGAGCCCGACGGCCTGCAGCGGGACCAGGATCAGCACGAGCAGCACCACCAGGAGCAGCTGGAGGATCGGCGCTCCCCCGTCGGCCGCGGAGGTTCCACCTGCTGCCGGCGCACCGTCGGATCCGGCGCCCATCAGGCCACCGGCGAGCGCCGCGACGGCGACCACCACCAGGGCGCCGAGCACGGCGAGGAGGATCGTGGAGCGCAGGCGTTCGCGCCGCGGCCGGGCGGCGACGGACCACGTGGGACCGAGCGGACGCCAGCCGCCGATCCGCACGCCGATCACTCCGGCGGGCCACCACAGCGCGCCCATCGCGAGGGCGATGCCCACGTCCAGCGGGCTGGTCGGATCACCGCTGGTGACGCCGATCGCGACGTTCACACCGGGGGCGAGCGCGAGCACGAGGATCGTGAGCACCAGCAGCACAGAGGCCAGCACGACGTAGGCAATGAGGGCGGCGACGACGGTCAGCAGCGGTCTGCTCCAGGCGGACCAGGCCGGGCGCAGCGTCGCCAGGCGGTGATAGGGCGTGAGTCGTGCGCCGGGCTCGGAAGGCCTGGCGTCGGCGGAGGCGGCACCGTTCATGCGGCGTGCTCCGCGCTGTCCGCGCCGCTCTCGGTGATCTGCCGACGACGATCCTCCTGGGCGCGGGCCTGCGCGGCATGCGCCTGGGAGGCCGCGGCCGACAGGCCGAGGTCCTCGATGCTGAGCGCCTGGGCGAGCGGTCCGAAGGGATGCTCGCTGGTCAGCGTGCCGTCGGCCGTGAGATGCACGAGCTCGCCGGAGTCCAGGAGGCGCCAGGCGGGGTCGTCGTCCAGGGGCTCGCTCGCGAGGACGACGGAGTTCGCGCCGCGGGCATCCTCGCTGCGTGCGCGCACGGCCAGGGAGTCCGAGGACTGCTCGATGCGGTCGCTCTGCGTCTCCGCAGTGGCGGGACGCTCGAGGATCCACAGCTCGTTGGTGGCCGGCAGACGCACCGCGACGAGCTCCTCCCCCTTCATGACCAGGACGTTCACGGAGTACACGGGGACGTGGGCGGCGATCCAGCTCAGCGCGGCGGTCACGCCGGCGCGCAGGTCGCCACCGTGGGCGGCCACCTCGCCGGTGATCAGCGCGGCCATCCACTCGCTGTCGGTGGAGCCGAGGACGTGGTGGGCGGCGCCGAGCTCGGCGACCCGCCGCCGCATCTCCTCGGTGACCTCCAGGACCCCGTTGTGGGCGCTGATGATGCCGTCCTGCAGGAACGGGTGGGTGTTCTCGTCGCAGTGCCCGGAGCCGGAGGAGAGGCGCAGGTGCGCGAGCATCGCCCGGGAGCACAGCGTGGTCGCGAAGTCGGTGAACGCCTCGGACTCGTAGGCGGCGACGGGGCGCTTGCGGATCCGCGGCTCGCCGTCCTCGTCGATCCACCCCAGGCCCGTGCCGTCGGCGTTGAACCGCGACTGGCTGAGCAGGGAGTAGGGCGCATCGAGCAACCAGAGATCGGCGGTGACGGGGCGGTCGGAATGAAGAGCGAAGAGTCGGCACATGGCATCTCCACTGTAGAACTCCCTGGCTGGGGGCGCAGTGAGGGGAACCACGATCGCACCACCCGGCACGGTCCGGTCCTGGTCCCGCGGGACCGCGCGGGTGTCCGGGGGGCGCGGTACCGTCGGACCACGAACCCATCGCCTCCTTCGACGACGAGGACTCCGCGCATGAGCAGTTCCCCCGGCCCCCTCACACCGCCGCCCCGGCCGCGACCGACGCCCTCCAACGGGCCCCTGGGGCCCGGAGAGCCGACGGTCCCCGCCCCTGACGTCGTCGTGCTCATGACCGATCAGCAGCGAGTGGGCTGCACGGCGGCCCAGGGCGGTCCGGACACGATGTCGCGCACCGATGCGCTGCTCGCCGCGGGTACGAGGTTCGACCGGGCCTACACCACCTCCCCGGTCTGCGTCCCGGCCCGCACGAGCCTGCTCACCGGTCGCTTCCCGACCGCCCACCGGGTGCGGCAGAACAGCACCGCCGGGCATGCGCTGTACGGGGCGGACCTGCTGGACGTGCTGCGCGGGGCGGGGTACTCGCTCCATTTCAGCGGGAAGCCGCACATGCATCCGGGAGCAGAGGACTTCGACAGCTACACCGGGCCGTTCTTCCACGACAGCGGCCCCGCCCGGCCCGCCACCGGCGACCCCGCCGGCTTCGAGGCCTGGCTGCGCGCCCTGGACCACGGCGTGGCGGAGGAGCCCACGCCGTTCGAGGTCGCGGACCAGTTCCCCGCTCGCATCGTCGACGGCGCCCTGCACGCCCTCGAGCAGGCTCCGACGGACCGTCCCCGCTTCCTCTGGGTCTCCTTCCCCGAGCCGCACAACCCCTACCAGGTGCCCGAGCCGTACTTCAGCATGTTCGAGGACGAGGTGCCCGAGCGGGAGACCGACGCGAGTGTGCTGGACGGCATGGACTGGCGCTTCCGGTGGCTGCATCGGCTGATCGAGGAGAAGCGGCCCGGCTTCGATCGGTCCTGGCGGCGCTATCGTGCGAACTACCTCGGGATGCTGCGGCTGATCGATGATCAGATCGGACGGCTGCTGGACGCCATCGAGTCCTCCGCCCGGCCCACGATCTTCGTGGTGCTCGCCGATCACGGAGACTTCACCGGGGAGTACGGGCTACAGCGCAAAGGTGCCGCCATGCCCGATGCACTGATGCGCATCCCCCTGGGGTTCAGCGGACCCGGCATCTCCGCGCAGGAGCGCCACGAGCTGGTCTCGATCATCGACGTGCTGCCCACCCTCGCCGAGCGCCTGACCGGGGAGATCCCGCCCGGGGTCCAGGGACGCTCCCTCGACCCGTTGCTGCAGGGCCTTCCTGCCCCCGCCGAGGAGTTCGGGTCGATCCTCGGCGAGCTCGGCTACGGGGGTGTGTCCTACGAGGAGACGGATCGGCCTCCTCTCCACTTCTCCTACGAGGGGGCGAGCTTCGACGAGCTGAACTCGGTGACCCTGGGCGGGGAGATGCGCATGCTCGTGCGCGGCCACCACAAGCTCGTGGTCGACGACCGCGGCCACGACACCCTGCACGATCTCCTGGCCGATCCGCTGGAGACCCACGATCTCGCGGCCGACGCCGACCACCAGCAGCTCCGGGCGGAGCTCCGCCGCGAGCTGGTGCGATGGATGATGCGAGCGGCCGATGACCTCCCCGTGGGCGCCTACACGCCGCGCACCCGGCCGCACAACTGGCGCTGGGTCTGAGGACCACCCGTCGGGACCCACCGCGTCAGGGCGCCCGAGCCATCCCCTCCGGCCCGTTTCGTCCGTCGGCCACCGGTGGCACGATCAGCAGCACGAGGGATCGCGACGCGGTCCCGCCCCTGAGGAGGAACCATGCCCCGTTCCACGCCCTACATCTCGTTCCCCGGCAATGCCGCCGAGGCCATGCCCTACTACGCGGAGGTCTTCGGGGGCACCCTCGAGCTCAACACCTACGGCGACAACCCCATGGAGGGCATGCCGTTCACTCCCCCGCCGGAGTCCGTCGCCCACGCCCAGCTGGACGGCGGCCTGCTCACCCTCGCCGGGGGCGACGACATCGGGGAGGACATGCAGCCGCTGGACGGATCGGCCTACTCCCTGATGGTGATGCCGGGGTCGGTGGCCGATGCAGAAGCCCTCATCGAGAGGCTCACCTCGACCGGGGCGAGCATCGAGATGCCCTTCGCGCAGGCTCCGTGGGGCGATCACTACGGGCAGCTCAAGGACCGCTTCGGCGTGCTCTGGCAGATCGACGTGCCCGGCACGCAGGGCTGAGGCGCCCGCAGCGCCGCCCCTCCGCGGAGGGGCGGTGGCACGCACGGCGGGCGCGGAACCGGTCACGTCCGGGAAGACCGCGCCCGCCTGCCGCGTTGCCCCTGTCATGAGCTCTTCCCTCCATCGCACCCTCGGGATCCTCGGCGCCGGCAAGGTCGGCACCGTGCTGGCCCGCCTCGCCCTCGCCGCCGGGCACGACGTGCTGATCTCCGGTTCCGGCGATCCCGAGAAGATCGAGCTGATCACCCAGATCCTGGCCCCCGGGGCACAGGCCGTGACCAACCAGGAGGCCGCCGAGCGTGCCGACCTCGCGATCCTCGCGCTGCCCCTGGGCAAGCACGCCTCGATCCCGGCCGACGCCCTCGCCGGGAAGATCGTCGTGGACGCCATGAACTACTGGTGGGAGACCGACGGGCACCTCGAGCAGTTCTCCCACGCGGGGGCGTCGACCAGCGAGTTCGTCCAGGCGCAGCTGCCCGGGGCGCGCGTCGTGAAGGCCTTCAACCACATGGGGTACCACGACCTCGAGGACCTCGCCCGCCGTGTGGCTGGCGAGCACGACGCCCGCGAGAATGACGCCCACGGGCTCGACAACCACGGACCCGACAGCCACGAGGCCCCGGCTCCTCGGGCGGCCATCGCGATCGCCGGACCGGCTCCGGCCGCGGGAATCGTCGCCGAGCTGGTGGACGAGCTCGGCTTCGACCCGGTGGTGATCGGCTCGCTGGCGGAGGGAGTGCGCCTGCAGCCCTTCACGGAGGCCTTCGGCGCGGGGATAGACGCCGCCTCGCTGCGGGCGATCGTGGACCGCTTCCCTCAGACCGACAGGGGCCGCGAGGTGCTCTCGGCGCTCGGCGCGGACACTGCCACGGGCGCCGACGGGCTGGCCGACGAGGTCGACGACGCGCTGGCCGACGAGAGGGTCTGACCCCGACCCCGCTGCGGCTCCCACAGCTCCAGGCCCGCGCGCTTCGAGTACCACCACCAGATCCCGGCGCTCAGCAGCAGCATCGGCACCAGGGCGAGGGCAAGGCCCAGGAAGCCCACCTCTCCCTGTTCGGTGAAGCCCGGGATCAGCGGAGAGATCGCGAAGAGGGTCCAGTTGTTGGCGGTGTGCAGCAGGATCGGGATCTCGAGACCGCCGGTCTTCCAGGCCAGCAGGCCCATCACGATCGCGAAGAGGGCGATGTCGATCTGCCCCACCCAGTTGTAGCCGTGGCCCAGCACGAACAGCGGCACGGGCACCAGGATCCCGAGGAGCGGCCAGCGCAGCCAGGTGCCGAGGACCTGCATCGGCAGCGCCCGGAAGGCGACCTCCTCGCCCGCGCACTGCAGCGGGGCGAGGAGAAGGGCCACGAGCCACGCCAGGATCACGGCCGGCCCGAGATGCGGGATCACGATCGCCTCGCGCTCCAAGATCAGGTTCAGCACCATGTTCAGCAGCACGTACACGGGGACGACGACGAGCGCCGCCCGCCCCAGCAGGCCCCAGCGGAATCGCCCCATCACCGACAGCACGATGCCTGCCCGGCCGTAGCCGGCCAGCGATCCCACCAGCACCGCGGGGACCAGCAGCGCGAGCATGCCCAGCCCCAGCACCTGGTCGGCCGGGTTCAACGGATCCATCAGGGAGGGGCTCGTGGAGGCCGCCGGCCAGAGCTCCCCGAGGATCATCAGCGGCACCATGACCTGGAGGTTCATGGCGATCCACACGAATGCTGCCACGGCGGTCGTGACCAGCGGGCGCCACCAGTAGCCGCGGTGCGGGATCGCGCGGGCGATGCGATGGTAAGGCTGGGACGGCGTGGTGCGGGGAAGGGGTTCGTGCTGCGTCATGCCCCGATCCTCTCGTCCCGGCTCGGGTGTGGGCATCCGCCGTGCGTCCTCGTCTGCGCCGCTCGGGTCCCCCGCCCGGACCTGCCGCTCGGCTGATGGCGCGACGAGGGTCATCGGCCGCATGGCCGATCCGTCGGCCGCAGATCGATCTCTACGCTGGTGCCATGACCGTCACCGCGCCTCCTGCTCCCGCCGCGCCGTCCGTGCGCAGCGTGCGCCAGTGGGCGATCGCGGTCGCCCAGTCCCTGGTGTGCACGGCGCTGGGCTTCCTGTTCTTCCTCATCAACTTCGGCATGCTGCTCGAGGAGTTCTCCGACAACCCTCCCGAGGGTCTGCTGGGGATGTACGGGGTCGACGCCCTGGTGGGTGTGGTCGCCACGCTCGCGATCGGTCCCTTGCGGTTCGTGCCTCCCGGTCGGTGGCACAGCGCAGCGCATCTGCTGGTTGCCACCGCGGCCGGGATCAGCGGATGGGCGTGGGTGGCCGCGGCGATCGGCATGTACCGACTGGGGGTCCGGCGCCGCCTGGTGCTCGACGTCGTGGCAGTGCTGCTGGTCTCCGGGATGTCGCTGGCGACGATGGTCCTCGATACCCGGATCCGGGGGACCGACCCGGGCATGCTGGAGCTCACCACCATGGGCATCATCGTGGTCCTCGCCCTGGTCCCCCTGCTGCTGGGCCATGTGGTCGGCACCCGCACCGAGCTCCTGGCGTCCCTGCGGGAGCACGCCGCCTCCGCGGACAGGGAACGGGAGGCCGCGCAGCTGGCGCGCGACGCCGCCGAGCGCGAAGCTGCTGCTCTGGTGCGCGAGCGCGACGCGGACGACGCCCGGGTGCGCGCCGAGGAGCGCTCCGCCCTGGCCCGCGACATGCACGACAGCATCTCCCACCATCTGGCCACGATCGCCATGCACGCCGGCGCGATGTCCTACCGCGACGACCTCCCGGTCGCCGAGCTGCGTCGCAGCGCGGGCACGGTGCGCGATGCCGCCCAACAGGCCAACCGCGAGCTGCGCATCGTGCTGATGACTCTGCGCACCACCGGCGGCGACACTCCACTGGCCACCGTCCCCACCCTCACCGACATCGTGGAGCGGTGTCGCAAGGAGGGCCAGGACGTGGAGCTTTCCTGGGTCGGGCTCGCCCCGGAGGATCTCGAGGGTGCCGATCGCAGCACCGTGGTGACGCTCGCCCGGATCCTCACCGAGATCACGACCAACGCCGCCAAGCATGCTCCCGGCGCGCCCCTGGCGATCACGCTCTCGCGGGCCGACCACACCGTGCACCTCCACGCCTCCAATCCGCTGCCGGCGAGCGCACTGCACGCGTCGACCTCCACCGGGCACGGGCTGCTCGGGGTGCAGGAACGGGCCCGCCTGCTGGGCGGCGACGCGGAACATCGCGTGCACGAGGACTCCTTCGAGGTGGAAGCATGGATGCCATGGTGAACGAGACGGAATCAGAGGGATCCGCAGGATCCGAGAGGTCTGTGACGGCCCCGGTCCGGGTGCTGCTGGTGGACGACGAGGCGCTGATGCGCGCCGGTCTGCGCCTGATGATCCACGGCACCCACGGCATCGAGGTGATCGGGGAGGCGGCCGACGGGAGCGCGGCGCTCGAGCAGATCGGCGCCCTGGACCCGGACGTGGTGCTGATGGACATCCGCATGCCCCGCATGACCGGGCTCGAGGCGCTGCGGTCGCTGCGCGAGGCGGGATCCGACGCACGCGTCATCATGCTCACCGCCTTCGACACCGACGAGTTCCTGCTGGAGGCGCTGCGGGCCGGCGCGGTGTCGTTCCTGCTCAAGGACTCCCCTCCCCAGGAGGTCGTGCAGGCGGTGCTCGATGCGGCCGGTGACCGTCCGCGCTTCTCACCCGACGTGCTCACCCGCCTGGTGCGCCTCGCGTCCGACGGCACGCAGACTCCCGCGGGCGCTGTGGGAACCGGAGGGAAGAGGCCGGAAGGACAGGGGTCCGCCGCGGAGGCCGACGCCGAGGCACCGGCATCATCCCCGGCCCCGTCAGGGATCACCGACCGCGAATGGGAGGTGGGCAGGCTCGTCGCGCAGGGACTCGCGAACCCCGAGGTCGGCGAGGCGCTGTTCATGTCCGTCGCGACGGTGAAGACCCACCTGGGCAGGCTCTATCACAAGCTGCAGGTCACGAACCGCGTGCAGCTCGCGATCCGGGTGCTCGAGCTGGGCGGCTGAGCACTCTCACCTCTTGAGGATCCGCCACAGCGCCGTCGCGACGGGCTTGAGCACGCCCACGACGAGGAACAGTCCGATGATCAGGACCATCGGAGAGAACGGCAGGGAGTCGAACATGCCCCCGCTGGAGACGTCTGTCGAGCCGGAGAAGCCCGCCTCGATCTGCGCCCGCTGGCGGGAGATGAAGAGCCAGATGCCTCCGATGAAGGCCAGCACCACGAGGAAGAACGCGGCCTTGCCGATGCTGCTCACGAGGTCGGCCCGATCGGACGTGGCCGTGTCGTGCTCGGGCGCGGTTGCGGAGAAGTCCGCGTTCCACTGTGTGCTTCCGTCGCGGTCCTCGCGGAACGGGAGCGCGGAGTGCGAGCCCTGTTCGTGCGGTGCCGGGTCCTGTCCGAAGGGGTCCTGAGGCATGCCCTCGGGCCCGGTGCTGTCCATCATCGCGTTCGCTCCTGTGTCGCGGCGCCGCGGCGCTCCCCCTGCGACGACCGCCCCCGCGGCCGCGCTCTGCTGGGTCAGAGGATACGACACCCCACCGCCCCGCGGCCGAGGCCGCGCACGTACGCCCGGGCGTCGGCCGACGGAGCAGGCGTCGGGCGACGGATCAGAAGAAGGACAGCACCGCCGCGGTCGCGACCACGAGGCAGGCGCCGCCGAGGGCGAAGATCCACCGGGGGATGGGCCGGTTCCGGGCCGTCACGCAGGAGAGGTGGATCGAGATCATGGTCGCCAGGAACAGGATCCCGGCGAAGGCGGTCAGCAGGATCGTGAGGGTGCTCATCGAGCCACCCCACCGGTGGAGGGTCGTGACGACACCATCGGTCCTCTTTCTCGCGCTTCTCGGGCGTCTCGGGTTCCTGGTGCGTGGGCCGGTCATGGCGATCCGGGGGACGGGACATGGGCGCCGCCGACGAGCCCGCACGCTCCTGGGGCAAAGCCTGCAGAATACTCCTCCGTGATGGATCCCTGATGGGCGCCGATGGCTCGCCGGGGTCGTCTTGCTCACGTCCTCCCAGGCATGATGGGCCGCATGCCCCGAGACCACGTCCTCCCGGTCCGCACGACGCTGATCCTGATCGCCGGTCCTCTCGCCGCCGGGAAGAGCGCCGTCTCCCGGCGCCTTGCCGCGGACCTGCGCCGCCGGGGCCGGCAGATCGCGCTGGTCGAGCTCGATGCCATCGCCGACATGGCGCGGCCGACGCTGCCCGACTGGGCCGCTGCGCACCGGATCTTCGCCCAGGTCACCGGGCAGTGGCTGCGGACCGGTCTGGACACGGTGATCGCCGAGTCGGTCAGCGACCAGGGCGAGCTCGACAGGGTGCTCCAGAACGTTCCCGCGGGAACGCCTGTGCTGACCGTCGTGGCCACCTGCCCTGTCGAGGTCGCGCTCGAGCGCGCGCTGGCGGATCCGACCCGCGGGGTCTCCCGGGACCCTGGATTCCTCCGTGCGGCGCACGTGCGATGGGCCGACGACGCCCGGTCGATCAACGCCGACCTCGTGCTGGAGACCTCGACGACGAGCCTCGAGGAGAGCGTCTCGCGGATCCGGGCGGCGATCGCCGAGCGGTCGACCGGGTCCGGCTGGTCAGCCGAGCCCGAACCGTCAGCCGGTTCCGGGGCCTGACCCGTCGTGCCCGCACGGTCGCTGCACAGCGTTCACGGGCCAGAGGGTCGGGGCCAGAGGGTCAGAGCGCAGAGACCACGGCGGCAATGCTGACGAGGAGCGCGGCGCAGCTCAGGACGACCACCCAGCGCGGGATCGCGCCGGGTCGCGCGGTGACGTTCGTGAGGTAGACGGAGATCACCGCGGCGACGCACAGCACGCCCGCTGCGATGGCCAGGGCGAGGGTGGGGCCGCTCATGCGGCAGCCCGCTCGGTCGGGGGCGTGAAGGGCATCTGCTGTCCTTTCCCTCCGTGCTGCGGAGGTGGCGACGGGCCGGTCGTATGCACCCGACAGGCGTCCTGCTCGACCATGCATCATACCCGTTCAGGGGCCAGAAATGAGCTCCTCCGGCGCCCCGACGGGACGATGCCGGGTGGTTCCCCAGAGGGGTATTCTTTCGACGCTCGCGGGCGGCTCCCGGCACCATGGTCCCTATGAGCACTGCCGAGACGCTGATCGCCGAGGCCGCGCGGGCTGATGTGGACGGCTGGGGCTTCGGCCACCTCGCAGGGCGCGCCACCGAGGAGCGCCCGCCCTGGGGCTATGCGGTCCTGCTCGCCGACGCCGTGGCCACCGCGGGGGTGGCGATCGATCTGGACACCGGCGGCGGCGAGGTGCTCGGGCAGTGCCCGCGCCTGGCCGCGCAGCAGCACGTCACCGAGAGCTGGCCGCCGAACGCCGCGCAGGCCCGGGCGCTGCTGGGTCCCCGCGGGGTGGTCGTGCACGAGACCGCTCCCGGCGCGCCGATCCCTCTGGCCGACGGCGCCGCGGACCTCGTCACGTCCCGCCATCCGGTGCGCCCGGACTGGCCGGAGATCGCCCGCGTGCTGGGGCCGGGAGGCCGGTACCTCGCCCAGCACGTCGGCCCGAGCTCGGCCTTCGAGCTGATCGAGCACTTCGTCGGCCCCACCACCGCGCAGCAGCGCCGCGGCCGCCACCCCGACGACGAGGTGGCCGCGGCGCAAGCCGCCGGCCTCGAGATCCTGGACCTGCGCACAGCGCGGCTGCGCATGGAGTTCTCCGACGTGGGGGCCGTGGTGTGGATCCTGCGCAAGTGCGTGTGGTGGGTCCCGGATTTCGAGGTCGACCGCTACCGGGATCGACTGCTCGCGATGGATGCGATGATCCGCCGCGAGGGTTCCTTCGTCGCCCACTCGACGCGGCACCTGATCCGGGCACGGCGCCGCTGACCGCACTTCACGAGAGCAGTGACGTTCCCGCGGGAACGCCACTGCTCACTGTGAGGTCTGCGCACCGTGGGTCACTGGGCGCCGACGACCTCATGGGGGACGTACGGAGCCTCGAGCGCGGTGATCTCCTCACTGGTCAGCTTCAGATCCAGAGCACCGAGTGCCCCGTCGATATGGCTGGTCCTCGTGGCGCCGACGATCGGCGAGACCACCGGACTCTTCGCGAGCAGCCAGGCCAGGGCCACATGCACCCGTTCCACGCCCCGGTCCGCGGCGATGCGGGCGACCTGCTCCACGATCTCCCGGTCGGTGCCCTGGGTGGAGTCGTACTTCGTCTTCGCGGTGGCGTCGGTGCGGGCGCGCTCGGTGTCCGCGTTCCAGTCGCGGGTCAGGCGCCCGGCGGCGAGCGGGCTGTAGGGCGTGGAGGCGACGCCGAGCTCGCGCAGCAGCGGCATCATCTCCCGCTCCTCCTCGCGGTACAGGAGGTTGTAGTGGTTCTGCATGGAGATGAACTTGGTCCAGCCGTTGACCTCGGCCACGTGCTGGGCCTGCAGGAACTGCCACGCGAACATCGCGGACGCGCCGATGTGGCGGATCTTTCCCGAGCGCACCACGTCATCCAGCGCCCGCATCGTCTCCTCGATCGGGACCGTGTAGTCCCAGCGATGGATGATGTACAGGTCGATGTAGTCGGTGCCCAGGCGCTCGAGGCTCTTGTCGACCTCGGAGAGGATCGCCTTGCGGGAGAGGCCACTGCCGTTGGGGCCCTCGTGCATGCGGCCGTGCACCTTGGTGGCGAGCACGATCTCGTCGCGGTTCGCGTAGTCGACCAGCGCCTTGCCGAGGATCTCCTCGCTGCGCCCGATCGAGTACACGTTCGCGGTGTCGAAGAAGTTGATGCCGGCGTCCAGCGCATGCTGGATGACAGGACGGGCAGCATCCTCCTCGAGCACCCACGGGTGGATCCAGCGCTCGGGATCGCCGAAGCCCATCGCGCCCAGGCACAGCCGCGAGACATCCAGTCCGGTGTTTCCCAGCTTCACGTACTCCATGAGGTGCTCCTTCTGAGGTCGGCTCCGGGCTGCGTCGCCCGTCGAGCTCCATCATCCCCGGGAGCAGCGGAACGAGGGAGTGCTTGCGAGTGCACCCCTCGGGGCCGGCGCGCCGGGCGGAGACGCTGCCCGGCCAGACGTTCCCTCTCCTCCACGTCGCCCTCGAGGATCACGAGCACTTTCGGAACGTCTTCCCACCAGGCATTCCATAGCGAAGACCTGTGTATCCCCCGTCAGCAGCGTTCGAAATTTCGGGCCCATAGGGGGTGCAGCCGGAGGACGACTTGGGCTTCTCCGATTCCGGTGCGGGAGCAGGCTTCTTGGTCTGCTGCGAGGTCGAGCCGCCGCCGGAGGACGATCCGTTTCCCGACCCACCGCTCGAGCCTCCGGTCTTGGGCGGGGCCGAGGGAGCGGGGGCCGATTTCTCGGACTCTCGATCCTTCCGGTCCTGCTCCTCTCGGTCCTGACGATCCTGTTCCTCGCGGTCCAGACGTTCCTGCTCCTCGTGGGCCTCACGATCCAGGCGTTCCTGCTCCTCCCGCTCGAGGCGTTCCTGCTCCTCCCGCTCGATGCGCTCCTGCTCGGCGTCGAAGTCACTCTTCGCGTCGTCAAGGGTCATGCGAGCCGTCTCCGCGTGCTCCCGTGCACCGTCGGCCTCGATGCTCAGCGTGCTGAGGAAGGTCTCCATGGCAGGGACCGCCATCACGGCGTTCCCGAGGCCGGGCAGCCCGTCCGGCCCGAGAGCCGTGCGAAAGGCGTCGAGCTCTTCGACCAGCGACGTCGCTCCGGCGAGGGCGTCGGCCGGGTCCCCGTCGACAGTGAGCGGAATCTGGCCGGCGGCGTTGTCCAGAGCCTGCACCTGCGCCGGCAGCGAGCAGGCGATCTCTGCGGAGAACAGACCCAGACCTGCCTCCTGTGCGGCCCGGGACGCCTCCTCGACCTCCGGGAGGAAGCGATCGTTGGGCTCGAAGAGCACCGGGACCCCCAGGCCCTCGGCGGCGATCTCTGCATTGATCAGTGCACCGGATTCGTAGACGCCCGCCAGCGTCCGGTCGTAACGGTCGGTCCGTTCCCGGTCGTACTCGAGCTCGATCTCGGTGCCGGCCGGAAGCCGCTCGACGAGGAACTCCGCACTCTCCGGGCCCAGACACTGGACCTCCTCATCGGGGTCCTTCGTCTCCGGGGTATCGATGTTCAGCAGACGGATCGTCGTCTCCTCCCCATCGACCAGCGCGATCAACGTGTCCCCATCGATGACGCGTACGACCTCTCCTCGACGATCGTCGCCGGTCGTCATCGCATACGCCCCACCGGCGAGCAGGCCCATTGCTGCGAGGCCGACAGCGGCTTTCCCCCACGGCCTGCTCCGCCGCGGCCCGACCTGGCCCGGCACCCCCTGTCCAACGCTCACGACGCCGCCTCTCAGAGATCAACCCGCCCGATACGCCATGATCCCAGAGAATCTGACAAACCGGGCGCCCCCGAATCAGCCTCGGCAGGCTCCCCGAAGAAAGAGAGAGACCGATGGCCGGACCGTGCGCCATGCTGGGCATCCCCGTGTCGTGCACCCGAAAGAACTGATCCCATGACCACACCCCGTGACCTCCAGGCCCCACTGGGCCGAGCCCGCATGCTCTTCTCACTGCTCGCGACCCCGAAGCTGCGCGCCGGGCTGGGTGCGCGGCTCTCGGGCGCCGGGGCATCGGCCACCGGGACATCCGAGACCAACGCCGAGACCACCGGGGCGCCCGAGAACCCGAGCGTGAGCGGGCCGTTGTCCCGCATCGACTGGCTGGACGCGGACGGCGAGGTCGATCTTGCCGCTGTCCGCGACGTGGCTGACGTCCTCTCGCTGATGCGGTCCGATCAGGCGATCCTCGAGGTGCCGCGCCTCGACGGCATCCCAGTCCCGACCGCGGAGAGCCGCGAGGTCAGCGGACGGATCGCGCGACTGGTGTTCGAGCGCGTCGGGCGCGACCGGGTGCTGAGCGAGCCCGAGCTCAATGCCGCGATCGCGATGTTCGTCGGCGACGTCGCGCTCGTGCGGCGCGATGCGGTGGATTCCGGGGTGCTGACCCGCACGCCCGACGGCACCGCCTACCGGCTCACCGGGTGCACCTGACCGGGGCTCAGGCCGTCACCTCCGGGTGGACCTCCCCAGCAGGCGACCCACCCGGCGGATCAGGGGAATGCCCACGAACAGCAGCACCCACCAGAAGTCCATGCCCATCTTGAAGGCGAAGACGGCGACGATGACGATGCCCACCACGGAGGACAGCACCCCGATCAGCACCGCGGCCGTCCCCTTGCCCGAGCCGTGACTGCTGCTGCTGCTGCCGGAGTCGTTCGCGCCGGTGAAGCCCGAGGCCCAGCCCGAACCGTTCCCCTCGCTTCGGCTCGAGCCGTCCTGGCCGGACCTGTCCCCGAATACGGGCCCCTGCTGGTCGGGTCCATGCTGGTCAGGCGCCCGCTGGTCCGTCGCCCCGGAGGCCGGACCGCTGTCGCCGAAGTCCGAGGACCACCCGGTCCCGGACGATCCGGAGCCGGACGGATCGGAGCCGGACGGACCGGACCCTCCGCGGTCCTTGCCACCCAACCAGGATTGGTCGTCACCTGGCCCCTGACCGTTGTTCCCCCATGTGCTGTCCATGCCCCCAGCCTAGAGCTGCCCCCTCCCCGGTGCGGCGGCTACGGTGCACCCATGCTCCATCTCAGCGATGACCAGGTCCGCGACCTCCTGCCCGACCCTCTCCACGCCGTCGAGCTGATGCGCGAGACGCTGCTGGCCCTGGCCGATGGTGCCGCCTCGGTGACCCCGAAGAGCCAGGTCGTGCACGAGGAGGGCGGGTTCGCCAACGCCATGCCGGCGGCGTGGCCGGAGCGCGGCCTGCTCGGCATGAAATGGGTGACCGTCACGCCCTCGAACCGCGACCAGGGCCGGCCGCTGATCGGCGGGCTGATGGTGCTCTCTGCGGCCGACGGGTCCACCCGCGCCACGATGGACGCCGCCGCGCTCACCGCCCTGCGCACCGCGGCGGTCACCGGTGCCTCGCTCGCACTGGACGATCGCCCGGTCGCCTTCGTCGGCACCGGGGTGCAGGCCCGATCGCATGCCCGGGTGCTCGAGTCCCTGGGCCGCGGCCCCCTCACGGTGTGGGGCAGGCGCCGCGAGGCCCTCGACGAGCTCGCAGCCTGGTGCGCCATCCACACGCCGGACCTGGAGCTGCGCCTGATCACTAACCGCGCCGAGGCAGTCGCTGACGCAGGCGTGGTGATCAGCGGACTGCCCATTGGCCTCACCGGCTCGGAGCTGTCTCTGCGCGAGATCCGTCCCGACGCGACGTTCCTCCCCCTGGACTACGCCTCGGTGGCCGGCGCCGAGCTCTCCCGCACCGGCACCGTGGTGGCCGATGATCCCGTGCAGTTCGAAGCGCTGCGCGTCCTCAAGCACGGCGCGGACTATCCGCTCGCGAGCGGCAGCACCGGTGACCTGCTGCGCACGGGCCGTCCGGAGGGCCTGCTCGTGGTGCAGAACCTCGGTTCGGGCCTCGGCGACGTGGTGCTCGCCGACGTCGTCGCCCGGGCGGCCGAGGCCTGAGCATGGCACCGGCCGACGGCGCAGGCTCCGAGGCGCCGAGCCCCGTCGAACCGATCCGTCGACCCCTTTCGCGGCCGCCACTGCGGGCGTAGCCTGGGTCACACAGCGTCGGACGGAATGTCCGCTTCGCAGCCGTGCCCGTCGGTGCATCCACCGCGCCGGCGGCCCCATCGAAGCTCCTGCACGGAGCACACGATCGGAGGACCTGTCATGGCAATCGACGGCCCCATCGACCCACCCCTGACACGGGCGAACGACGATCCTGCACGCGCTCCCGTGCGATGGGCCGCGATCATGTGCGGGATCTTCTTCCTCATGATCGGCTTCGCCGGCTTCGTCCCGGCTGTGACATGGAATCTGCACACCATCGAGATGGGCTACGGCTCCGAGGCGATGGTGCTGGGCATCTTCCAGGTGTCCGTGCTGCACAACATCATCCATCTGTTCGCCGGCCTGGCCGGTCTCTCACTGTCGAGGTTCTCGGACTCGGCGCGCTGGTACCTGCGGGTCGGCGGTGGTGTCGCTGTGGTGCTGTGGATCTTCGGCCTGCTCGTCGACCGGGACTCGTACTCCAACTTCCTGCCGCTGAACACCGTCGACGACTGGGCGTATTTCGTCATCGCTCTCGTCATGGTCGGGCTGTCGTTCCTCTCTCGAGATGTCACTCCCGCGGCGACGACGGCCCGCCGGCCCTCCTGAGCGTCGTTCGTGAGCCGTTGCACGGACGCCGACGGCACCTCCGGCGACGCAGCGCGCGTCGCCTGGACATCGTGATATCGCCGTGCCCACAGAGGGGTGCGGCCCCCGATGACATCCCATATGATGATTTCATCATGCCGTTCAGCCAGTCGCAGCGCCCCCTCTACGAGGTGAAGGCCAACCTCTTCAAGGGCCTCGCCCACCCGTTCCGGATCCGCATCCTCGAGCTGCTCTCCGCCGCTGACGAGGTCAGCGTCACCGCGCTCCAGCAGGAGACGGGTCTCGAGGCGTCCCACCTCTCCCAGCACCTGTCCGTGCTGCGTCGCCATCACCTGGTGGTCTCCGAGCGACGGGCGAGCCACGTCTACTACCGCCTCGCCGACCCCCGCACCGCGGAGCTGCTCGCCGTGGCGCGCGCGCTGCTGCTGGGTATCCTCGCCGCGGACAGCGACCGGCTCAGCGACGCCCAGGGGCTCCCGGCACTGCCCGGTGCGGAGCGATGACCGGCCGATGACCAGCTCTGCGCGGATCCCCGCTCCCCGACGCACCCAGGCCGAGAACGCCCCTGCCGCCCCGTCGGCCCGCTGGCGCACGTCGCTGCGACGTGCGACGTCGCTGCTGCCCGGCCCGACAGACTACCGCGGCCTCCGCCGCACCTGGAAGGGCGACCTGCTGGCGGGCGTCACGGTGGGCATCGTGGCCCTCCCGCTCGCCCTCGGCTTCGGGGTCAGCTCCGGGCTCACCGCCGAGCAAGGCCTGGTCACCGCGATCATCGCAGGCCTGCTGGCGGCTGTCTTCGGCGGGTCGAACGTGCAGGTCTCCGGCCCCACCGGGGCGATGGTCGTGGTGCTCGTGCCGATCGTCGCGAGCTACGGCGCAGCCGCCGTCGCCTCTGTGACCCTGCTGGCCGGCCTGCTCGTGCTGGCCGCCGGGGTGCTGCGCCTGGGCCGGGTCGTCGGGATCATCCCCTGGCCCGTCATCGAGGGGTTCACCCTCGGCATCGCCTGCATCATCTTCATGCAGCAGATCCCCCTGGTGACCTCGCCCGTGCAGGCGGCCCCCGGCGAGCACAGCTCGAACGCCCTGGTCGCCGCTGCCCAGGCCCTCTCCGCGGCCGATCCCGGATACCTGCTCCAGGCTCTCGGTGCGGTCGCCGTGGTCGTGGCCTGCATGCTGATCGCCCCGCGGATCCACCCCTCGGTCCCGGGCTCCCTGATCGGCATCGTCCTGGTGACCGTGCTGTGCGCCGTCCTGCCCGGTCCGCTGGCACGGATCGGGACGATCCCCGCGACGCTCCCCTCCCCGTCCCTGCCCGCCCTGGATCCGGCGCTGCTCCAGGTGCTGCTGCCTGCTGCGGCGACGGTCGCGGCGCTGGCCGCCATCGAATCGCTGCTCTCGGCGCGGGTGGCTGCCGGGCTCGCCGACACCGGCGTGTACGACCCGGATCGGGAGCTGGTGGGGCAGGGCGTCGCCTCGATCGGCGCCTCCCTGTTCGGCGGCATGCCGGCCACCGGCGCGATCGCCCGCACCTCGGTGAACGTGCGGGCCGGTGCGCGCAGCCGCCTGGCCTCGGTGGTGCATGCGCTCGTGCTGCTCGCCGTGGTCTATGCGGCGTCCGGCCCGGTGGGGGCGATCCCGCTGGCGGCGCTCGCGGGCGTGCTGTTCATGACGGCGGTGCGCATGGTCCATCTGGCGACGGTGCGCACGATCCTTCGTTCCACCCGGGCGGATTCCCTCACCTTCGTCATCACCGCTCTGATCACGGTCTCCTTCGACCTCATCGCGGCCGTGCTGATCGGTGTGACGCTTGCGGCGATCTTCGCCCTGCGCGGGATCTCCCGTTCCAGCGGGGTCACCCTCGAGCCGATCCGTTCCGCGCGGCCGCAGGAGCGCGACGACGAGATCCTCGCGGTGCGCTTCGACGGGCAGCTGTTCTTCGTCTCCGCGGAGCGAGTCTTCGACACGGTGATGGCGGTGGGGCCGGTGAGCGTGGTGATCCTGCGGATGTCCGCCCTCGAGGCAGTGGACGCCTCCGGCGCGAAGTTCCTCTCGGAGATCGTGCGCGGGCTCGAGCGGCGAGGGATCACCGTGCTCCTCAAGGGCGTGCAGGACGACCACTCCGCGCTGTTCCGCAAGGTCGGGGTGCTGCGGGCGCTGCGCCACCACAATCATCTGTTCGTGGAGTTCGACGCCGCGCTCGAGCATGCCCGCTCGCACGTGCGGCGCGATCGTGCAGCCCGGCAGCCGGCGAAGTCGCAGGAGGCGCCGACCCCCGATGGGCCGACGGCTCGGGCCACGCGCAGCTGATCCCATCGACCCCGGCGCCGACGGGATCAGCGGAGCGGTCAGTCGTCCGAGACGGTGACCGTGACCTCGATGTTGCCGCGGGTGGCGTTGGAGTACGGGCACACCTGGTGCGCGGTGTCGGCGAGCTCCTGCGCCTGCTCGTGCGGCAGGTTGGGGATGACGACCTCGAGCTCGACGGCGAGCTGGAAGCCGCCGTTCTCGTCGGGGCCGATGTGCACGCGGGCGCCGACGGTGGAGTCGGTGACGTCGGCCTTGGCCTTGCCGGCCACCAGGGTCAGCGCCGAGTGGAAGCAGGCGGCGTAGCCGGCGGCGAACAGCTGCTCGGGGTTCGCGCCCTTGCCGGAGCCGCCCATCGCGGCCGGGGTCGCCATGTCGAGGTCGACGGCACCCTCGACAGTGCGCACGTGGCCGTCGCGTCCCGAGCCGGTGGACAGGGATTCTGCGGTGTAGAGAGTCTTCATGATGTCTTCTCCTCTGATGCCGATGCGGGTCGGCGGGTGGCCCCGGCGGGTGCGCCGGGGAGCTGGGGCGGGACGACGTCGCGGATCGACCGGGTGAGGTCCTGCAGCGTGGAGATCAGCGCCTGCGCCTCCTGAAGGCTGCCGATCCCGGTGCCCTCGGCGATGCAGGCGGGGACGTGGGAGAGCTGATCACGCAGGTCCTCGCCGTGCTCGGTGGGCGACACGGTGACCACTCGCTCATCGGGACCGCCGCGTCGGCGCACGACCACCCCGGCCGTCTCCATGCGTCGCAGCATCGGCGAGAGGGTCCCGGAGTCCAGCTGGAGCGCCTCTCCCAGCGCCGAGACGCTCTGCTCACCCTCGGACCACAGCATCACCAGCACGAGGTACTGGCCGTAGGTGAGCCCCCAGGGCTCGAGCAGCGCCCGGTAGGCCTGGGTGGTGGCGCGCGAGGCCGCGTAGAGAGCGAAGCACACCATCTCGTCCGTCGTCGTCATGCGCCCATCGTGGCACCCCATCAAGTTGTGCACAACCGAGTTGTGCACACGTCACATCATCCAGGCACCGGGCGGGGTGCCCGCTCAGGCCACGCGCACCTGCTCGCGATGGCGGCGATGAAGCTCATCCCGGGTGCTCCAGCCGCTGAACAGCCCGGCTCCGAGCTCGAGGTGGCGCCCGGCGGCGAGGGCGCCGAGCGCGACCCCGTCGTAGCCCAGGCGGTTCAGCAGGGCGGCGACCACGTCGGCCGCGCGGGAGTCATCCGCGGCGACCGCGATCGCCCGGCGTCGCGGATGCCCGGAGTCCCGGCCCTGATCCTCGACGTCGTGATAGCCGATGTGGTTCAGCGCCTTCACGACGCGGGAGCCGGTCAGGTGCGTGGCGAGCAGCTCGCTCGTCGAGAGCTCATCGCGCAGGTCGCCGGCCCCGAGACGAGCGGCGGCCACCGCGCGGGCGTCGGCCTCGCCCCAGGGGTTGGTGGCGTCGATGACGATCGCGCCGCGCAGCACCTCCGGATCGATCGCCAAGGCCACGTGCAAGGGCACGGTGAGCGCCACGACGTCACAGGTCATCGCGAGATCCTCGGCGTCCACGGGGAGCGCGCCGGGGAGCTTCGCGGCGATCACGGGGGCAGCGGCGCGGCCCGCGACCTGGACCTCGAGGCCTCCGCGCAGCGCGGTGCGGGCCAGGGCCGTGCCGATCTTGCCGGGACCGAGGATCCCCAGGCGCGGCGCCGTCAGGGCACGGGGCAGCGGATCGCTCAGCGCCGGGTCGCCCGGAGCAGCACACCCTGCGAGGCTCGGGGCAGCGGGCACCACGCCCCGCGGCGCGGCCTGCCCGGGCAGGGTGAGCGCCGCGTCCAGGATCTCCCGGGCCAGGGCGTCGTTGCGGCGGTGGCAGGGCGCGTTGGTGCGGGGGCGGGCGAAGGCGCCGATGGGCAGCTCGGAGGTCCAGGGGCCCACCGCCCAGAGCCCCTCGTGCGCGGTGCCGTCGGGCGCGATGACCCGGTATCGCGCATCGACCTCGAGCGTGCCGGCCGCCGCGGCGGATTCGCGCCCCACGGCGCTCTCCCCCGCGACCAGATCCCGCAGCAGCGGGTTCGTGGACTCCACGAGCGACGGCTCCGGCAGGAAGGCATCGACCAGGGCGGTGGCGGAGACCTGCACGCCGGCGCCGCGTGCCACGAAGCGCCCGGTGACGTCGTCCGCGGTGACGCGGGTGCGCGGGCCGAGGAAGCGCACGACGCCTGCGCGCTCGAGCGCGAGCAGCTGATGGAGGCGGTGCGGGGGCGGGCCGGAGTCCACGAAGCTGAACAGCGAGTGCCACCAGTGCGGATAGTCGCCGCGCGAGGACTCCCGCAGCCGACTGGCGGGCAGCTGATCCACGAGCACTCCGTGCAGGCGCAGCAGCAGCTGGAACAGCGCCCGGGCGGAGCTCACGTCGCCCTGGGTGCGGGAGCGCAGATCGTGCTCGATGTGGCGGATCACGGCGTCGCGGGTGGCCTGCTCCGAGACATCCTCACCGAGCCGGGCCAGCGGATCATCGAGCCAGGCCAGGGGATCCTCCCCCGGCTGAGCGCGCGGGGCATCGGGCACCCAGCGGGCCACCTCGGCGGCGATCAGGGGCACCACGTCGGCCCGGAAGTCCAGGCGTCCGTGGGCGTCCTCCCGCTCCCGGAGCTTCTCGGCGGTGACGTGCACGAGGTCGCCGGGCCCGGCAGGATCACCCTCGCCGCGGACCTTCGAGTGATACGGCACGCCGCGGCGCGAGCCGACCCAGAGCCGGGGCTCACGACCGGAGGGCCGGTACTCCACGCGATCCGGGTCCCCCGGCGACGGTGCGGGCTCGAACCGGCCGCCGCGCCCCTGCGTGAGCAGCGCCATGAGGTCGATGAAGCCCAGGCCCATGCCGCGCACGATCGTCTCCTGACCGGCGGCGAGCTGGTCGAGATGGGCATCGCCGGCCTGCGAGGGTGCCAGATAGGCGCCGCCGTGGCGGCGGGCGAAGGCGGCGAGCTCATGGCGCGCGGCCGACGGGCGGGAGTCGGTGTGGCCGGCGGCGAGCACGAGCAGGTCGGCGTGGAGCGGTGCACGCTCGTCGAGCTCGACGCTCCAGTGCGCAGGCCCACGTCGGCGCACGGCGGTCGCCGTCGTGCGGTGCACCGTGACGGTGACGGTCGCCGGCAGGGCCGCGAGCACCTGCCCGAAGAACCATTCGAGGTACAGCGCCTGCACCCGGCGGCTGGCGAAGCTGGTGGCCACGAGGGCGTCGATCTCCGCGAGGCGATCCGTACCGGCGGTCGGCGCGGCGATCGTGCCGCGGCGGATCCCGTCGGCCCACTGGGCCAGCGAGGGCCCTGCGACGACCGGGCCGTCACAGTCCACGGTGTCGTCGGTGAAGATCGAGACGTCGGCCGCGCGCGAGTTCATCAGCAGCAGCGGGCTCTCGGTCGCGCGCCAGATGCGCCCGGCGCCGGGCATGTGCGGATCCACGATGTCCACGTGCAGCCCGGTGCGCGCCAGCTGCGCGGCCTGCTCGGGCAGCGCGGCGCTCGCGCCGAGGCGTTCGAGCACGCCGATCGCTCGCGGTCCGCCGCCGACGATCACGAGGCGGGTGCTCGCGAGGCTGTTCCGAGAGGTCATCAGGGGATCCCTTCCGAAGCTGTATCTGTGTCGCACTGTGACGACCCATAGCCGCCGCCTTGCATGTCCATTAGGTTCGCTTATACCGTCGGGCAGTGCAAGCCATGTCCGCCCTCGCGTTCATGCATCGTCACGGAAGGCACCTCATGACCTCCTCCGCCGTCTCCGAAGAGACCGCACGCCACGTCCCCCAGGCAGCCGGTACCGCTGCCACCGGGCACGCCTCGGCGACCGGAGCGGACCCCATGTCGTGCCAGCCCGCCCCGATCCCTGCCGAGGACCTCTCGCATCTGCGGGTGGTGCCGGCCCGCCATCCGGGCCGCGTGGTCCTCGCGGTCGCCGTCGGCCTCCTGGTGGCCGTCGTCGCGTACTCCTTCGTGACCAATCCGCGCTGGGAGTGGGGCGTGGTCGCCCAGTGGTTCCTCGCCGAATCGATCCTCCGCGGCCTGCTGGAGACCCTGAAGCTCACGGTCCTCGCCGGCGCGGTCGGGTTCACCCTGGGGCTGATCCTCGCTCTCATGCGCCTGTCCCCCTCCGGACTGATCTCCGGGGTGGCCTGGACGTTCTCGTGGATCTTCCGGTCCACGCCGCTGCTGGTGCAGCTGCTGCTCTGGTACAACCTCGGCTACCTC
The DNA here is from genome assembly GCF_052379725.1 of Brachybacterium sp. 107. Lineage (NCBI taxonomy): Bacteria > Bacillati > Actinomycetota > Actinomycetes > Micrococcales > Dermabacteraceae > Brachybacterium > Brachybacterium sp. 107. The sequence goes on along the minus strand of NZ_JBQSYW010000013.1, from coordinate 33,115 downwards.
TACGAACGCGTGACCCTGGGCATCCCGCTCACGGACATCACCCTCGTCGACGCCCGCACCAGCGACCTCATGACCCCGATGCTCGCCGCGATCCTGGGGCTCGGCCTGCACCAGGCGGCCTATGCGGCCGAGCTCATCCGCGGCGGGATCCTCTCCGTGGACCAGGGGCAGCTGGAGGCGGCGGGCGCGCTCGGCATCCCGGCCCGCGACCGCTCCCTGCGGATCGTGCTGCCCCAGGCGATGCGGGCGATCCTGCCCACCGCGTTCAACGAGATCATCGGCCTGGTCAAGGGCACCTCGATCGTCTACGTGCTGGCCCACGCCGAACTGTTCTTCACCATCCAGCTGATCTACGGACGCACCCAGGAGGTGCTGCCGATGCTGCTGGTCGCGACCCTCTGGTACGTCGTGATCACCTCGCTGCTCTCGATCGGGCAGTACTACATCGAGCGCCACTACGCGAAGGGCGCCGTGCGGAACCTGCCGCCGACGCCGCTGCAGAGCCTGCGCGCCCGGTTCGCCCGCCGTTCCACCCCGACGGGAGCCGTCGCATGAGCATCCTCGACCGCCTGCGGGGGCGCGGCATCTCGCGCCCTCACCTCATCCCGGAGATCGGATCCGATTCCGAACCGGCCCTCCGATTCTCCGAGGCGGATCGGCACGCCACGGAGCCTCCTGCTCACGCACCCTCCGCGCGCCCCGCTGCCCGCTCACGCGGCGGGCTCGTCGAGATCCGCGGCGTGCACAAGTCCTTCGGGGACCTCGAGGTGCTGCGCGGCATCGACCTGCAGATCGCTCCCGGCTCGGTCACGGCCGTGCTGGGCCCCTCCGGTTCCGGCAAGTCGACCCTGCTGCGCACGATCAACCACCTCGAGACCCTGGATCAGGGCCTGATCAGCGTGGACGGCGAGGTCATCGGGTACCGCCGTGAGGGCGACCTGCTGCACGAGCTGCCCGAGCGCGAGGTGCTCCATCAGCGCACCGCGATCGGGATGGTGTTCCAGAGCTTCAACCTGTTCGCCCACATGACGGCGCTGCAGAACGTCACCGAGGCTCCGCGTCGGGCGCTCGGCGTGCCTGCCCGTCAGGCCGAGGCGCGGGCCCGCGAGCTCCTCGCCCTGGTGGGGCTCTCGGACAAGGCGGACGTGTATCCGCGCCAGCTCTCCGGCGGCCAGCAGCAGCGGGTGGCGATCGCCCGGGCCCTGGCCCTGGAGCCGAAGGTGCTGCTGTTCGACGAGCCCACCAGCGCGCTGGACCCCGAGCTGGTCGAGGAGGTGCTCGCGGTGATCCGGTCCCTCGCTCGGGCCGGCACCACGCTCGTGATCGTCACCCACGAGATCTCCTTCGCCCGGGACGTGGCGGACACGGTCGTGTTCATGGATCAGGGGCTGGTCGTCGAGCAGGGGCCCCCGTCCCGCGTGATCGACCATCCCGCCCACGAGCGCACCCGGTCCTTCCTGCAGCGCGTGCGCACCGGCACGGAGGATCCGGACCTCCGCCCGGCACCGGCCCCGGCGTCCCCCGCGCAGCAGCCCGTCTCCGGTGCCGCTCCCGAGCGGACGGCCCCGCCCGGCGATCTCGCCGGCGTCGGCTCCTCCCATCCCCCCGTCATCGGCGCGGACCAGGCCACCAGCCGCACCCCGCTCCCCCGTCATCACTCCGAGGACCACTCATGACCCGTTCCCGCTTCCTCTCAGGCCTCCCGTCCCGTCGCGCCGTCACGACCGCGGGCCTGCTGCTGCCCGTCGGCCTGCTCGCCGCCTGCTCCGATCCGGTGCCCACCGCGTCCGCCGGGGGCACCGTCTCCGACGGCGGCTCCGGAGCGTCCGACGGGGGCGGCTCGGGCGCCGGTCCCATCGACACCTCGGGCAGCCAGGACCTGATCCGGGCTTCTGCCGACGCGGAGGCCGCCGCCCTGCTGCCCGCCGAGATCGCCGAGTCCGGTGTGCTGCGCGTGGGGATCAACGGCACCAGCGCCGCCCCGCTGTCGTTCCTGGCCGACGACAACCAGACCTACATCGGCTCCGAGATCGACATCGCCCGGATCGTCGCCGACAAGCTCGGCCTCGAGTTCGAGCTGAATCTGACCACCTGGGAGAACTGGCCGCTCAAGCTCGAGGCCGGGGAGTTCGACGTGGTGCACGCCAACATCGGCATCAACGCCGAGCGGCTGCAGAAGTTCGACTTCGCCTCCTACCGGGCGGCGTACATGTCCTTCCTCGCGAAGAAGGGCGCCGACTTCTGGCTCGAGGACGCCGACTCCCTCAGCGGGCGCATCATCGCCGTGGGCAATGCGACCAACCAGGAGCGGATCCTCACCGACTGGAACGCGGAGCTCGAGGCCGCCGGCAAGGAGCCGGCCGAGCTGAAGAACTACTCGACCGACGCCGACACCCTGCTGGCCCTCGGCTCCGGCCGGGTCGACGGCTATCTCTCCCCCTTCGCCTCGCTCTCCTTCGTGGCCTCGCGCCGCGACGACATGGAGCTGCAGGGCAAGATCAACGCCGGCTGGCCCGACGAGACGCTGGTCGCGGGCACGTTCCCCGCCGGCAGCGGTCTCGCCGAGCCCTATGCGGCCGCGCTGAACGCCCTCATCGAGGACGGCACCTACGCCCAGGTGCTCGAGCGCTGGCAGCTGACCGAGGAAGCCGTGACCACATCCCGCGCCCACACCCAGGAGAACCCGTGAACGCCGCTCACCTGACCCGCCGCACCCTCGCGGGTGCCGGGCTGCTGCTGCCCGTGGGTTTGCTCGCGGCCTGCTCCGATCCGCTCCCCGAGGCGCAGGCCGTGGGTGCGGGCTCTGGTTCTGATTCCGGTTCCGGTTCCGGTTCCGGTTCCGGTTCCGGTTCCGGTTCCGGTTCCGGTTCCGCAGCCTCCGACGGCGGAGGCGCCCCGGCGACCGGACGGCTCGACACCTCGGGCACGCAGGAGCTCATCCGTTCCACCGCCGATGCCTCGATCGCCGCGCTGCTGCCGCCCGAGATCGCTGAGTCCGGCGTGCTCCGGGTGGGCATCGGGAGCCAGAGCTTCGCCCCGCTCTCCTTCCTCGCGGACGACAACGAGACCTACATCGGATCGGAGGTGGACACCGCCCGCCTGGCCGCGGACAAGCTCGGCCTCGATCTCGAAACCTGGCTGACCAGCTGGGACAACTGGCCGCTCAAGCTCGAGGCCGGCGATCTCGACGTGGTCCACTTCAACGTCGGTGTGAACGCCGAGCGCCTGGAGAAGTTCGACTTCGCCTCGTATCGCGCGGCGTACGTCGCCTTCCTCGTGCAGAAGGGCGCGGATCTCCGCCTCGAGGATGCCGACTCGATCAGCGGGAGGATCATCGCCGTCAGCGCCGCTTCCAACCAGGAGCGGATCCTCATCGACTGGAACGCCGAGCTCGAGGCCGCGGGGAAGGCGCCGGCGACCTTGAAGAACTACTCGTCCAGCGCTGACACCCTGCTCGCCCTCGGCTCGGGCCGGGTGGACGCCTCGTTCGGCCCCTATGCGACCCAGACCTTCATCGCCTCCCGGCGTGACGACGTCGAGGTGCAGGGCCGGGTCGAGGAGGGATGGCCGGACAAGACCCTCATCGCGGCGACGTTCGATCGCGGCAGCGGGCTCGCCGACCCGTATGCCGCGGCGCTCAACGCCGTGATCGCCGACGGCACCTACGCCCAGGTGCTCGAGCGCTGGAACCTCGCCGACGTGGGGCTCCCCGAAGCACGCGTCCACACGAAGGAGAAGCCATGACCACCACCGCCTCCCACCTCGGCGCCCACCGCGCCGACACCCAGAGCACCAGCACCCAGAGCGTCGATACCTTGAGCGTCCAGGAACAGCGCCCGGGCCTGCCCGTCCTCGCCGTGGACCTCGTCGCCGAGCCCAGCCTGCTGGGCCACCTCGCAGACCGTGCGCGCGAGCTCGAGCAGGCAGGGGTCGGCGCCCTCACGCTCAGCGACGGCGGGCTCCACCCCATCCATGTCGCCTCCCACCTGGCTCCGCTCACCGACGCCATCGCGCTGCTGCCGCGCACCGACGCCGTCTACGTGGAGCCGTTCCACCTGGCCACGCAGCTGATGAGCCTGGACCACATCAGCCACGGCCGTGCCGGCTGGCTGCTCACGGCGGAGACCGACCCGACGGTGGCCGCGACCGTCGGCCGCACCACGCTGGGCCTGGAGGCGACCGCCCGCGAGGCGGCCGACGTGCTCGAGGCCTCGCGGCTGGTGTGGGACTCCTGGGCCGAGGACGCCGTGGTGCGCGATACCGACCGGGGTGTGTACGTGGACGCCGCGCGCCTGCAGTACGCCGATTTCGAGGGCGAGTCCTTCGCGGTGCGCGGGCCGGCGATCACCCCGCGCTCCCCGCAGGGCCTGCTCCCGGTGCTGATCGCCGATGCGGACCGCGCCGCCGTCGGCGAGCGCGTCGCGACCGAGCTGGCCGATGGGCGCGTGCTCGACCTCGATGTGTCCACGGGCGCCCGCCCCGACGCCGTCGAGCGGGCGCTGGCCGAGGATGCCGGTCCCGCCGTGCGCCTGGTGCGCCTGGTGGGTCTGGACCTGGAGGCCGATCCGCTGGGCACCGTGGCCGAGCTCTCCGCCGCCCTGCGGGAGCGCGGGCTGCTCGCCGCGGCCCCGTCGGCCGGGCAGAGCCTGCGTGACCAGCTGGGCCTGCCCGTCGCGGCCCGTGCCGCCGATCCTGCGCGTCGCTCCGACCGCGCCCGTCTGAACTCCGAGGACCTCGCATGAGCACCACCGCCCCGTTCCGCCCCGCCGCCGACACCGAGCTGTCCGCCGAGGCCGCCGAGCTCTCGGCCGAGGCCGCGGCCCTGGCCACCGGACCCGCCGAGCACCCGATCCACCCCGCGCACACCCCCACCGGGCAGCTGTCCTTCGGGGCGTTCTTCCAGGGCGTGAACTCCTCGACCATCTGGCGACTGCCCCAGAGCGGTGACCAGGTGGCCTGGGAGTCCTTCGAGGCGCTGGTGCGCACCGCCGAGCGCGGGAAGTTCGCGGCGTTCTTCCTGGGTGAGGGGCTGCGGCTGCGGGAGCACCGCGGCGTGCCCCTGGAGTTCGACGTGGCCGGGCGTCCCGATGCGCAGGCCCTGCTCGCGGCGCTGGCGGCGGTCACGGACCAGATCGGGCTGGTCGCCACCCAGAACACCACCTACAACGACCCCGTGGACCTCGCCCGCCGGTTCCAGACCCTCGATCTGCTCTCGGGCGGCCGGGCCGGCTGGAACGTCGTGACCACGGACAACGCGTGGACCGGGGAGAACTTCCGGCGCGGCGGCTATCTCGACCACGCGGACCGCTACGTGCACGCCGAGGCGTTCGTGGAGGTCGCCCAGCAGTTCTGGCGCGGCGAGCAGATCGAGCACGACGGCGCCCACTACTCGGTGCGCGCTCAGGGCGATCTGCCCCGTTCCGCGCAGGGCCGGCCGGTGCTGTTCCAGGCCGGGGCCTCCCCCGCCGGGCAGGACTTCGCCGCCCGCACGGCGGACGTCATCTTCTCCCCGCACGGCAGCCTCGAGGCGGCGGTCGACTTCCGCCGCAGCATCGCCGAGCGCACCGTCGCGGCGGGTCGCGACGCGAACAGCGTGAAGATCCTCCCGGGCGCGGAGGTGGTGCTCGCGCCCACCGAGAAGGAGGCCGACGAGAAGATCCGCTGGGTGCGCGACCTGCAGGTGGGCCCCGAGCAGGCGATCGCCCTGCTCGAGCAGTACTGGGGCCGGGACCTGTCGGACTTCGATCCCGAGGGGCCTCTTCCCGACGTCGAACCGGAGGTCGTGGAGTCCGGCGTGACCCGCGGGGCCGGCTTCCAGTTCGCCAAGGCCCAGGAGCTCACGCAGCAGTGGCGCGAAGAAGCCGCGGAGAAGGGCCAGTCGATCCTCGAGTTCGCCCGGGTCAAGGCCGGTTCCCGCCGCGGCACCTTCAGCGGCAGCTACGACGCGGTCGCCGATCGTCTCGTGGAGTTCGCCCGGCTGGGAGCGATCGACGGCCTGAACATCACCCCGTGGCTCATCCCCTCAGGCCTGGACGACATCGTGGACCACCTCATCCCCCGCCTGCAGGAGCGCGGCGTGTACCCGACCGACTACGCCGGCTCGACGCTGCGGGAGAACCTGGGGCTGCCGCCGGTCTGAGTCGCCGCGTGCGCAGGGTAGGCGTAGGCAAGCGAGGGCTCCGTGGGCAGCTCCAGCCTTCGGGCTAGCCCTGTCTGCCCGCCTGCGACTCAGGAGGGATCGACCATGAGTCGCAGGCGGACAGAACGCGCGCCGGATGCGCCCAAGCTCGCTACCGCGCATCCTGCAGCACAACGAACCGATCACGATTCCCCATCCCTCGCCCGCGTTTCGCCCTTTCGCACAACGTTTGTCGGCGCTGCGGAGCACACTCAAGAAGATGAGGCGACGCCGAGCCGCCCCCGAGCTTCCGGAGTACAGAATGACGAACGATATTGACGTGATCAGCGACGAAGATGGACTCGCCGTGCTGGGCGCACCCGGAGACGTCGACGCGTTTCTGACGTCGTTCGGCTTCGAGTCGACCGAGCTCGAGCTCCACCGACTCGGCCCGTCGTACAAGGCCTCAGCGGGCGTGCTCAACGCCGGTGCGGGAATCATGGCGAACTCCGGCCGCTGGATGAAGCTCACGTCGGAATCGTTCGCCGCATCGAAGGCTCTGCCGCTGGTCAAGAACGCGGCCACAGGGAACTTCCACGCCACTCTTCGCGCCTCCGGGGGCCAGTTCGCCAAGAATATGCAGTTCGTCGCGGGGCCGACGGCCCTGCTCAACCCTGCGGTACTCGCCGGAGCTTCGGCGATCATGGCGCAGATGGCCATGCAGGAGGCGATCGAGGAAGTCGGCGAGTACCTCGCAGTCATCGACGAGAAGGTCGACGACATCCTGCGTGCGCAGAAGGACTCGGTGCTCGCCGACATGATCGGCGTGGACCTCATGGTCGAGGAGGCAATGACCGTCCGCGACGAGGTCGGGCGAGTTTCGGAAGTGACCTGGTCCAAGATTCAGACCTCAGGGCTGACGATCGCGACCACCGAGGCCTATGCGCTGCGGCAGATCAACGGACAAGCGGAGAAGGTCGAGAAGGCGAGCGTCTCCGAGCTGGCCGCGACGGCGAAGGTCGCCGAGACCACAGTGCGCGAGTGGCTCGCTGTACTCGCGCGATGCGTCCAGCTGCAGGATGCGCTGTCCGTCCTCGAGCTCGACCGCGTACTCGACAGCTCGCCGGGCGACCTCGACCGGCACCGTCTTGGTCTCCGTGCGGCACGGGCGAAGCGTCTCGCGTTGATCCACCGCACCACGGAAGAGCTGCTCGATCGCATGAACACGACCATTCGACGGGCAAACACGAAGGTCCTGCTGTCCCCTCGACCGGCTCGCGCCGCAGTCAACTCCAGCAACCTCGTCGTCGGCCGTGTGCTGGACTTCCAGACTGCCCTGGAGATCGAGGACGGTCACGACTCTGCTAAGGCGAAGCGCTGGCGGGCGGCCGCCGGGGAGATGCGCGACAAGGTCGTCAAGACCGGGGCGGACAGTGCTGGCGCAGCATTCCAGTTCGGCGGCGACACTGCAGGCCGTGTCCGTTCCGGGGCCGGCAGGCTGTCGAATGGCGCGCGCGCGTTCCGCGAAGCAGTCCGTCACGAGGGGACCAGACCGGCCGATGAGGCGTCAGGCGAGCAGGCAACGGAGGAGAAGACTCAGTAGTTCGACCTTCCGCCTGTGCAGCCTGCACGCAACGGGAATATCCGGGGCACCGCAGGCCTGAGCGGTGTGCCTCAACCCATAAGCAGGGCTTGCCACCCGGGCCTACCATGGAGGTATGGATCCTCGTCGCCTGCTCATCTTCCGCACCGTCGTGCGCAACGGCTCGATCGGTGCCGGCGCGCGCGAGCTGGGCTGGACCCAGCCGGCCGTCTCCCAGCACCTCGCGGCGCTCGAGAAGGAGGTGGGCACCCAGCTGCTGCTGCGCTCCTCCTCCGGGATCACGCCCACCGAGGCCGGCGGCCGGCTCGCCGCGCACGCCGAGGCGATCGCGGCCCAGCTGCACGCCGCCGAGGAGGAGCTCGCGGACATCACGGCGCTGCGTCGCGGCACTGTGAAGTTCGGGACCTTCCCGTCGGCCGCCGCCGTGCTGCTGCCGCCGGTGCTGGCGAACCTGGGGACGACGGCCCCCGATCTCGAGGTCACCTTCTCCGAGCTCGAGCCGCCGGATGCGATCCCGGCCGTGCGCGAAGGCGCCCTCGACCTCGCCCTGGTGTTCCGCTACCCGTGCAGCGACATCGACGACGAGGGCACCCTGGAGTGGACCCCGCTCCTGGAGGATCGCGTGATGGCCGTGCTGCCGCGCGAGCATCCCCGCGCCGAAGATCCGGACCTGACGTTGGCGGACCTGGCCGAGGATCCATGGATCGCGGGCTGCGAGCGCTGTCGGGCGAACCTGCTCAGCAGCGCCCGTCGGGCGGGCTTCGTGCCGAAGATCCGCCACTCCACCGACGATTCGATCGTGGTGCAGCGCCTGATCGTGCACGGCGGCGGCGTCGCCCTGATGCCGGAGACCGCACTCGAGGCCGCTCCCCCGACCGACGACGTCGTGGTGCGCCACCTGCCGGACCTCGATGACCGCATGATCGGTCTGATCAACCGTCGCGGGGCCCTGTCGATCCCGGCCGTCGGCGCCCTGCGCGATGCGCTCGTGGCCGAGACCAACACCCGGCTGTCGACCGCGGCGATGATCTGAGCGTCCGGCCCGCGCAACGCACCCGGTGCATCGTAAGTATCTAGTGCACTCGGTGCATCGTGAGCTTCCGGTGCACCCGGCGCATCTGCCGCGCTCAGCGAGCACCTCTACCCTGGACCCATGACCAGCCCTGATACTTCCGGCCCTGCGCCTGCACCCCGCGCCCGTGCCCCGCTCTCGGCGTGGTTGCGGCCGGCTCTGCTGCTGGTGGGCGGGCTGATCGCGGCCGGCCTGCTGGTGCTGGCGCAGCAGCGGATCGCCGCCGTGGCGGTCGTGCTGTTCTCGCTGTTCATGGCGTACTGGACGAGCCCGCTGCACGCCGGGCCGCACACTCCGCTCGCCACCGCGCTGCGCCGTCGCGGCGATGACGTGGCGATCGTGCTGTGGGCGCCGGGCAACGCCCTCTCCGCCCGGCTGCAGACCGCGATCCGCAGCCCCCGGGAGGACGTGATCTGGGTGAACGTCTACCAGGATCCGGCCGCCCAGCAGTTCCTCGCAGAGCACGGCGGGGCCGAGGCCGTGCCGCTCGTGATCGTCGGCGAGGAGATCACTCCCGCGGCGAGCGTCGTGCAGCTGCTGGACGCCCAGGCCGAGGGTCGGGAGCGCGCCAAGGGTGGGGACCAGCCCGAGGGAAACTCACCGTAACGCCGTATCCAGTGGCGCCTGGCGTACAGGCTGCCTCTCTAGGGGCGAGGCTGCACACCACGCGCCAGTGGGCACGACTGCCGGAACAGCGCCCGATGCACCCCCGTGACCGACGCCGGAACAGCGCCCGATGCACCTCGAAGACCGACGCCGGACCGACCCTCGCCTCAGGCGCCGGGCAGCTCGCCGATCGAGACGGACCACTCCCGCGCGCTGCGATCGATGATCACGCCCTCGCGCAGGAAGGGGTCGCCGTCGAGGGCGGCCAGCGCACCCTCCTCGGAGTCGGCGCGCACGACCAGCAGACCGCCGGGGGTGCCGGTGAACGGCCCTGCCAGCAGCAGGGTTCCAGCGGCGAGGAGCTCGCGCAGGTGATCGCGATGCTCCGGCCGCACGGCCTGCGTCTTCTCGGCGTCGTCGGTGTAGGTGTACTGCACGGCGAAGAGGGCCATGGTCGCTCCTGAGGTCGAGGGTGCGGCCGACGACGGACGACATCGGCGCAGATCTGTTCGACATCGTGCCGCATGCAGGCGCCGCGCGGCGCACACGTCCATGTCTCCTCCATGCCTCCGAGACCGACTCTTTACTTTTCCGGATTTACGGATAATCTGAAGGAGTCGTCGTACCGGAGAGGGGCACCATGGCTCAGGACTCACCTGCCGATCCGTTGCTCGCCCGCCTCGAGGCGCTCGAGATGCGGGTGCACGAGCTCGAGGACCGCGCCCCGAGCACTCCCCCGTCGGCCCCGACCTCCGCACCGGAAGGCGCCGAGAGCAGCAGAGCCAGCGACGCCGTCGGATCCACCGATGACGCGGATCCGTTCTGGGCCCTGACCGCCCTCACGGCGCGCGAACCCTCCCCCGGCGCCGTGGTGTTCGCGGGCGCCGTCGACGTCGGGCTCGGACACCTCGAGTACCAATGGGGCCGACCCGTCGAGCACCTGCTGGCCGCCGACTGGGCGGAGCACGCCGAGCCCGTCGCGGCGCTCGGTCATCCGCTGCGCCTGGCGATCCTGCGCCGCCTCCTGGACGGCGAGCACACCGTCGCGCAGATCGTCGACGCGCTCGAGCTGGGCTCCACCGGCGTCGCCTACCACCACCTCTCCGCCCTGCAGAGCGGCGGCTGGGCGACGTCCCCGCGCCGCGGCAGCTGGAGCATCCCCGCCTCCCGGGTGGTCCCGTTGCTGGCGATCATCACCGCCCTCGAGAAAGGATGACCATGAGCTCACCGCTCGACGACCAGCCGTCCGACCCTCACCTCGCCGATCCTGCGCCGACGACGACCCCGCCGTCCCGGGCCACCACACGCCGCACCGCACTCGCCGGCGCCGCCGGAGCAGGCGCGATCCTCGCCCTCAGCGGGCTCGCCGCGGGCCCTCGCCCGGCTCGACTCGGAGACGTCCACGGCGACGCGGAGCTCGCCGCCGCGCTGCGCCCGCACCTCGGCGGCCATCGCCACGTCTCCGCCGTCGTCACCGACGGGGACCAGCAGCGATTCGCCGGCTTCGGGGCCGACGAGACCACGGAGTTCGAGATCGGCTCCGTCACCAAGACCTTCACCGGCGCGCTCCTGATGGACGCCGTCGACCGCGGCGAGGTCTCCCTGGAGACCACCGTCGCCGAGATCCTCGGCGAGCGAGCCGCCGGCTCCGAAGCGGCCGACGTGACCCTCGCCGAGATCGCCTCGCAGTCCTCGGGGCTGCCGCGGCTGCCTCTGACGAGAGTGCTTGCCAGCTTGCCGATCAACTTCCTGCGCAAGGACCCCTACTCCGGCTCCTCGGTCGACGGGGTGATCGACGCCGCTCTGGATGCGTCGCTCTCCGATCGCGGGGAGTACGCCTACTCGAATCTCGGGGTCGCCTTCCTCGGCCAGCTGCTCGCCGCGCCGACCGGCGTCAGCTGGCAGGAACTCCTGCGCTCCCGCCTGCTCGACCCGCTGGGGATGACGTCGACGAGGGCCCCGTTCCGCCTCGACGAGATCGGGGCCGACGCCCCGCGGGGCCATGGCCGATCGGGGCTCTCCGCCGGCGCCTGGACCATGCACGGCTATGGTCCGGCGGGCGGGATCCGCTCCACCGGGCACGACATGGCGCTCTACCTCGCGTCGATGCAGGACGGCTCCAATCCGGGGGCCGCCGGCCTGGAGCCCCTGGTCGAGCGCGGCGAGGACAGCGCGGTCGGGATCGTGTGGAGCCTGCGTACCACCGACGCCGGGGAGTCCCTCGTCCAGCACAACGGCATGACCGGTGGATTCGCGGCGTTCTGCGGGTTCAACCAGGACTCCGGCCGCGGGGTGGTGCTGATGACGGATTCCGCGCTCTCCCCGGACGACCTCGGGGTCGGGATCCTCGACGGGAGCGTTTCGCTGTGAACCTGCTCCTCACCCTTGTCGTCCCCCTGTTCCTCCTGGTGATGATGGTCCCCGCGGCCGTCGCCCAGCTGCGGCATTGGACGCATCCGGGCCGGGTGGTGCTCGAGGCGTGCGGCGCGGGAGTGCTGCTCATCGTCGCCTCGCTGGTGCTCCCGATCACGGGGTGGATGGCGATCGCCTGGTGGGCGGTGCTGGCGCTGTGCGCCGCCGGCGCGGGGGTGGCGACGTGGCGCACCTGGCACCGTCCGGCTCCGACGGCCGAGGGCCTGACCGGGCGGGCCGCGGTCAACGCCCATCCGGTCGGCGCCCGATCCCTCGTCGCTAATGTGGCGATATGGCTGGTCGCCGCTCTCGTCGCCCTCGTCGGCGGCTGAGCGTCGAGCCGCGAGCCACCGCTGACGTCCGATGTCGTGCCGGGATGTCCGCGCGGGTCCGTCTACTCTGACCTCATGTCGAATCCCCCCGTGCCCGGAGCCCCGCAGGACCCCGCGTACTCGTCCGACGCCTCCCAGCAGGTCGGGCCGGTGCCGCCGCAGGCCTGGGCGGTGCACCCCGCGGCCCACGAGATGCGCCCGGAGCACTTCCCGACCACCGTCGGCCGGGACGGGCGGATCGCCTGGTCGCTCGGGCTCCTCGGACTGCTGGGGATCCCTGGGCTCTCGATCCTCGCCCCCTCGCTCGCGATGCTGATCACCGGGCTGCTCCAGCGGAGGAAGAACCCGGTGGCGCGGTCGGTGGGCACCCGTGCGGCGATCTTCGCAGCGGTCTCCCTGCTCGCGACGATCCTGTTCTTCACCTTCCTGCTCGGCATCCTCCTGCCGCTGGTCGAGGCAGGTGTCGTCGCCGACAATGCCCTGTGGCCCGCGTTCATCATGGTCCCGCTCGGCGTGTGGGTGGTGATCGCCGGACCGATCACCTGCCTCGTGATGGGAATCGTCGGCCTCGCGAAGCCGGTGAGCCGGGAGAAGGCGCAGCGGCTGTACGCCCGCGCCGGGCGCTGAGCGCGTACAGCCGAGCCGGGCGCTGACTCTGCCCCTGACCCTGCCCCGCACTGAATCTCAGCTCGCGCGGGGCCCGGTCCTCTCACCCGCGGATCGGCAGCCAGTCCAGGACATCCTGGATGCCCTGGTCCCAGAACTCCCAGGCGTGGTCGCCGGGGCGCAGTCGCGAGGTGAGGTCCACGCTGTGCTGCTCGGCGGTGTCGATGAAGCGCCGGTTCTGCTCGAGCAGGCCGTCCTCGGTGCCGCAGTCCAGGAACAGCGCGGGCAGCGACTGCGGGTCGACGGAGCCGACCAGGCCGAGCAGGTCATCGGCGGTGCCCGCGAGATCGCGATCCCCCCAGATGCGCGGAGCCAAGGCCGCATCACGGGCGCTGAGGTCCATCGAGAGCAGGTCGATCGCGCCGGAGAGGCTCGCGGCGGCGGCGAAGCGATCCGGATGGTTCAGAGCCAGCTTGAACGCGCCGAACCCTCCCATGGACAGGCCCGCCACGAAGGTGTCCTCGCGGGCGGTGGACACGTGGAAGGTGCGCGCGACCAGCTCCGGGAGCTCCTCGGAGACGTAGGTCCAGTACTTCTCCCCCGCCTCCTCGTCGCAGTAGAAGGAGCGCCGCACCTCCGGCATCACCACGGCGATGCCCTTCTCGGTCGCATACCGCTCGATCGAGGTGCGGCGCTCCCAGATCGTGCAGTCGTCGCTGAGTCCGTGCAGGAGGTAGAGCACCGGCACGCCGTCGCCCGGGGCCTGGCCGGCGTCGGCCCCCTCCATGCCGATCCCGGAGGCGGCCTGCGGCATCAGCACCACCATCGAGGTGCCCATGCCGAGGGACTCGGCGAAGAAGTCGGTGCGCATACGGATCATCGGTGATCACTCCAGAGGTCGACGGGCGCCGCAGGAGAGAATGGCGCAGTGCCCATTGAAGCAGTGCCCCTCGACCACGTCCCGCCTACGATGGGCGCATGAACACGACTGCGCCGTCCGCACCGAGCTGGATCCGCGACGCGATCTGCTGGCAGGTCTACCCGCTGGGCTTCTGCGGCGCACCCCAGCACCGCGAGGACCTGGGCGGGGAGGGCTACGGCGGCGCCGACGGCGAGAACGTCGTGCACCGGCTGCGACGCCTGACCGGATGGCTCGACCATCTCGTGGGCCTCGGCGCGAACGTGCTGATCCTCAACCCGATCTTCGACTCCGTCTCCCACGGCTATGACACGCTCGACCATCGCCGCCTCGATCCGCGCCTGGGGAACGACGCGGACTTCGACGCGCTGATCGCGGCCTGCCGGGAGCGGGGCATCCGCCTCGTGCTCGACGGCGTGTTCAACCATGTCTCCGATCAGCATCCGGTGGCCCGTCGGGCGATCTCCACCGGGCCGGGCAGCCCCGAAGGTGCCCACATCCGCTGGTCCGGGGACCAGCCCTACGGCTTCGAGGGCAACGCCGACCTGGTGGAGCTGGAGCTCGGCGACTCCGTGGTGCAGGACGCGATCGTGGACATCATGTGCCTGTGGCTGGACCGCGGGGTCGACGGCTGGCGGCTGGATGCGATGTACGCCGCGGGGGTCGACGCCTGGGCCCCGATCATCCAGCGCGTACGCGCCGCGCACCCCGACGCGTGGATCCTCGGCGAGGTCATCCACGGCGACTATCCCGCGTTCGCCGCGGCCTCCGGCGCGGACTCGGTCACCCAGTACGAGCTGTGGAAGGCGATCTGGTCCGCGCTGCGCGACGGGAACCTCTTCGAGCTCGCCCATGCGCTGGGTCGCCACCAGGAGTTCCTCGAGGCCGACGGGGGCGCGCACCCGCTGACCTTCGTGGGCAACCACGACACCACCCGCATCGCCTCCCAGCTCACCGACGGCCGGGACCTCGCCGCCACCTACGCCCTGCTGGCGCTGCTGCCCGGCATCCCCGCCGTCTACGCGGGAGACGAGTTCGGGGCCACCGGCGTCAAGGAGGAGCGACCCGGCGGCGACGACGCGGTGCGCCCGTCGTTCCCCGAGGACCCTGCCGAGTCCGCCGCCGGAACCCATCCTGTCGTGCTGCGCCCCGAGGCCTCCCCGAGGATCCTCGAGGTGCACCAGCGACTGCTCTCCCTGCGCCGGCGCGAGCCCTGGCTCGCCGAGGCGAGCGTCGTGGTGCGCGAGGAGTCCCTCGAGAACACCTACGCCGAGATCGTGCTGAGCCCCCGTGGCGACGAGGACAGCGCCGACGGCGGCGAGCACTCCGCGCTCACCCTCGTGCTGAACCTCGGCGACGAGAACCGGCCCGCTCCCGGCGAGGTGGTGGAGTCCGTCAGCGGCGCCGACATGCTCGACGGCGTGGGCCCGGCGGCACCGGGCGTGGTGCCCGCGCACGGCATCGCCGTGGTGCGGTGACGGGCTGCTCTGCTTCAGAGTCCGCACACCGGCCCGGCGTAGGCTCCCGGCCATGAGCATCACGATCAAGCCTGCCGAATCCGTCAACACCGCCTCCGTCGTCACCGCCGGACTGATCGGCGGCTGGCTGACCGCCCGCGAGACCGGGATCCGTCCGCTGGGCGGCGTGGTGCTCGCCGCGGCCGGGATCTACGCCGGGCGCACCTGGCTGGCCCGTCGCGGGGCCGGGACCACGGCCGTGCTCGGCGCGACCTACGTGCTCGGCTTCGGCCTCTCGCACCCGCTCGCGAAGAAGATCGGCTCCTGGCCGGCAGTGCTCACCGTGACCGCCGCGACCGCCAGCGCCGCAGCGCTGCTCTCCGACGCCGCCTACAGCGAGTGGAGCCCGGTCGAACCGGCCGACGAGGCCTGAGACGCCCCCGCCCCACTCGGCTGGACGGCCGAGGGTGGAGGGATGCGCAATCTGACGAACGGTCTCGCCCTCGGATTCGCCCTGGGCCTGCTCCTCAGTGCCGCCGCGAGCGAGCTGGGCGGCGGCGAGATCCCGGTGATCCGGCTGATCCTCGCCGCGGTGCTCCTCGTAGGCATCGTCTTCGAGATCCTGAGGGTCCGACGTGTCGAACGGAGCGAAGCCTCTAGCGGGTGACGTCTCACCCCGCCTCGTGATCGCCATGAACGAGGCCGGGGCGACGGGCAGGGATGCGGTCGAGGCGGTGATCGATTCACAACGCGCGCGGAATGCGCTATCGGTCGTCGGGATAGTTGACTAGGCTAAGACTTCGTCCCGACCGCCGGGACAGCGCAATCCCTGAGGACTCCTTTCCCCATGCTCGGCACCATGAGCCGCCTCTGGCAGACGGTCCGCCCTATCCGATTCCGCCTCTACCTGGGCCTTCTCAGCGCCCTCACCGCGTCCCTCGTGGCGCTGATGATCCCCCAGGTCCTCGAATACATCGTCAACCGCCTTGAATCCGACGCCGTCGCCGCGACCATCTGGACCGGTGGTGCGATCGTGCTGGCCCTCGGTCTGCTCGAGGCGTCCCTGATCTGGCTGCGACGCACGTTCGCCGTGGCCCCCTCGACCACGGTCGAGAAGCAGATCCGCGTGAACTTCTACGAGAAGATCCAGAACATGCCGGTCTCCTTCCACGACGGCTGGGGGTCCGGGCAGCTGCTCTCGCGCATGCTCACGGACATCAACCAGATCCGCCGCTGGATCGCCTTCGGCATGATCATGGCGGTGACCAGCTCGGTCACGGTCATCGTGGGCATGGCCCTGCTGTGGCGCTCCTCGGGGATCCTCGCGATCATCTTCTTCCTGGCCGCGGTGCCGGTCTCCGTGATCGCCTACCGCTTCAACCGCAGCTTCTCGGTGCTCTCGCGCACCTCGCAGGACCAGAACGGCGACCTGGCCACCACCATCGAGCAGTCGGTGCAGGGCATCCGCGTGCTCAAGGCCTTCGGGCGGGGCCCGTCGGCCCTCGAAGGCTTCACCGAGCAGGCCGAGGAGCTGCGCCAGACCGAGGTGCGCAAGGCGACCGCCATCGCGCGCTTCGACATGTTCATGTTCATGCTCCCGGAGCTCGCACTCGGTGTGGCCCTGCTGGTGGGCCTGTACCTCACCGCGGGCGGCTCGATCTCGACGGGGCAGCTGGCCTCGTACTTCGCGACCGCCACCCTGGTGGTCGGCCCGGTGCGGCAGCTCGGCATGCTCCTGGGCCAGGCCGTCAACGCGACCACCGCCCTGGACCGTCACTACGAGGTCATGGACGAGGAGAACCGGATCACCTCCCCGGAGCACCCCGTTCCGGTGGACCCGGCCCGAGCTCTCGGAGCGGTGCGCCTCGAGGGTGTGCACTTCCGCTACGAGGATGCCCCGGAGCATGTCCCCGACGTCCTCGACGGCGTGGATCTCGAGATCCGTCCCGGTGAGACGATGGCCCTGGTGGGCGTGACCGGCAGTGGCAAGTCCACGATGCTGCAGCTGGTCCCGCGCCTGTACGACGTCACCGGCGGCACCATCACGATCGACGGCGTCGACATCCGCGACATGGACCTGATCGCCCTGCGCTCCCTCACTGCGTTCGCCTTCGAGGACGCCACCCTGTTCTCCGACTCGGTGCGCGAGAACGTGCTGCTGGGAGCAGATCCGACGCTCCCCGAGGCGGAGCGCGAGCAGCTGCTCGACCTCGCCCTGCGCACGGCCGACGCGACCTTCGCGTTCGACCTTCCCGACGGGGTGGACACTCCCATCGGCGAGGAAGGCATGAGCCTGTCCGGTGGCCAGCGTCAGCGCCTGGCTCTGGCCCGCTCCATCGCGGCCAAGCCCGCCGTGCTGCTGCTGGATGATCCGCTGTCCGCGCTGGACACCAAGACGGAGGAGACCGTCACCGGTCGCCTGCGCGAGGTGCTCGCGGGCACGACCACGCTGATCGTCGCCCACCGCACCTCCACCGTGGCCCTCGCCGACCGGGTGGCCATGCTCGACCACGGTCGCGTGATCGAGGTGGGCACCCATGCGGACCTGTTGAAGACCTCCCCGCGCTACCGCTGGGTGATCGCCAACCAGGAAGAAGAAGCCCGCCGCGACCAGGACATCGAGACCCTCACCGGGGAGCTCGAGCTGTCCGCGATCCGCGACGCCGCCGGGGAGGGGGAGCAGCGATGAGCGCCACGACCGTCGAACAGGACAAGGACGACGACAACCAGGATGCCCCCACCGCCGCCGAGAACAAGGCCTCCCGGCAGCGCTCCTTCGCACTGCTGCGAGAACTGATCTCCCCCGTCAAGAAGCAGTTCCTGCTGATGGCCCTGATGGTGGTCGTCGCCCAGCTCGCCGTGGTCGCGGGCCCGACGATCATCGCCTGGGGCATCGACACCGGCCTGCCCGAGCTGAAGGCCGGCAACCCGGTCCCTGCCATCCAGGCGGCCGCGCTGAACGTCGCCGCGGCCATCATCGGCGGTCTGCTGACCTTCGGGTACGTGCGCCAGTCCGTCGTCGTCGGCCAGAAGATGCTGCTGTCCCTGCGCCGCAGGGTCTTCCGCTTCACGCAGCGCCAGGACCTCGAGTTCCACGAGAACTACACCTCGGGCCGGATCGTCTCGCGCCAGACCTCGGACATGGAGGCCCTGCGCGAGCTGCTGGACTCGGGCGTGAACGTCATGGTCGGCGCGTTCCTGTCCATGGTGTTCACGATCGTGCTGATCGTGACCATGGACTGGGTGACCGGCGTGGTGATGCTGGCGATGCTGATCCCTTGCGTGCTGCTGACCATCTGGTTCCAGAAGCGTTCCCGCATCGAGTACCGCGCGATCCGCACCCACTCGGCGCGGCTGATCGTGCACTTCGTCGAGGCCCTCGCCGGGATCCGCGCGGTCAAGGCGTTCCGCAAGGAGGAGCGCAACCAGAAGGAGTTCGACACCCTCGCCCAGGACTACCGCGACGCCTCGCTGCGCTCGGTCAACGTGTTCGGCATCTACCAGCCGGCGCTGCGCATCCTCGCGAACGTGACCATCGCCGCCGTGCTGCTGGTGGGCGGCTTCCGGGTGCTCGACGGCAACCTCCAGGTCGGCGTGCTGGTCGCGCTGGTGCTCTACTCCCGCCGGTTCTTCCAGCCGGTCGACGAGATCGCGAACTTCTACAACGCCTTCCAGTCCGCTGTGGCGGCGCTCGAGAAGATCGCGAACCTCCTGGCCGTGCAGCCGCACGTGCAGGAGAAGGAGAACCCCACGCCGCTGCCGACATCATCCGGCAAGGTCGACTTCGTGGACGTGGCCTTCCGGTACACCGAGTCCGGGCCGCTCGTGCTCAAGCCCATGGACCTGCACATCCCCGCCGGGCAGACGATCGCCCTGGTGGGCCAGACGGGCGCCGGCAAATCCACGGTCGCCAAGCTGATCAGCCGTTTCTACGACGCGACCGAGGGCAGCGTGCGCCTGGACGACGTGGACCTTCGGGACATCTCCATGAAGGACCTCACCCGCAACATCGTCATGGTCACCCAGGAGGCGTACCTGTTCTCCGGGACCGTCGCGGACAACATCGCGCTCGGCAAGCCCGGGGCGAGCCGCGAGGAGATCGAGGGCGCCGCGCGAGCCATCGGAGCGGATTCCTTCATCGAGTCGCTCCCCTACGGCTACGACACCGATGTGAACAAGCGCGGCGGGCGCGTCTCGGCCGGTCAGCGTCAGCTGATCTCCTTCGCGCGCGCCTTCCTCGCCGATCCGCGCGTGCTGATCCTCGACGAGGCCACCAGCTCGCTGGACATCCCCAGCGAGCGCATGGTGCAGGAGGGGCTCTCGAAGCTCCTCGGGCACCGCACCTCGCTGATCATCGCGCACCGCCTGACCACCGTGATGATCGCGGACAGGGTGCTCGTGGTGCATGGCGGCGAGGTCGTCGAGGACGGCTCCCCGCAGGAGCTCGTCGCCCAGGGCGGCCGCTTCGCAGCGCTCTACCAGGCGTGGCAGGACTCCATGTGAGCCAGCGGTGGGAGCCGACGTGATCGCGTCGGCTCCCACCTCGGCACCGGGTCGCCGCATGGTCGCTGAGCGAGGAGCTGACCAGGAAGAACGCGCTGTGACGCGCATCGCTGGGCAACTGCGCAGAATCTCTGGCGCGAAGGCGCCGGGCGGGTTACATTACTTCCACAATCAACCACCTCGATCCTGAGGAGCCCCGGGCGCACCGTCGCGTCCCGACCGGCCACCCGCGGATCGCCCTCACCCTCAGAGGCACCCATGCTCTCCTCTATTGTGTCGCGCGCCCGTTTCCTGACCATGCTCCTCGCCGCCCTGCTGGTCGTGGGCATGGTGGGGATCGCTCCACCTGCCGCCGAGGCCGCGGTGAAGAAGCCGCTGGACATCGTGAAGGTCTACTACGATCCGCCGGGCAAGGACTACTCCAAGAACAAGCTGTTCAACAAGGAGTACATCCAGGTGAAGAACACCGGGAAGAAGACCCTCACGCTCACCGGCTACACGATCCGTGACAGCGGCCCGAAGAAGTTCACCTTCCCCAAGGGCACGAAGCTCAAGCCGGGTAAGACCCTCACGATCCGCACGGGCAAGGGCAAGAACACCGCCAGCACCGTGTACTGGAACAACAAGGGCTACGTCTGGAACAACACCGGCGACACCGCCCGCACCTACACGAACAAGGGCAAGCTCATCGAGTCCTGCAAGTACAAGGGCGGCTCTCACAAGGCGACGAAGACGTACGTGCGCACGAGCAAGACCACTGCCTACTGCTGACGCGTTCGCGCGGAGCAGCCTCTCGGGCCGTTCGAGCTGCCAGGGTTCCTCCGGCAGCTCGAGCGGCCCGAGCTCATCGGCCCGCCCGGAACGCCCAAGACGCTCGGACGCTACGGATCCCATCGTGACCGGGACCTCCGGTCGCCCGACCCTCCCGACCCCTGGGCAGCTGCCCGGTTTAGGCGCCGAGCAGCTCCCTCAACTGGTCAGTGACTCCCTCGACCCCGACCGGCACCGCGGGCCGCACGAAGCGGTCCGGGGTGAGCAGGAAGCGCTGCTCGACGATCCCCGGCCCGGGCTGCGGGCCCATCGCGGTGCCGTTGTCGACGTACCCGCAGCCGTGCGAGACCGCGAACGAGGGCGCGTTGCCGAGCACGGCCGAGGACTCCGCCCGCTGCGCGCCGAGGTGGTCGAAGGCGAAGACCAGCATCGCCTGCCGCATGAGCTTCCCGTAGCCCTTGCCGTGCGCATCGAGGGTCAGCCAGGAACCGGTGGTGACGGTGCGTCGCTCCGCGAACCGCTTCGCGCTGACGTCCTGGCAGCCGATCATCCGGCCGCCCGCCCAGATGCCCAGCGGCAGCTGCCATTCCTCCGGGGAGACTCCCGCGCGCAGGCGCCAGTTGAAGCTCAGCGCCTGGCGCACCCTGGTGTCGGGATCGGTCCGGTACCAGGGGAAAACCTCCGGGGAGTCGGGGTTCGCGAAGATCGGCCGACGCAGCAGCGCGGCGTATTCGGGCAGGTCGTCGTCGCGCATCATGCGCAGGGTGAGGTCTCCCGCGCGCAGGAGCAGCCCGAAGGGCGGGAACAGGGCAGCGAGGTCGGGCGTGAGCGACATCGCCCCAGGGTAGCGCCAGGTCCCGTCGTCGCCCACCCGAATATCGACCGCCTCCCTCCGCCCCGCTCGTCCTGCCCGCTCCGTAGGCTGTGCGCATGACGATCGATGTGCTGCTGAGCGGTTTCGAGCCCTTCGCCGGGGCTGTGGAGAACGAGTCCTGGCAGGCGGTCTCGCGAGCCCTGCCCGTGCTGCGCGAGAGCGGCCTGCGGGTCGAGGCCCTCGAGCTGCCCGTGGCGTTCGGGAGAGCCGGGGACCTGCTCGAGCAGGCCGTGCGCACGCATCGTCCGGCCCTGGTGATCGCCGTGGGGCTCGCGGCAGGCCGCAGCGGGGTCACCCCCGAGCGGGTGGCGATCAACGTGCGCGATGCCCGCATCCCCGACAACGCGGGCGCCTCCCCCGTCGACGAGCCGGTGGTGCCGGGCAGCCCCGTCGGCCACTTCACGAGCCTGCCAATCAAGGCGATGGTCGCCGCCCTGGGCGAGGCGGGGATCCCGGGCTCGGTGTCGCAGACCGCCGGGACCTACGTGTGCAACGACGTCTTCTACCGCCTCCAGCACCTGCTCGCGACCGACTCTGAGCTGGCGGGTGTGCGAGGCGGATTCGTGCACGTCCCGTCGGCAGACGTCGTGGCCCCTCAGGCGGCGGCCGCAGCCCTGGTGTCGATGGTCGGGACGATCCGGGAGACCGACGTCGACATCGCACGGACCGGCGGCACCGAGCACTGATCCACGCGACACCCCGTGCCGACGGCGCTACCACATGTCGGCGACGGTGAACAGAGCGGCCCTCCGTGGGGCTCCGGGGCTGTGGACAGCCGCCTTCATGGTGGATGACCACACTCCGTCCACACCCTGCCACGCCTGAATCCAGAGGTTATCCACAAGACTCTCCACAGTGGTGGACGAATGACAGAGTTGTAGTTCCGCAGGTACGGGCGTCGCATGCGGCGTGTCGCGCCAGGCGTTGAGGATAACCCGTCCGGCGGCCCCATCCGCGCCGTTCCCGCTCCTGACCTCCGCTCAATGAGGCGACCATCACTGCAGGTCATCGCGAGATCGGCGATTTTTCGCACAGTCCGCGATATGTGGGGCCCGGAGTGCCCCGATCAAGTCCAGAGGGAGGTCAACGCGCTGTGGATCGCGGGGATGAGGCCTGGAAGTCAACCGTCGCCGGATTGCTTTCCCCACTGTCTGTCCACACTCCATCCCCGGTTTTCCACACCCCGCGGCCCACATCCCCCACTCGATCGCAGTCCGTCCCCAATGTTGTCCACAACTGGGGATAGTCACACCGTTGTCATTCGCCCCGGTTCGCAGGCCACAAGAATGCGGGGGCGCAGGGCCGCCGGAGTGCCGGGGTGCCGGGGTGCCGGGGCGCCGAGACACAGCGCCCGCCAACGCACAAGCACGTCGCACGGGAACGGAACGACACGGAACGGGCCGGCGCAGCGTCGTCGGCTGCACCGGCCCGTGCACGGTGGGGTGTGCCCGGACAGGTTCCTGCCGGGGCGAGGTCCTGCTCAGAGGGGGAGCATCAGAGTCTTCACGATGATCGCCGCCACGCACAGCAGCACGACGCCGGCCACGCAGGCGGCGTGGAGCAGTGCCGACCGCTTGGCCAGGGCCTGCCTGTCCTCGCCGGGGCTCGCCTTCGGGCGCAGGGCGAACATGGCCGCCGTGAGCGCGCCGCCCACCACGAGGCCGCCGAGGTGGCCCTGCCACGAGATGTTCGGGAAGGTGAAGGTGATGACGAGGTTCAGCGCGATGAGCACCACGATCTGCGCGGTCTGTCCGCCCAGGCGGCGGTTCACGATGAACATGGCCGCGAAGAGGCCGAACACGCCGCCGCTGGCCCCGAGGGTGCCGCCGTACCAGGCGTTGCTCATCGGATCGGTCAGGAGGTAGACGGCCGTGTGCCCGCCGATGAGCGAGGCGAAGTACACCGCTGCGAATCGGGCGTGGCCCATGGTCGGCTCGAGGTACTGCCCCACGATGTACAGCGCGTACATGTTCAGCAGCAGGTGCATCACCCCACCGTGCAGGAAGCCCGCCGTGAGGAAGGTCCACGGCATGATGAGGATGCGGAAGGGCGCGAACACCCCGAACTGGTACACGATCTCGGGCACGAAGGTCTGGCCGAGGTAGGCCAGGATGCACAGCGCCATCACGGTGTAGGTGACATAGGGCTTGCTGCGGCCCATGCCGCCGCCCATGGCGTTGCGGGGGCGTGAGGCGGCCTGCTGCTTGCTGAGCTCGCGCTCGCAGTCCACGCACAGCATGCCCACCGAGGCGGATCGCTGGCAGTCCGGGCAGGCCGGACGCTCGCAGCGCTTGCAGCGCACGTAGCTCACCCGGTCGGGGTGGCGAGGGCAGACGGGGGCCGTCTGCTGCGCTGGGTCCGGATTGTCCTCGGCGCTGTAGCCGTAGCTGGGGCGTTCCATGGGGTCATTCCATCACGAGCACCTGGGCCGTTGCGGTGCCTCGCGGTTCGGGGCGGGCGGCGGCGGGGCCGACGGGCGGGCGGGCCGACGGGCGCGCGGCGGCGGGGCCGACGGGCGGGCGGGCCGACGGGCGGGCCGCCCAGTCCCGGGGCCGACGGGTCAGGGCGCCGTGTACGGGAAGGCCGTGAAGAGCGTCGCGAACCTCTTCCGCTGCGGGGCGCTGAGCGGACGCAGCTCGGTGAGATCCAGAGACCGCTTCCATGCGGGTCCCTTCCGCGTCCAGGTGCCGACCACCTCGCCGCGACGGATCGCCGCACGCTTGAAGACCCCGTTGTTCCCGGGGACGAGCGCGTGGTGCCGCTCCTGGTCCAGGAGATAGAGCCGGTCAGGGTAGCCGAGCTCCAGTTCGTCGAAGCCGGGCAGCAGCATCTCTGCCATCGTCTCCTTCTCCCGGGCCGCGTACTCCTCGGCGAGGCCGGGACGCCACCACAGCTGCTCACCATCGCCCCCGCGGGCCTCGGCCGCCGTGGCGTGGAGGCGGCCGTCCTTGTTGTCGGCGCAGCCGCTCTCGAGGTGCTCGGTGACCAGCGGGATCGCTGCGCGGATCGTGCGCAGCGGCAGTTTGGACCACCAGGCGAGGTCGCGCTCCCCCGCCGGTCCACGGGTCGTGAAATACCGGCGGGCCAGCTCGGCGGTGGCCGCGACCTCGTCGCCCCCGAAGGCGCCGTCGAGATCCGTGCCCGCGGGCAGCCAGGTCCTCGCGAGCACGACGGCCGTCTCCCCGTCGCGCCAGGGCCCGTAGGCGGCGACACCGAAGGAGATGAGCTCGCTGAGCAGGTGGTAGCCGCGACCCTGATCGGTGCGGATCCCGGCCGCCTCCCAGGCGGCGACGAGCTCCTTGCGCAGCACCCCGCGGCCCACGCCGGGCGTCGAGTGCTCCGCGGCGACCTCCTCGAGCACCTCCTGCGCGCGGCCCACATGGCGGTCCTCGAGCTCGAGCTGGCTGCGCCGGGAGATCGCGGCCCGCAGCGGGCCGCTCGCACACAGCTCGGTGAGCCAGGCGAGGGTATCGGCGGCGACCGCGAACACCGTGCCGCGCATCGGGTAGCCGCGCACGATCTCGCCCCGGTCGAAGGCCGCGAGGACAGCGCCCACATCTCCCCCGGTGCGCAGGGCGAGAGAGGCCATCACCCCGGACAGGTCCTGCCCCTGATGGGCCCCGAATTCCCGTGCGGCCTGCACCGGGCTCGTGAAGCGCTGCGGGCCCGCGAGGCCCTGCGCGAGGATCCGGGCACCGGCGAGGTGTCGCTGCGTCATGGAGCGAGAGTAGCGGCCACCACCCACGTCCGATCTCATGCCCGGCCCCCGCCCGACAGCGCACCCGGCTGTTGTCGTCGGCAGCACCGCTGGCAGCACCGCCGCCAGCCCCACGCCCGTCCGGCGAATACATCGAACGGTTGATCCCCTTCCGTCGGCCCGTCCATAGCGTGGGAAGCACCCGATCCGGGGACCGCAAATTTCCCGCCACCAGCGGCTTTCTTACGAAGGACCCACAGTGCCTGCATCCACACCGCTCACCCACCGCCACCGGGCCGGTGATCCCGTCCCGTCCGATCCGTCGGCCGCGGGCCGTCTCGGTCCCGACTCGGGCTCCACGCCCGTCGGCGAGGGCCCCACCGGTCCCCGCGGCCCCCTCGGCCGTCTCGCCGAGCGGATCGCCGGGGCCCTCACCGGTCGCCGCTCCGCCTGGGTGATGCTCGCCGTGTTCGTCGCGCTCCTCGTGGCCATGGCCGGTGGCCTGCGCGGCGCCGGCCCCGCCGCCGGGATGGACGCGCTGCCGGACTCCTCGGAATCCTCGCGCGCCGCCGCGATCGCCGACACCATGGAGGGCAACCGCTACCAGCCGGTGTTCGCCGTGGTCACCCGCGATGACGGCGGCGCTCTGACGGCTGACGACACCGCCGCGATCGAGTCGCTGAAGGCGGACCTCGCCGAGGTCTCCGGCCGCGACGCGATCGGCCCCATGCCCGCTGAGGACGGCGAGGCGGATCTGGTCATGACCACGGTCGACTCCGAGGCGGACAACGACACGATCGATGCGATGATCACCGATCTGCGCTCGGCGGCCCAGGACTCCGCCCCCGAGCAGCTCACCGTGTCCGTCACCGGCGGGCCGGCCGTGGGCTCCGACATCCGTGGCGCGTTCTCCGGCGCGAACTTCACGCTCCTCGCCGTCACCATCTCCGTGGTGGCCGTGCTGCTGCTGCTCACCTACCGCTCCCCGATCCTGTGGCTGATCCCGCTGTCGATCGTGGCCCTGGCCGACGGCGCCGCCGGCGCGCTGACGTCGATGCTCGGCGAGCAGTTCGCCCTGGCCTTCGACGCGGGCGTGATCAGCGTGCTCGTCTTCGGCGCCGGGACGAACTACGCCCTGCTGCTGATCTCCCGTTATCGCGAGGAGCTGCACGCCACGGACGACCACCGCGCGGCGCTGCGCACCGCCTGGATCCGCACGGCCCCGGCGATTATCGCCTCGAACGTGACCGTGGTGCTCGCGCTGATGACCCTGCTGGCCGCCGTCATGCCCGCCACCCGCGGACTCGGCATCGCCGCCGCGGCCGGGCTGCTCGTCGCCCTCGTCGCCGTGCTGTTCCCGCTGACCGCGCTGCTCGCCGTCGTAGGCCGCAAGGTGTTCTGGCCCTTCGTGCCCAAGCCCGAGACCTCCGCGGACGCCGCCCCCCGTCGTGACGATGCCGAGCACGGCCCGTTCGCGGTCGTCGCGCGCACCGTCACCAAGCGACCGGCCTTCGCCGCCATCATCTCCGTGCTGCTCCTGGGTGTGCTGGCCACGGGCCTGATCGGCACCCGGGTGGGCCTGTCGCAGGATGAGCAGTTCGCCTCCGCGAACGAGTCCTCCACCGGTTTCGCCGCGATGGCCGAGCACTACGGCGCCGGCGAGAGCGCCCCGCACCAGATCGTGGTCCACGAGGACTCCGCGGACGCCGCCGTGGCGGCCGCCGAGACCGTGCCCGGCATCGACCGCGCCTCGGTCACGGGCACCACGCCGGACGGCTGGGCCGTGCTCTCCGCCGTCGGCACCGCTCAGCCGGAGTCCCCCGCCGCGATCGACGAGGCCCAGGGACTGCGCGACACCCTGCACGACCTCTCCGGGGCCGACGCCCTGGTGGGCGGCACCACCGCGAGCGCCATGGACGTGCGCGCCGATTCCACCCGCGACCTGCTGGTGGTGGCCCCGATGATCCTGGGCGTGGTGCTGCTGGTGCTGATGGTCCTGCTGCGGGCCGTGGTGGCGCCGCTGGTGCTGCTCACGGTGAACGTGGCCAGCGCTGTCGCGGCGATCGGCCTGGGCCTGTGGGCCGGACGTCTTCTGCTGGACATCCCTGCGCTCGACGTGACGGTGCCGCTGCTGGCCTTCCTGTTCCTCGTCGCCCTCGGCGTGGACTACACGATCTTCCTGGTCCACCGCGCCCGGCACGAGGCCGTCGAGCACGGCACGAAGAACGGCATGGTGCGGGCCGTCGGCTCCACCGGCGTGGTCATCACCAGCGCGGGCGTGGTGCTCGCCGCCGTGTTCGCCGCCCTCGGCGTGCTGCCGCTGGTGGTGCTGGGGCAGCTGGGCCTGATCGTGGGCCTCGGCGTGCTGCTGGACACCCTGCTGGTGCGCACCGTGCTGGTGCCGGCCCTGTTCGCCCTGATCGGCGACCGCATGTGGTGGCCCTCCAAGCCCACCGCTTGAGCAGCGCCACCGCTCGCGCAGCGGAGCCACCGGATCGACGGGGTCCGCGGGGAGACCCGCGGGCCCCGCCCGGGGATTTACGGCCCGATAGAGTTGCCTGATTCGGAAAGCCTCACCTTACGTTCATGCAGGTCAGCGTAGCCTCACCTTGCTTGTTTGTACTGAGTCCAAACAACTAGAGTGCCGGTATGGCTCTCGTCGACTCGCTCCCTCCCACGGCACCGCCGTCGGCCCGCCCCCGCCCCGCAGCGCCGACCGCCGCCGGCACCTCCAGTGCCCCCGGCACTCGCAGGGGACCTGCGCCGGCAGCCCCCAGCACGCCCACTTCCGCCTCCCGCGCCCCGTCGGACCTGGAGCGGGAGCGCGCCTCCCGCTCGGAGCGCGTGAACCGGCTGCGCGCCGGGGTGCTCGGGGCGAACGACGGCATCGTCTCCGTGGCCGGCCTCGCGGTCGGCGTCGCGGGTGCCACCACGGACATCCGCTGGCTGCTGATCTCCGGCCTCGCCGCCCTGGTCGCCGGTGCCCTGTCCATGGCGATGGGCGAGTACGTCTCCGTCTCCACCCAGCGCGACACGGATCGGGCCCTCATCGCCCGCACCCGCGCCGATCTCGCCGCACAGCCCCGCCGCGAGCATGGCCACCTGGTCGAGGCTCTGACCGAGACCGGCATCCCGGACGACGTCGTGGAGTCGGTCGCCGACTCCCTCGAGCGCCACGACGCCCTGGACGCCCACACCCGGTTCCGCCACGGCGTGGAGGGGGACGCTGTGGTCTCCCCCTGGGGCGCCGCGATCACCTCGCTGGTCTCCTTCGCGATCGGCGGCGTGATCCCGCTGCTGGCGATCCTCATCTCCCCCGCCATCTGGCGACTGCCGGTCACCATGGCCGCCGTCGTGATCGCCCTCGGCGTGCTGGGCATGGTCAGCGCCCGTCTCGGTCAGGCGCAGGCCCGCAGGGCGACCGTCCGGACAATCGCCGGAGGCCTGCTCGCCCTGCTGGTCACCTACGGGATCGGCGCGGCGCTGGGCGTGGCCATCGGCTGACCGTCGGCCCGCTGGTCCCCGGGGGCCCACCGTCGTGCAGGCCCATGGGCGCGCGCCCTGAGCCACGAGAGCCACGAGAGCCACGAGAGCCACGAGAGCCACGAGAGCCACGAGGACCACACACGAAGAAGGCCCGACCCCAGCAGGGGTCGGGCCTTCTCGCCATCAAGGGCCCCTCGCCGAGACTGCGCTCAACGGGGCATCCCGAACGGGATCACTTCTCGATGGTCACCGAGTTGATGACGACGTCCTCGAGGGGACGATCGCGCATGTCGGTCTTGACGCCGTCGATCGCGTCGACGACCTTCTTGGAGTCCTCATCGGCCACGGCACCGAAGACGGTGTGCTTGCCCTGCAGGTGCGGGGTCGGGCCCACGGTGATGAAGAACTGCGAGCCGTTGGTGCCGGAGGGCTGACCGGTGATCGCGTTGCGACGCTTGCCGGCGTTGGCCATGGCCAGCACGTACGGCTCGTTGAAGTTCTTCTCCGAGATCTCGTCGTCGAAGGTGTAGCCGGGGCCGCCGGTGCCGGTGCCCAGCGGGTCGCCGCCCTGCAGCATGAAGCCGGAGATGATGCGGTGGAAGACGACGCCGTCGTAGAAGGGACGCGTCACCTTCTCGCCGGACTCGGCGTCGGTGAACTCGCGAGTGCCCTCGGCGAGGCCCACGAAGTTGTCGACGGTCTTGGGGGCGTGATCGGGGTACAGCTCGAGACGGATGTCCCCGTGATTGGTATGAAGAGTTGCGAACATGCGGTCATCTTCCCACAGACCTCGCATCGGGCACCGGGAGCCCGCCCCGGAGCGCTCCGTGGAGCCGTACGCCCTCAGCGGACACCCGCTGTGCCCAGGCCCGACCGCTCGGCAGGGAGCAAACCTGACCTTTGTCCGAGGACCGCACATACTCGCTCGCGTTAGAGTTGTGCCACACGGGTCGTGTCATCCTCCGGGATGCCCCGGCCCAGGGACCACCGTCGGCCCGACCCGGCGGATTCGACCGAAAGGGGAACCTCATGGCGCTGACCACCAAGCGTGAGTCCAAGAAGGCCAAGAAGCAGGCCGAGAAGACCGCGGCTGCCGCAGGCTCGACCGCACAGAGGGCCGAGAAGGCCGTGGAGGAGCTCCAGAAGCTCGCCGCGACCGTCGGCCCGGTCGTGTCCGAGGGTGCCCGCGAGGCGCGTTCGCGCGCCACCGGCCTCGTGGACCAGTACGGCCCGGGCGTCGAGGAGCGCTTCCGCCAGCAGGGCGAGAAGATCTCCGAGCTGTCCTCGAACCTCGGCCCGCGTGCCGACAAGTTCAAGCAGGACGTGCAGGACGACTACATCCCGCGCGCCCGCAAGACCGCCGAGACCACCGGCTCCGTGCTGAAGGCCGCCGTCGACGCGGCCCGCAGCGAGCTCGAGAAGGGCCAGGGCGACATCAAATCGGCCGCGCTCGCCCCGACCCCGGCTGTGAAGAAGAACCGCGCCGGCAAGGTGCTGCTCGTCCTCGGGCTGGCCGCCGCCGGTGCCGCTGCGGGCTACATCGCCTGGCAGAAGACGCGTCCGGTCGAGGACCCGTGGGCTCCGCCCGCGGACTTCGCCCGCGCGCACTACCCGGCCTCCGCCTCGAGCGAGGACGACTCCTCGACCGTCTCGGACACCGTCGGTTCGGCCGACGCCGGCGACGTGGCGCAGGCGCTCAAGGGCGACGACCGTTCCTCGGACACGACCCCCAAGGAGGTCAAGGTCGACTCCGACCTCGACCAGAGCAACGGCGCCTCGGACGACGAGAAGCGCGGCAACCACCGCAGCGACGTCTGAGTCCCGGCTCAGCACCCTGACCGCGGAGCATTCCGTGCCCGGCGCGGCGACCCCGTCCTTCGACGGCGGTCGTCGCGCCGTCGTCATGCGCGGGATCCTCACGACACGGCGCCTGCGGCTGACCCCCGTGGGCGAGGACGATCTCGAGGAGCTGCTCGCGCTGCACGCCGATCCCCGCGCCTTCGCCGAGGATCTCACCGAGCCGCTCACCGACCGTGAGCAGATGCGCTGGGTGCTGGACCGGTGGATCCAGGCGTGGCAGCAGCACGGCACCGGCTACCTCACGGTGCGGGTGCGAGCACAGGCACCAGCACCAGCACCAGCACCAGCACCAGCACCAGCACCAGCACCAATACAGCAGACGGGCGGTGCGGCGATTCCCTCCGGCCTGCTGGGCGTCGTCGGCCTGACGCACCTCGAGCACGAGGGCGAGCAGTCCCTCAGCGCCTACTGGCGGCTGACCCCTGCGGCGACCGGGCACGGCATCGCCACCGAGGCGATGGCCGCCGTGCTCACCGATCCCCGTCTCGGTGGCGCCGACCACGAGGTGATCGCCGTGACCGCCGAGGCGAACCGCCCCTCGCGCTCCCTCGCCGCACGGCTCGGTTTCGCCCCGGCCCCGCCGGGTCGGGCTGCACCCGGCGGCCGGGAGGGGGACATCCTGCTGATCCGCCCTCCCGGTCGGACCCCGCCGCGTACCCTCTGAGCCACAGGCTCGCAGAGGCCGGCGTCGCGATCACCCGCAGGCGGCAGCGCCCGACGGCCAGCAGCGACCAGAAGGTTGCAGCGACCGGCAGGCTGCGGCGCCCGGCGGCCAGCAGCGGACGACGGACGACGGAAGAGTGGTCACGATGCGCAGGAATCCCCTTCGACCCGGCGGCGTGCCCTCGCTGCCGGAATACTTCCCGGGCGCGAACGAGAGGGTCTCCAGGATCGAGATCGCCTCGGAGCAGGAGGACACGAGCCTCGTGGAGGACCGCCCCGACGCCTCGTTCCTCGAGACGGGCCGGATACGGATCGAGCTTCCGAGCGACCCCGAGGACGGCACGGCCACACCCTGAACACGGCGCGGCACCCCTAGACTCGGGCGCCATGGATGCCCCGGCCGCAACGACCCCCTCCTCGACACCGGGGGCCGGGCGCTACGCCCCCTCCCCCAGCGGCGATCTGCATCTGGGGAACCTGCGCACCGCGATCCTGGCGTGGACCCTCGCCCGACGCACCGGCCGGGCCTTCCATCTGCGCATCGAGGACCTCGACCGGGTGCAGGAGGGCTCCGCGGCGCGACAGCTCGAGGATCTCGCCGCCCTCGGCCTGGACTGGGACGGCGAGGTGGTGCGGCAGTCCGAGCGCGGATCCGCGCACGACGCCGCGATCACCCACCTGGTCGAGCGCGACCTGGTCTTCGAGTGCTACTGCACGCGGCGGGAGATCCAGGACGCCCCGAGCGCTCCGCACGCCCCGCCCGGGGCCTATCCGGGCACCTGCCGTGAGCTCTCGCCCGCCGCCCGCGAGGCCGGCCGGGCGCGGATGCGGGAGCTGCGGCGGGAACCGGCGCTGCGCCTGCGTGCCGGGACGCGCGACTGGACGGTCCAGGACCTCTGGGCCGGAACGGTCACCGGATCCGTCGATGATCTGGTGCTGCGCCGCGGCGACGGCGTGGTCGCCTACAACCTGGCGGTCGTGGTCGACGACGCGGCGGCCGGGGTGGACCAGGTGACGCGGGCCGACGACCTGCTCAGCTCGGCGCCCCGCCAGGCGTACCTGGCGCAGCTGCTGGGGCTGGAGGAACCCACGTACGCCCATGTGCCGCTCGCGGTGAACACCGACGGGGCGCGCCTGGCCAAGCGCGACGGGGCCGTGACCCTGCGCGACCGCCTCGAGCGCGGCGAGAGCACGGCGGATGTCGTCGGCCGGATCGGTGATTCCCTGGGCCTGCCCGGCTGTCGCACCGCCGCGGACTTCCTGGAACGCTGGGACCCGTCAGCCCTCGTGCACGAGCCGTGGGTGGTGGAGCTGCCCTCCTGAGCGCTCCCCACGTCTCCCCCACCACACTTACTTCTGGGTGATATCCAAACTCGATACACCTCTGTATCGTACTTCCCGTGATGGGAATTCTTCGAGCTCTCCTGACCGCCCTCTCGACGGCGGTCCGTGCCGTCGCGTCCGCCATCGGCTCCGCCGCACGCGCCGTCGGCCGTGCCTTCTCCGCCACCGGGCGCGGCATCGCCGCCACCGGCCGCGGTGCCACGGCCCTGCTCCCGTCGGAGTGGAAGAAGCCGATCGCGGCACTGTTCGTGGTGGGCCTGGCCCTGGTGCCGCTGATCTACTCCGGCAACATGACCTGGTCCTTCCTCGACCCCAGCAACAACCTCAACCAGGTCACCGCCGCTGTGGTCAACGAGGACGAGGGCGCGACCACGACGCCTCCGGGTGGCGAGGAGACCACGATCGACGTGGGCCAGGAGTTCACCGACACCCTGCTCGACATGGACAAGGAGAACGTCTTCCACTTCGTCGAGGTCTCCCCGGAGGAGGCCCACCGCGGCCTGGAGGACGGCACCTACGGCGCCACCGTGGAGATCCCGTCGGACTTCTCCGCGAACGTCGCCTCCCTGGGCGGCGACGCCGAGAAGGCCGCCCCCGCGCTGCTGACCGTCACCACCAACGACTCGGTCAACTACGTGGGCGGCAACTTCACGAAGTCGGTGGGCACCGCCCTGACCGACTCCCTGCGCGCGAGCGTGCTCGAGCAGTACCTCGACAACATCTACGTGGGCTTCACGACCATCCACGACGGCATCTCCGATGCGGCCGACGGCGCCGACGACCTCGCCGACG